>JAEUTF010000196.1 GCA_016788185.1 Bacteroidia bacterium | reverse complement strand
CACCGGCAATACATTACCCGTTCCAAAGATCTGCGACCCACACCTTTCACGTCGCGTCGCTATCTGTCCGTTTACAATGTTTTCGGATTCAGGATTGCCGAACTGGCCAGCCGGATCATGAATCCTCCACGGCAAAGCATCCACTAAAATTTTCAAGAGCCATGCTGATTTACCTTACGTACGCAGAACCTCCCTCCGGTGTTTTTTCCAGCCAGGTGGCCGATGTGATCCGTTACGTAAACCGGAAAGAGCAGGCCGGCATCCGTCTGCTTGCTTTCATTTCCCTGCATGACTTCCGCAGCAACAGGACCAGGATTAAAAAAGAATCGCCTGATGCCATTGTCCTTCCGATGCTACCCAAAGCCACCTACTGGAAATTCAACAGCCTGGCGCTTTGTCTGCTCTGCCTCTTTCTGCGCCCGAAAGCCATCCTGGCCAGAAATGTCATCGCCGCCAACATGGCGCTAAAGGCCAGAAAATTCAAGCTGGTGAAAAAAGTATGCTTCGACGGCCGGGGCGCCATTGCCGCCGAATGGAGCGAATACGATGTGAAGGTGGTGGACAGTTGGAAAAAAGCGATCGGCGACCTTGAAAGCCGCGCCGTGATGGAGAGTGATTTCAGGATCGCGGTCACCGAAAAGCTGGTGGACTACTGGCACGAGCGTTACGGGTATTCGAGCGGACAGCACGTGGTGATTCCATGCACGCTGAACAGCAATTTTGTTCCCCGTATTCCGCGGGACGAGGAGAAGGCAGCCGCCAGGAAATCGCTGAACCTCGACGCCGGCGATACCGTACTGGCCTATGCCGGCTCCACGGCGGGCTGGCAATCCTTTTCGACGCTGCACCGGTACCTCGAGCCTTTCCTGAAAAACGACCAGCGGCACAAAATCATTTTCCTGTCGAAAAAAGAGGAAAACATTGAAAAACTCAGCCGGGAATTTCCCGGACAGATTCTGCAGCAATGGGTAAACCATGCCGATGTTCCCGGCGTATTAAGCGCCTGCGATATGGGCATACTCCTGCGCGAAGACAGCATCACGAACCGCGTGGCCTCGCCCACCAAGTTTGCCGAATACCTCAGCGCCGGCCTGCCGGTGATCATTTCTGAAAAAATCGGGGATTACAGTGATTTTGTCAGAAAGAATGACTGCGGCCTCATCGCTAACGGCAGTGAATTGCCGTCAATAACCGGAACCGACGAAGCGGTGCGTGCACGGATGATCGGCCTGGTCAATGCTAATTTCACAAAAGAAGCCCAGGCAGGACACTACCGGGAGCTTTTATCCAATCTTCAATAATACAGACAGACTACAGCTACGCGAAGAACCATGAAAACACTTGTTACCGGCGGAGCCGGATTTATCGGATGCGCGGTCATCAGCAAACTGCAAAAGGAAGGGCACGAAATCTTTGTCATCGACAACCTGTCGTTCGGCAAGCGGGAATTCATCCATATCCCCGACAGTCATTTCCACCAGGTTGACATCCTGGATAAAGAGCATATCGACAAGGTCTTTTCCTCCATCCGTCCCGATATCGTCATACACCTGGCCGCGGTACATTTCATCCCCTACTGCAACCAGCACCCTTACGAATCCAGCGATATCAATATCCACGGAACCATGCACGTGCTGAATGCCTGCCGGGAAAACGGGGTGAAAAAGGTTTTTTTCGCATCTACCGCCGCCGTATATCCGATCTATGATGAAGCGGTCACCGAAAATCACCCCACGGGTCCCCTGGATATTTACGGACTGAGCAAACTGACCGGCGAACACCTCTGCCGCGAGTTCCACCTGATGACCGGCACCCCCACCATTGTCTGCCGCTTCTTCAATGCCTTCGGCCCCAATGAAACCAATCCTCACCTGATTCCTGAAATACAAAACCAGATCAACAGCGGCATACGGACCATCCGGCTGGGCAACCTCACTCCGAAACGGGATTTTATTCATACTTCCGACATGGCCAATGCTGTTCACACCCTGCTGAACAAAATCGACCAGGGGATAGACACCTTCAACCTCGGAAGAGGCATTGAATACGCCGTCACCGAAATTGTAGAGGCCTTCTCCAGGGAGCTCGGCGAAAAAGTGGAAATCGAAGTGGATCCCGCACGGGTGCGCAAAGTGGAACGCATGCATTTGCTGGCCGATGTAAGCAAGCTGAAATCGCTGGGCTGGCAGCCGCTCATCGGCATTGACGAAGGAATCCGCACACTCATTGCAAAATGAAAACCGGACGCCAGCAACTTTTATTCATTACCGACGGTATCTTCCCGCATGCTATCGGCGGCATGCAGCGCCATTCGGCCTGCCTGCTCGAAGCACTGGCCCTGAAAGATGTCCTTGACATCACCGTGGTACACCCGCATCCCGAAAAGGTTTTTAAAGCGGAAACCCGCATAAAGGAAATCCAGGTTCCCTTTGATTTCAACGGCTTTTACATCCGACAGTGTTACGAATATTCAAAGCTTACCCACCGTATCATCCTGGAGCATCCGGAAGCGGTGGTCTACGCGCAGGGCTTCAGCGTGCTGTACGGACTTCCTGAAACGGGACACCGGGTGATCATCAATCCCCACGGGCTGGAACCGTTTCAGAGTCTCACCACGACTGAAAAACTGAAAACACTTCCGATGCGCTACATGGAGCGTTACCAGTTCAGGCATGCCGCACGCGTGGTATCGCTGGGTGGCCGGCTCACCGATATTCTGCAAAAGGAAATCAGTACTCCTTCCAAAATCGCTGTCCTGCCCAATGCCGTGAACCCGGGCCCGAAGCCCGAAAGAACATTCGCCAAGGATCGGCTGGAATTGCTTTTTGTCGGACGATTTGCCTTTAACAAAGGCATCAACCTTCTGATGGAGGCCGTACGCCAGCTCAACAACGAAGGGTACCAGCACCGTTTACAATTCAATCTGGTGGGCAAGGGCCCGCTGTATGAACAGTACCGCCACGAATACAATTTCGACAATGTAAACTTCGTTGGATTTGCCGACGATGATACCCTCAACGCGCTTTACCGAAGCAACGACCTCTTTGTATTTCCCACGCGCTTTGAAGGCATGCCCACGGTGGTGCTGGAAGCCATGGCCGCCGCCATGCCGGTGATTGTGAGCGACACAGGTGCCACGGCAGAGCTGGTGAACTCCGACAACGGCTTCCTGATCGAAAAAGACAATGTGCGTGCCCTGAAGTGGGCCATCCAGCGTTTTTACCAGCTGCAGCCGGAAGAACGGCTGGCACTCGCCGATTGCTCCTATCAAAAAGTGCAGGAAAAATTCACCTGGCCACGCGTGGCGCAGATGCATCTTGAATTATTTGATACTTTCAGGGCGCAATCATGATCCGGTATATCAGGGAGAATTATCAGTTTATCGCCATCAGTTTCATCTGGGTGATCGTGGGCATCATGGTGGATGTAACGGCCATGGGACTGGTGCCCGGCGCAATGCTCCTCTACCGCAACAAAGGCTATTACACCGAAATTCTGGCCTCGCTCATTCTCATCTGTTACCTGTCGGACAACCGCCACTGGGAATTCAGCTTCGCCACCAAGGGCAAGGACCTGGCCCTGCTCACGGCCAGCGCCATTTTTTTTCTGAATCCCGCCAACTTCCCCACCCGCAGCAAACTCTATTATGCCTTCATTCCTTTTTTCGTACTGGCCTTTCTGCTTTGCAGCCGTCACCCCACCCCGATGCTTTCGTTTCAGAAAACGCTTTCCTTCTTTCTGATGGTGGCCATCATACCCAATTATTTTCTGCGACAGCTGGATGTGGAAGGAGAGGTATTTCTGAAGAAGATCATCTGGCTGGCCACCACGCTTTACCTCATTGCCTTCGCCATGCGCTTCATGTTGCCGCCCGACTGGACCTATCTGGAAGGACGCTACAACGGATTGCTGGGTAACCCCAACGGCGTTGGTTTGTTCAGCACTCTGATCTTTATGCTGATCTATATTTCCAGCGACCGGTACCCGAACATGCTGTCTCCGCTTGATAAGATTATCATTTACGGATCCCTGTTACTGTCGGTGCTGATGGCCAGTTCGCGAAACGCCATCTTTTCCATCATGATCTTCCTGGTGTTCTCCAGGTTCTATAAGATTTCACCCTGGATCGGATTTGTAACGGTCATCATTACCGCCATGCTGTACCAGGTGATCAATGAAAATCTGCCTGTCATCATCACCAACCTGGGACTGGCCAATTATTTCCGTGTGAAACACCTGGACGACGGATCCGGACGACTCATCGCCTGGAATTTCGCCTGGAGCCAGATTCAGAAATACTATTTCATGCTGGGCCGGGGTTTCGCCTTTGAGGAATGGCTGTTTGAGAAGAACAAGGACTGGCTTAACATGCTGGGCCACCAGGGCGGGGTGCACAATACCTACCTGGCCGTGTGGCTCAATACCGGCATCGTGGGCTTGTGTTTTTACCTGTTTGGCTTCTTCCATGCCTTTTTCAAAGCGGCCAGAAACAATCACCTGGCCTTTCCGGCCATGTTCGCCATCATGTTCTCCATCACCTTTGAAGCCTGGTTTCAGGCCTCCTTGAATCCCTTTACCGTCATCGCCCTTCTGATCATTTCTTTACTGCAATATGCCAAACCCTCCAGCGACCCGAAAGAAAGCCCTGTTCCTGTACTTTGAACTGGCAGGATACGTGCAGGCCTGCCTGGAGGAACTGGTCAAACAATATCCTCTGGAAGTACACCTGGTACGTTACCCTGTGGTGAAGGTGGCGCCCTTCGAAATAACGTTCAGCGCTGCGATTCATGTCTATGAGCGCCGGTCGATGAGTACGGAAGAACTGATCGCGCTCACCGAAGACATCAATCCCGATTTTGTGTTTGTGAGCGGCTGGGCCGACAAAGGCTACCTCGCGGTGGCCCGTCATCTGAAGAAAAAGGTACCTGTCATTCTCAGCCTCGACAACCCCTGGCTGGGAACCGTCCGGCAGCGGATGGCCACCCTGCTGGGCCCCCTGTATCTGCCGCGTCATTTCAGCCATTGCTGGGTGCCGGGAGAACCTAACGCCAGGTATGCCCGCAAACTGGGCTTTACCGGAGAGCGGCTCCTCACCGGCATGTATTCGGCCGATACCGCGCTTTTTCACTCTTATGCCGAACGGTCGAAAGCCGTCAAGGAGAAAGCTTTTCCTCACCGCTTCATTTATGTAGGGCGGTACACTGAGCTAAAGGGCATCCGCGAATTGTGGACGGCCTTCACCGGACTCAGCGAAGAACAACGCGGTGGCTGGGAACTCTGGTGCCTGGGCAAAGGGGAACTGGAATCCGAATTCCCCGTGCATCCGGCTGTAAAAAACATCGGATTTGTACAGCCCGATCAATTGTATCCTTACCTCGAACAATGCGGAGTCTTCATCCTGCCGGCCCATTATGAACACTGGGGCGTGGTGGTGCATGAGTTTGCCGCCGCCGGATTTCCGATGGTTTGCAGCACCCTGACCAGCGCCGCCACCGCCTTTCTCGAAGAAGGTAAAAACGGATATTACACACGGCCCAAAAGCCGGGAATCGGTCAGCCATGCGCTCCTGAAAATCATCGGGCACAGCGACGCGGAATTGTATGCCATGGGTCAGCACAGTATAACACTGTCAGACCGGATTACGCCCTCCACCTGGGCGAGCACCGTTTGGACCCTGATCAACAAAAAATAATATGTGCGGAATAAGCGGAATGTACGGATTGCGGCTGCCTGATGATGCCGCGCATCGCCTGGAGCAGATGAATGACAGCATCGCGCACCGCGGACCGGATGACCAGGGCACCCTGACCGGAGAAGAAGTTTTGCTCGGCCACCGCCGGCTGGCCATCCTGGACCTGAGTCCCGCGGGACATCAGCCCATGCACGACCAGCATCAGCGCCTGAGCATTGTTTTCAACGGCGAGATTTTTAATTTCCAGGAAATACGGGAGGAGCTCAGCGAGTATCCATTCAAAACGCAAAGCGATACGGAAGTGATCCTTGCCGCCTACCTGAAGTGGGGCAAGGAATGCCTTCACCGCTTCAACGGCATGTTTGCATTGGCTATCTGGGACCGCGAACAAAAGGAACTGTTCATTGCCCGCGACCGGCTCGGGATCAAGCCGCTTTATTATCATTTCCAAAATGGCCTGCTACTCTTCTGCTCTGAAATAAGGGGCCTGCTGAACTCCGGACTGGTGGAACGCAGCATCAACCGCGATGCCGTGGAGGAATACTTCAGCTATCAGACCGTTCATGCCCCCAACACCCTGGTGAAGGATGTATTCATGCTGATGCCGGGTCATCATCTCACGGCCCGTCGTGGTGAAATCACGATCCGGCGTTGGTGGTCGCCGCGGGAAAATTTCTCGCGTGCTTCGGAAGGGAAAAGCTACAAGGAGGTGTGCGGTGATGTGTATGATTTGCTGCAGGCCTCCGTAAAGCGCAGGCTGATCAGCGATGTGCCCTTCGGCGCTTTCCTGAGCGGCGGCATTGACTCCAGCGCCGTGGTGGGCCTGATGAGCAGGATGCAGTCGCAGAAAGTGAAAACCTTCACCATTGTCTTCGATGAAGAAGAATTCAGTGAAGCCCGTTACGCCCGGATGATCGCTGAAAGATTCGGCACCGATCACCACGAATTCCGTCTCGGACCCGAGGATTTTCTGCGGGAACTTCCGGAAGCGCTCTCCTCCCTCGACCATCCCAGCGGCGACGGCCCCAACTCCTATACCGTATCCAAAATCACCCGGAAGGCGGGCATCACCATGGCCCTGTCGGGACTTGGCGGCGACGAGCTCTTTGCCGGATATCCCGTTTTTAACAGGAGTCTTCAGCTGCAGCAGCAGGCCTGGCTGTATTCCATTCCACGCTTTCTCCGGCAAATGGCCGGATCGGCCTACATGAATGTAAAGAAAGATACTTCGGCGGCGAAAGCCGCACAGGTACTCGGGCTCGCCGATGGCAGTCTGCGCAACACCTTCCCGCTCTCGCGGCAGGTGGGGCTTCCGGGATATGTCAGAGCCCTGCTGCGCACTCCTCCCTCCGGCCGGGATGCCATCCGGCACATCCTCGACACGGAGTTGCAGGATGGCGGAAAGGCCTTGCCGTTATTAAGCCAGGTGAGCGTGGCAGAAATCACCACCTACATGCAGAATGTACTGCTGCGCGATACGGATCAGATGAGCATGGCGGTAGCCCTCGAGGTACGCGTGCCCTTTCTGGATTACAAACTGGTTGAATATGTGTTGGGGATCTCCGACGCCTTCAAAAAACCGCTGTTCCCGAAAAAACTGCTCGTCGACAGCCTCGGCGACCTGCTTCCGGACGAGGTGGTGCACCGTAAAAAAATGGGATTTGTTTTCCCCTGGGCCCTGTGGCTGAAAAAAGAACTACGTCCGCTTTGCGATGAGCACATCCGCCACCTGGCAAAACGTGATTTCATTCAGGGCGACTACCTTCTGAATTCCTGGACGAGGTTCCAGAAAGGCGATAAACAGGTGCGCTGGCTGGACATGTGGCTGGCCACGGTATTGGAAAACTGGATGGAAAAGAACCGGATCAATTCCTGATCTTTACAGCGTGAACAGGAAGAAGAAAATACTGGTGTTTGTGGACTGGTACCTGCCCGGATACAAGGCGGGCGGACCCATCCGTTCGGTGGCCAACATGGTCAGCCAGCTGCGGGACGAATATGATTTCCGCATCGTCACTTCCGACACGGATCTGCACGAGGAAAAACCCTATGCCGGTATAAAGAAAGGAGAATGGACGAAAGGACCGGATGGCTGCGATGTCCTGTACCTCCCTGCGGAAAAAAGAAATTACAAGGAAATTGAGAGCATAATACGCGAGGAAAGAGCCGACTTTATCTACCTGAACTCCGTTTTTTCAAAAGTATTCACCATTTATCCCTTGCTGGTACGCAAGCGTCATTTCCCGGTCCGGAAAGTGATTCTGGCCCCCAGGGGCATGCTGGGAGCTGGAGCCTTAAAGATCAAAGGCACCAAAAAAAAACTTTTCCTGCTGTGGTCCAAAATCAGCGGACTGTGCAGGAATATTCGCTGGCATGCTTCCTCGGTGGAAGAAGAAAAGGAAATCAGGAAAGTTTTCGGGAAGAATGCGAATGTCAGCGTGGCACTGAACCTCAGCAAGAGCCGCAGCCTGGTTTTCAATCAAAGGGTAAAAAAACCGGGATGGATAAAAGCGGTTTTTCTATCCAGAATCTCCTACAAGAAAAACCTGGAAGGCACGCTGCAGCTGCTGCGGCAGGCGCGACAGGGACTGGAGATCGAGTTCGATATTTACGGACCAGTGGAAGACATGGAGTACTGGCGGTGCTGTGAGGAACTCATCAAAAGCATGCCTTCGCATGTACGGGTACTCTACAAAGGCGCACTGCCCAACGAAAAGGTGGAAGAAACCCTCCAGCAATACCATGTCAGTTTCCTGCTTACTTTTAATGAAAATTTCGGCCATTCCATCATCGAAAGCATGGCGGCGGGCTGCCTGGCCTTCATCAGCGACCAGACACCCTGGAAGGGCCTGGAAAAAGCCCGTGCCGGCTGGGATATACCGCTGCGTGACGAAAAAAAGATTGCAGAAGCCCTGGAACATGTGATCCGGATGGATCAGGCGGAATACGATACCTGGTGCCGCTCTGCCATCGCTTACGCCGACCGTGTCATCAACCAATCCGAATCTCTGCAACAGCACCGCGCACTGTTCTCATGAAAAAGGAGTGATATGGTAAAAACCGATCTTTCAACCTACGATAACAGCTGGTATAAACCCGGAAGAGGTCCGCTGACGCGCCTGCTTTGGTACCTGGTCAATGCGCTGTTCTTTATCAATCCGCTGAATCCCTTTAGCGGATTAAAGGTCTTTCTCCTCCGCCTGTTCGGTGCCAAAATCGGGAAAGGCGTGGTGATCAAACCCTCGGTCAACATCAAGTATCCCTGGCTGCTGAACGTGGGCGACCATTGCTGGATCGGGGAAAAAGTCTGGATCGACAACCTGGCGCAGGTGAGCCTTGGCAACCACTGCTGCCTCAGCCAGGGCGCCATGCTGCTTTGCGGCAACCACAATTACAAGAAATCGGGTTTCGACCTCCTTGTCAAACCCATCACCCTGGAGGATGGAGCCTGGGTAGGTGCTCTCTCGGTGGTTTGTCCGGGGGTGACGCTCCGCTCGCATGCCATCCTCACCGTACAATCGGTGGCGACGGAAACCCTGGAGGCCTATTCCCTGTATAAAGGGAATCCCGCGGTCAAAATCCGTGAACGCTCCATTGCCGAATAAATTACCGAAACCAGCCATGAAAATCACGATTATCACCATCACCTACAACAGCGCCGCGACCGTTGAAGACACCATCCGGTCGGTGGTGATGCAGGATTATCCGGATGTCGAATACCTGATCATCGATGGCAAATCGAAAGATTCCACGCTGCAGATTGCGGAGAAGTACCGCGATAAAATTTCAAAGATCGTTTCCGAAAAAGACAAAGGACTGTACGATGCCCTGAACAAAGGCATCCGGCATGCCACGGGCGATGTCATCGGCATGCTGCATTCCGACGATTTGTATGCACACCCGCAGGTCATCCGCCATGTAGCCGATACCTTCCGCAACAACCCCGAAGCCGAAGGTGTGTATGCAGACCTTGTGTTTGTCAACCGCAACGATACCCAAAAGGTCATGCGTACCTGGGAGTCGGGAAAGTATGAGGAAGGAGATTTTCTTAAAGGCTGGATGCCTCCTCATCCCACGTTCTTCGTAAAAAAAGAATGCTATGAAAAATTCGGCGGCTTCAACACCGAACTGAAATTATCCGCCGACTACGAGCTGATGCTGCGCCTGATTCACAAAAACCGGATCAAACTGGCCTACCTCCCAGAAGTCATCGTAAAGATGCGGATGGGCGGGGTCAGCAATGTGAGCTTTTTTGTCAAGCTGAAAGCCAACCTCGAAGATAAAATGGCCTGGAAGTTAAACGGACTCAAGCCCAGGATGAGCACGATGCTGATGAAACCACTGCGCAAACTCGGCCAGTATTTCAAGAGAGCCTATCACGCCTTGTTTTAACCCTTTGACATGGCTTTTCTGTGAAAGTTCTGCATGTCATCCCTTCCCTTTCGGCTTCCAAAGGAGGACCTACGCCCATCACGCTGAACATGGTGAGGGCGCTCCGCCACTCCGGTGTGGACGCCTGCCTGCTCAGCACCGACGACCATGGCCACACGCGGCTGGACGTGCCCTTGCATGAGTGGACCTCCTACGAAGGAATTCCCACTTACTTTCTGCCACGCTTCCGGTATCCCCT
>JAEUTF010000171.1 GCA_016788185.1 Bacteroidia bacterium | reverse complement strand
TCCATCGGCACACAGGCCCTGGAGGTCATTCGCGCACAGCCCGAACAGTTTCGCGCAGAAGTGCTGACAGCACACAGCAATGCCGGGCTGCTCATTGAGCAGGCCCGGTTTTTCAAACCCAACGCGGTGGTCATCAGCGACCACAAGCGCCTGCCGGAAGTGAAAGCGGCACTCGCTGATCAGGACATTAAAGTATTCGGCGGTCCGGAATCGATCGCCCAGCTGATGAGCATGGACAGCATTCACCTCGTGCTGACGGCCATGGTAGGATTTGCCGGCCTCGAGCCCACCCTGGCCGCCATCCGCAATAGAAAAAACATCGCGCTGGCCAACAAAGAAACCCTGGTGGTGGCCGGCGACCTCATCACCCGGCTGGCCCTCGATAACAAAGTCAGCATTTACCCGGTCGACTCCGAACACAGCGCCATTTTTCAATGCCTGGCGGGTGAGATGCACAATCCGATCGAGAAAATCATCCTCACGGCATCGGGAGGCCCCTTCCGCGGCCGCAAAAGAAAAGACCTGGAAAACATCACCAAAGCCCAGGCGCTGAAACATCCCAACTGGAGCATGGGCGCCAAAATCACCATCGACTCCTCCACCCTCATGAACAAAGGCCTGGAGATGATCGAAGCCAAATGGCTGTTTGACCTGCAGCCCGCTGAAATAGAGGTGATCGTGCACCCGCAATCCATCATTCACAGCATCGTACAATTTCGCGATGGCAGCATGAAGGCCCAGATGGGTCTGCCCGATATGAAACTGCCGATTCAATATGCCCTGGCCTATCCTCAGCGACTGGAATCCGATTTCCCCCGCTTCAGTTTCAGTCAGTTCCCTACCCTCAGTTTTGAAGCGCCCGACGAAGAAACATTTCATTGCCTGGCACTGGCCCGCAAGGCCATGGCGGAGGGAGGCAATATGCCCTGCGCAATGAACGCCGCCAACGAAGTGGCGGTGGCCGCCTTCCTGAACGATGAAATCGGCTTTTTGCAGATCGCCGAAGTCATCGAAGCGGCCATGCTATCAGTACCGCCCCTTCAGAATTGCACCCTCGACGATTACCGTCAAACCGATGCGGAGGCCCGGCGTTTGGCCCAGCAACAGATCCGCCAGTGGGTATAAAGTACTGACTGTCAATTAAAAATAAGAGCCTTGCTTCGCAACCACTTGGCCGGTTTTCCGTATTGCTTGTTTCCTGCGGGCCCGGCATATTCCTGAACCGGGGCCCCTTCAAGGACTGATATTCGTACCTTTGTCATCCCAAATCAATCCCATAATCACCAATTAATGCAAGGACTTATCATGGCTGCCCAGTTGATTCTGGGTCTCTCAATACTTGTCACCCTCCACGAACTCGGTCACTTTTTGGCCGCCAGGGCTTTCGGTATCAAAGTGGAGAAATTTTACCTCTTTTTCGACGCCTGGGGCGTGAAACTCTTCAGTTTTAAAAAGGGCGAGACCGAGTACGGCATCGGCTGGCTTCCGCTGGGAGGTTATGTGAAGATTGCCGGCATGATTGACGAAAGCCTGGACACCGACCAGATGGCCAGCGAAGCTCAGCCCTGGGAATTCAGAGCCAAACCGGCCTGGCAGAGGCTGATCGTGATGATTGCCGGGGTCACCATGAACGTGATCCTGGGCATTGCCATCTTCAGTTTTAACCTGCTTCAGTTCAAAGGCGAATACCTTCCCAATGACCAGGTCAACCAGGGCCAGGGCATTTACAGCTATAAACTGGGCCAGGAAATCGGCCTGCAGAACGGCGACAAAATCATCGCCATCAACGGCGAAAAGGTAGAACGTTTTGACGACCTGCTTTCCTCGCGCGTACTCTTCGGCGCCACCCTCTCCGTGGAGCGGAACAACAGCACCCTGGAAGTGGAAGTGCCGGATAATTTTTACCGCAAGGTAGGCACAGCCGGCCGCTGGAGTTTCATCGGCTACGGTCCCCTGCACTACGAAGTCGGCACTGTGAGCCCGGGGGATCCCGCGGACAAAGCCGGCATCAAAACCGGTGATAAAATCACGGCCATTAACGGCGAAGGCATTACGAACAACGACGACCTGGTCAGCAAAGTCAGCGCCCTCAAAAACAAAACCGTGACTTTGTCCATCCTCCGCGGACAGACCATGCTTCAGGTCACCAGTGCGGTCAGCGCCAAAGGCACCATCGGCATTTCCTACGATGTGGCTCCGGCGAAAAATCCCGCCTATACGCTGCAACCCTATACCCTGGCTAACGCACTTTCATTCGGTACGGGCGACGCCGTGGAAGCCCTTGTTTCCAATGCCAAGGGGCTGGGTAAAATATTCACCGGCGAAGAGAAGGCCTCCGATTCCGTTCAGGGGCCGATTGGCATTGCCACCATTTACGGAGGCGTATGGGACTGGGCCCGCTTCTGGGCCATTACCGGTCTGCTCTCGATGGTGCTGGCCTTCATGAACATGCTGCCCATACCGGCCCTCGACGGGGGACATGTAATCTTTCTGCTTATAGAAAGTGTGTTCCGGGTGAAACTGAGCGACAAGGTGATGGAAAGAGCGCAGGTGGTGGGCATGGTGATTTTGATGGCCCTGCTGATCTTTGCCCTGGGCAACGATGTCTGGAAACACATCCTGAATTAGCGTTCATTTTATAGCCGGTTCTGTGTACAACGCATCATCGCCGGCTTATTCAACAAGGCCTGTTAACATCTGCTGCCGGGCCGCCTCATTTCAGCGGCGGGGTCGCTTACTTTTGACTCATGAAGAACACGCTGGCGCTGCTCCTGCTGTGGTGCACCGGTCTGCTGCAGGCTTTTGGGCAACAGGGTGTCACCAATACCTCCATCCTGCTGGTACCTTTTCAGCCTGAGTTTTACCTGAGTGATGCCGAACGCGACATCATGGCGCAGACCCATCAAACTCCGGACGCCTACCGGCAGTATTTCAGGAGAGTTCTTGATTTAAAGATTCAGGCCGAGCTGGAAGACCTGGGTCCCTGCCACAGCCTGCTGCAGGACACCACGACGGCGGGCAGAAGCAGGCTTGAAAATTTTTATGCCCGGGTGGCCTACAGCTATGCCCATCCGGTAGGTCCCCGGCGTACAGCGGATCATGACAAAAGAAAGGAAGGCAAAGCCTCCGGGCTACACCCCGATCCGCACACCGCGCCGCAGAGCATCAGCACCCGCGGCGATGCCCGATTCATGCAGGCGGAAATACGCGATACGGCCTGGCTGCGTCAACTCTGCGAACTCCACCAGGCGGAATGGATTGTCGCCATCAACCAGTTTGAAATAAAAACCAATTACAATTCATGCATTGATATTGCCAATAAAATTTACCGCCGTGAACTGCTGATCCATTACTCCATCCTGAAAGCCGATGGAAGGCAGTATCGCGGCAACTTCCTCATGGATTTCTTTCCTTCCGGCTCCAACCGTGATACGGAGATTGCGGAGCGGGTATTTCCCGTCCTTGCCAAAAGCCTCAAAGAAGAGGTGAAGGATGTGGCCGGGATCTCTGAAAAGGAAAGAAAATAAGTCCGCCCATGCGATTCTCTGCTTTACGGAGGTCATGAAACATGGTTCATATTGAAAAAAACGCATGCCGCCAACCGCCGGCCGGCCGGCACCATGGGTTAAAATCCGGCACCGGATGACCGCCGGCGCCGGCCAATACTAACGGTTAAAATAACGGTCTGAATCTACGCAATGCTCCCCAAGGACTGATTTTTGCAAAAAAATTGACCTGAATCAGCCTGAAAAACGCAAAAACGGCGCTTTTTAAGGCATCGCAACGGGCTTATAAACAGTAATTTGTTCATTAAAATCATGAATTTTTGGAATAGTGAGAGAATTGACAATAAATTTGCACCCAACCTTAACTATAAAAGCAATGAAAAAGAGCTTACTCATCTTAGCAATGTTTATCGGTGCTGCTGCTTCAGCACAAGACATGATGTCTAAAAAAGGAACTCCAATCCTTCCTGAGTCCGGAGACTGGAGCATTGGTATCGGCGCAAACTCTACTTTAGAGTACTTCGGCAACCTTATGAACGGCAACAACGACGCTCCTTCATTTGACTGGCCTTCTTCTGAGAATGTAATTAACGGTAAACTGATGAAAGATGCAAACACGGCGATCCGTGTTGGTATCCGTTTGGGTATGACCTCCAGCAAACAAACAGAAGCTGATCCTCAGGACGGCGAACTGTCTGAAACAAAAACTTCTGCCATGAACATCAACCTGGCCGGTGGTATCCAGAAATACCGTGGCAAAGGTCGTCTGCGTGGTTTCTATGGCGGTGAAGTAGGTATCGGCCTCGGAAGCGGCAAAACTGAATTCACGTACGAAGGCGATGCTCCTGCCGGTGAAACACTGGAAGACAAGCAAGGTGGTACTTTCGAATTCGGTATCCGCGGTTTCATCGGTGCTGAATATTTCTTCGCTCCGAAAATGTCAGTTGCCGGTGAATTCGGCTGGGGCATTGGCCTGGGCTCACAAGGCGAAGGCGAAGTGACTGTTGCTGACGGAACAGGTGGCAGCGATTCTGCTAAAACCGGAAAATCAAGCACCTTCAGCATCGACACCGACAACGCCGGTGGTTCCATCATCCTGAACTTCTATTTCTAAGCCCTGAGGCTTGCATAACAAAAAGGCTGTTCCTCCGGGAGCAGCCTTTTTTATTTTCACCTGATTTTTCTTCCTTTTACAGCCTCCCGCTCAGGATTACCATGTCTGCCTCAGCAATTTAAGCCTTGTGCTTTGTTTACAAGGGCAAAAAAGCTGAAATTTGATACCTGAAGCCCCTGTGATCCGTGAGTGAAAGTTTCGAAATAAAATTACCCCAGTTTGAAGGCCCCTTCGATCTGCTCCTCTTTTTCATAGAACGGGATGAACTGGACATTCACGATATCCCCATTGCGCGCATCACCAATGATTTCTTCGATTACATGCACCAGATGCAGTCGATGAACATCGAGCTGGCCAGTGAATTCATCCTGGTGGCCGCCACCCTGATGCGCATCAAGGCCAGGCTGCTCCTGCCCCGCTATGAAAAAGACGAGGAGGGCAATGAGATCGACCCGCGCCAGGACCTGGTACAGCAGCTGCTCGATTACAAGCAGTTCAAGGCCGCCGCCGAAGACCTCCGCGCCATGGAAGACGAGCGCCTCATGCGCTTTCAGCGCGGCAACCTGCAGCAGGAACTCGCCAAAATGGTGAACACCTCGGATGCAGGATATGCCGGCGAGCTCAACCAGCTGACCCTGTACAGGCTCATCGCCACTTTTGAAAAAGTGATGGCCCGTTTTGATGAGAATCAGAACAAGGTCATCCATACCATCGTTCAGTATCCCTATTCCATCGACAGCCAGAAGGACTACATCCAGACCCGGCTGATGAAAAAGCCCCAGGCCAACTTCGCCGAACTCTTTGAAGACTGCACCTCGCGGCTGCACGCGGTATTTACCTTCCTGGCATTGCTTGAACTTCTGCAGAACAGAACCTTACTCATCTTCATGGGTGAAGGCTTTAACAATTTTGTGATCAGCACCCCCGAAGCTGCTCCCGGAAACCAAGCCCCTTCAGAAGAGGATGCAGACTGATGCCAAGGAGTTACTGAAACACTTTTCACCGAAGCGGATTCTCTGGCCGGTACTGATCGGCCTCGGCGTGGCGGCATGGCTCTTCCTGAAAGACTTCGACGCCGACGCCTTCCGGGCGGTGGAATGGAACATGAATTCCTCGTTCTGGTTTTTCCTGGCCGTGGTATCGGTGGTGATCCGCGACTGGGCCTACATGGTGCGGATCCGCGTGCTGACCGACAATCACCTCGACTGGAAACGCGCCTTCATCGTGATCATGCTCTGGGAGTTCAGCTCCGCCCTTGCGCCGGGCATGATCGGCGGAGGATTCCTGTTCGCCATCCTCATTCTCAACCGCGAAGGCATTCACATGGGGAAGAGCATCACGGCCATCATGAACTCCTCTTTCCTGGATGGTATATTCCTCGCCGTTATGGCTCCGCTGGTGTATTTCATCGCCAGCAAGGACGCGCTCTTCTCGGGAATACATCTCAACACCACGTTGGGGAACAGCATTTTTTACACCTTCTGGACCGTGTACTTTTTAATCCTCGCCTACAAGCTGTTTGTCGCCTATGCGCTCTTCGTCAATCCGCATTTTGTAAAAAAGCTGCTCATCAGCATGTTTTCCGCTCCCCTGCTCCGCCGCTGGAAAGAGGGCGCCATTGAAACCGGCGAACAACTGGTGATCGCCTCCAACGGTTTAAAAAACAAGGATCGCAGTTACTGGCTCTGGTCGCTGGGTACCACTTTTGTTTCCTGGACCGCCCGGTATTCCATCGTGAACTGCATCATCCACGCCTTCCACGGCAAAGCGGAAATCCACGATTTTGTGGTGTACGGCAAGCAGGTGATCATGGGCATCATCATCCTGCTGAGCCCGACGCCCGGCGGCAGCGGTCTGGCTGAATACATGTTCACGGATTTCCTCGGCGAGTTTATTTCGAAAGGACTGGCTCCCACGCTCAGCATCCTTTGGCGCATGCTGAGTTACTACCCCTATCTTTTCATCGGCGCCATCATCCTGCCGCGCTGGATCAGGAGTCACATTAAAATCGAGAAATTAAAAATCAAATAGCCGGTTTCGGCGGCTCCATCACCGACCCGCACTTTTTGCAGGTACGCAGATCCGCTGAGGCATAAAATTTATTCATCACCTGCGGCAACTGGTTCACGATATCCTCCAGCGTGAAAAATTCCTCGTACAACTTGTGGCTGCAGCTTTCACAAAACCACATGCAGGCATCTTTCTCCTGCGGATCGCGATAGCGTTCAATCACCAGGCCGATGGTATTCGGCCCGCGCTGCGGCGAGTGCGGCACACATTTGGGCAGCAGCCACATCTCCCCTTCCCGGATGTGAATGTCTTTCTGCACCCCTTCGTCGATGATCTTTACGGTGATATCGCCTTCGAGCTGATAAAACAATTCTTCCGCTTCCTCCCAGTGATAGTCCTTTCTGGAGTTTGGCCCCCCTACCACCATGACGATGAAGTCATCGTTGGCCTTGTACACCTGCTGGTTGCCTACGGGAGGCTTGAGCAAATGACGGTTTTCATCGATCCACTTTTTCAGATTGAAGGGGGCGGTAACGGACATGCTGGTAAATTTCCTCCTAAAATACAGAGTTTTCAGGAATTGCAGAACGGCTGCAGGCGGCGAACATTTATCTTCGTCCTGCTATGGACCTGAACCTCAAAAATAAAACCGCGCTGGTATGCGGAAGCACACAGGGCATCGGACGTGCAGCGGCCGAAGAACTTGCCCGCCTGGGCGCCCATGTGATCCTGCTGGCACGCAACGAAGAGAAACTGCGTGAAGTCCTCGCCGGCCTCGAGCGGCAGGAGGGCCAGAACCACCAGTACCTCGTGGCCGACTACAGCGAGCCGAATCAACTCCGGACCCGGGTGGAATCGCTGGTTCGAAGCCATGAGCCGGTGCACATCCTGGTGAACAATACCGGAGGTCCTCACGGCGGACTCATCTGCAAGGCCAAAACGGAAGAATTTGTGACGGCCTTTTCAAATCACCTGCTCTGCAACCACATTTTGGTGCAGGCGCTGCTGGAAGGCATGAAGAAGGAAAAATACGGACGCATCATCAATGTCATCAGCACCTCGGTGAAGCAGCCTCTTAAAGGGCTGGGCGTATCCAACACCGTACGCGCCGCAGTAGCCAACTGGTCGAAGACCCTGGCCACTGAAGTGGCGGGATTTGGCATTACGGTAAACAATGTATTGCCCGGAGCCACCCATACGCAACGCCTGAAAAGTATCATTGAAAACAAATCCAGGAACTCCGGAGAACCCGAAAACGAAATCATCAACGAGATGGAAAGCGAGATCCCGATGGGACGTTTCGCGGAGCCGGCGGAAATTGCCAACGCCATCGCCTTTCTGGCCAGCCCGGCCGCTTCGTACATCACCGGCATCAATGTGCCGGTTGACGGAGGACGCACAGGCTGTTTATAAAGCCTGCCGCCCATCGTCTTGCGCCCCGCTCAGCAATGTACAGCCCTGCCACGGCCGCTCAGGAGGTTTATCCGCGATCTGAACTCCGGGCTGAAGTGAAGAAAGATGCATGCCTACAAAACGCAGAAAAGAAATTGTATCCCTGCTGGTGCTCCTCGGCTTCATCGCAGTGTACCTGCTCTTTTTCAGGAAGGAGCCTTCGCAGGAGGCCGGTACCAGCGGGAGGCAGGACCGCCGTGAGCTCGCCTTCCGGCATCGTAAACCGTATTATACCAAACATGCACGCTGCCGGATGGACTGCCGGATGATAGATGAAACGGAAGTGATGGAAATTTTACGCGACGGCACCATCAACTACCACAAAAGCGATCTGAAGGCAAAGCCCTGTCCCAGCTATGCGGTGGAAGGGATCACGCACGACCGCCAAAAAGTACGCGTCGTCGTCGGGAACTGCGATTCGAGACCGTCTGTCATCACGGTCATCGACCTGGTGAATGAATTTGATTGTGCCTGCCCCTGATGGATGTTTAGGGTGCATCAC
>JAEUTF010000103.1 GCA_016788185.1 Bacteroidia bacterium | reverse complement strand
CGTTCCCACCGTAATGAGGATACCAAACATCCAGTTCGTCAGATGACCAATGGGTGGCAGGATGGAGAAGAGGGATTCGGCGGCTTTCGCAATGCCGTTGAAGATGGCGGTCATATTTTCATTTAATTTGTCGCAAATTTAGTTAAAATTCTACCCGAACAAAGCCGCTGAATGTTTATCCGCATTTTCAGAACGACCCGCCTCTTGCCGCTCATCCTTTTGGTGGTGATTTCCGCTATCATGTGGATAGTTTCAAAATCAGTAAGTTACGATGTAGTTGAGGCCAATGGCATGCCCTTGTACGATCTGTTGTTAATGCTGCTGGGCCTTTTGCCGGACTGGGCCGGCATAGTGCTGGGCTTCCTTCTTTTGAGCAGCCAGGCGATTCATTTGAACCTGGTTTTAAACAAACACGAAGTCCTGTTCAGGCAATCCTGGCTGCCGGCGCTGATGTACCTGGTTCTGGCCGGCCTGCTGCCGCCTTTCCTCTGGATTCATCCCCTGCTGTTCGTAAACAGTATCCTGATTTTTGTGTTCGATAAAATATTTTCGCTGTATAAGAACCCTGCCCCCCTGGCACCGGCCTTCGACAGCGCTTTCCTGCTTTCACTGGCTGCGCTTTTCTACCTGCCGGCCATCGTTCTCTTTCTCCTGTATTTCATGTGCATGATCATCCTTCGCCCCTTCTCGTGGAGGGAGTGGACCGTTGGTCTGATGGGGCTTTTTCTTCCTTTTTTCTTCGCCTTCCTCTATTATTTCCTGAACGATGAACTGATGCCCTTTTATGAACGGGTTTTTGTTTCGGGGATCAAGCGGCAGATCGATCTCAGTCATTTCTTTAATGTAAAATACACCCTGAGCATTATTTTCGTGGGTATCCTCTTTGTGTTATCGCTCTTACGGCTTCAAACCAATTATTTTAAGAATGTCACCAAGGCGCGCCTGATTCAGCAATTGCTGGTGATCATGATCCCGCTTTGCCTGCTCTCCGTACTGGTTTCAAGAGATGAGTTGCTTTTTCGCTTCAGCAGCCTGGCCCTGCCATTGTCCGTGTATCTGACCTATTATTTTCTCTCAGGAAAAAAGATATGGATCATGGAACTGATGTTTCTGCTGCTGCTCGGCAGCTGGGCCTACAATTACTTCTTTATCTGAAAAGAGGGCGTAAAACAGGGTACGCATCAGGCATAGTATTCCTTCACAAATTCTTCGCCCCGGTCCGGGCTGATCATCACCGGAATCGACTCCTTCCTTTCGATCAGAATATACCCGGACCTGCGGCTGCAGTACCAGATCATTTTTCCAAGGGAAGAGGTGTAGTAACGTCCGGTATAGCCGAAAAGTCCTCCGTTGCCGAGGATACGTATGGGCCGGGTAATTTCCTGCTTTTCCGGAACCCGTACAGTTTTGATGTCAATGCCTGGAATGCGCTTGAGCCCGGCCGGTCTTTTCACAAGAATGTCCTGGCCTTCCACCAAATAGCCGGAAGGGTGAAACAGGTAAAAAACCGCCGCCAGCAGCAGGAGCAAAATCCCGCCGCTCCGTAAGCCGGCTCTGGCCGTTTCATCCGCGTTGATGATGCCCGGAACAGAAAGAACCAGTAAAGAAAGCGCCAACAGAATCACCATCGTGGTGATGACATACGCCGTCCGGTCGAGGCTGTTGGGGTAGAAGGTTCTGTTCATGACTATTGCCGGGAACTGTTGTAGATTTTCAGCAGCGTTTCGTTGGTCTCGTTCTTTTTAAGATCGTCGAGGTACTTCGAAGCGAGTTCTTGATGGGAAGTCCAGCGTTCTTCACTGTCTTTGTCGGCCGCTTTCCGGGCCACTTTCAGCTGTTCGGTGCAGTGGTTGCCGTATTCGGCCAGCGATTGGGCCGCGGCCAGACGTACCACCCATTCACCGGCCGTTTTTCCGGTGCTGTAGATGGTCAGCAATCCGCTGGTGATGTTCTTCTGGTCGCTGCAACGTTTAAGAAAGCGGCCGTACTGCTGCAATTGGTTATAGGTGCTGAAACCGCTGCTGCCTTCCAGCGCCTTTTTCATGTAAGCCGCCTGTGCGTCGTTGCCAAACCTGCTGTACAGCCGGCTCAACATCCCCATGACCCGTTTGTGATCATTGGCTTCAAAGCCATCCGCCATTTTCAAGGCTTCTTCTTTATCGCGGCTGGCCACGGCGTTCAGAGCTGTTTCCATCACCGTAAAAGAACTGTCCTGGCTGGCGTTTTTAAAGTAGACAAGCAGATCGTCGTTGTCGTAGTGTTCATCCAGGGCGGTGAGCGCCGCGTCACGTACGTCG
>JAEUTF010000056.1 GCA_016788185.1 Bacteroidia bacterium | reverse complement strand
GGTGGTGTCGTTGCCGGCGCTGATCTGCAGACTTGAATCACAACAGAAGATCACATTGATCGTATTGCACACCGTGGCGCTGCAGCCCAATGAGTCCGTATAGTTGTAGCAGATGGTCCAGCTGCCGATGCCGGGCGGAGTGAAGACATTGCCCGCCACGCCGGGGCCGCTGAAGAAGCCGCTGCCGCCTTGTCCCGCCAGCGGTACCCAGTTGTTGTTCACCCATACCTGGATGTTGCTGGAGTCGAGTGTGAGGGGACCTCCGTTGTTGCAAAGTGAAGGATATGTGACGTTCCACTGCAATACCGGATGCGGATTAACGAAAACGCATACCGTGTCCGTATCGCAGCAGGCCGGATACAAAGGATCACAGCAGATCACCATGTAACAGGTGCTTTGCTGGGGAAGCGCATCGAAGATGGGGCCCTGGCCTGCCGGTATTGGTCCTGTGGGGGTGAGGGCATACCAGGTGGGGGTTCCCGGGCAACCGTTCGCGGCCAGTACCGCCACACCTCCCGCGCAAATGGTGGTGTCGTTGCCGGCGCTGATCTGCAGACTTGAATCACAACAGAAGATCACATTGATCGTATTGCACACCGTGGCGCTGCAGCCCAATGAGTCCGTATAGTTGTAGCAGATGGTCCAGCTGCCGATGCCGGGCGGGGTGAAGACATTGCCCGCCACGCCGGGACCGCTGAAGAAGCCACTGCCACCGGCTTGTGTCAACGGCAGCCATGAATTGTTTTTAAAGACCTGAACCAGGCTCGAGTCAAGATAAATGGAATCGGAAAACTGGCACAGCTGCGGGAAGGCAGGATTCCATTGCAGGAGCGGCAAGGGATTCACATAAATGCAAACCGTGTCCGTATCGCAGCAACAGGCTGATAGATTGCAGCATGTGACCACAAAACAGGTACTTTGCTGTATCAGGAAGTTAAGCTGCGGTCCGTTGCCCACAAATACCAATGAATCTCCTGAGATCTTATACCAGCTTGCATTTCCGGAACAACCCTGAACGTGCAGGCTCACCTCAGTGTTCTGGCATACCGTAGTGTCATTGCCGGCATCAATTTGCGGAATTCCCGACTGAATGCAGGCATTGTCAAAACCGGTGGTCTCACCGATGGACGGACTGATATCGACCGGGAAGAGGATGTTGGTGACATTGGACAGCACGGTGGTCCAGTCAGCAAGGGTAGTTCCGGCGATGGGCGCCCAGGTACCGGCCTGCGTAACAGGCGGTGGGTTACAATCGGAAATGGGGGCGCAGATGCGGTGCCAGCCCGAGTTTTCTGTCACGACGGCAGAAGAAGTAAAAGTAAAGCCAAGCAACCCGTTCATGATCCTGAATTGCGGATTCACGTTGATCATAGCCGCCACTCCATCGTCGATCACTTTGTAATCGTAACAAAATTCGCCACAACACCATTTTCCTCTCAGGTCAAAGCCTGCTTCCAGGATGGAAGGGCCGGATAAATCCGAAGCTTGCAGAAAATAATCTCCTGCCCCACCCTGTGATCCGAAATTGGTCACCAACAATCCCACGTTGGGTGCTGCCGGATAGGCCTGCCAACCCATCTGGGTGTTGTTGTTGAAGTTGATGCAGGTATCGGCGCAGAGCGTGGTATCGGCAGAAGGACAGCAATCGGTGAAATCGATGCTCAAGGTGTCGGTGGAGTCGGTGCATCCCCACTGATTGGCACCGATCAGACGGAATTTCCCGCCGGGAGGAAGCACCAGCAGGTTCTGATTGGAACTGTAATAGGTAAATGTATTTCCAACCAGCATTTCCCAGGTGTACTGGAACAGTCCGGCGGGTCCGGGGATATTCACGGAATCACATTCGTTGCAGAACTCATAGCATCCTGTCGGTGCGCAACTCAGATCGGGATTGGGATGGACGGTCAGGATGTTTGAGGGAGCCGCACACCCGAACTGGTTGACGGCGGTCACACTATAACTGCCAGGCAGTACCACATTGATGGAGGTTCCGATCTGCCCGGTGCTCCAGTTGTACACGATGGGAGGCCCAAGCGGTCCAAGTATGCTCAGGTTAAAAATCTGACCCTCGCAAAGCGTACCGCCCGGGTTGGAAACAATCACCGGCGGCAGGGGTGCAGGATTCACCACCACCAGTACCGAATCGGTATTGCTGCAGCCGTAACTATTGGTGACCACAACTTTGTAATAGCCCGCATCCGTCAGCAGCATATTGGTTTTTACAAAAGGATTGGTATTTCCACTGGCCGCCGGACCGGTCCAGGCATAGGTGCTTCCGCCATCGGGCGTGCTGGTGAGCTTCAGCGTCTCGCCTTCACAAAGCACCGTATCACCGCTGATGGATGCCGGCGGCAAGGGATTCACCGTGATGGTGAGCGGTGCAATGGCCGGATAGGCACATCCGTTCGCTGTCTGAACAATGACCGAATACGTACCGCTTTGCGTCACCCACAGGGAATTCGCGGCGTTCTGGGGGGACGGAACAGCAGGTGCCGGTGATTTTGACCAGAGGTAGGTGAAACCCGGAGGACTCACCGTCAACTTAATGGAATCTCCGTTACAAAATGTCAAGGGGCCGGATGCTACAATGCTGGCGGAGGAAGGTACCGGATCTACGTTCACCGTATACGTGGCCATGCCGGTACAGCCGTTGGCGGCGGTTACCGTTACCTGGTAGGTGAAGGTGCCCGGCGTGTTCGCGATGATAGTCAGATTGGGTGAATTCGTACCTACCGGTGTGGAAGGCAGGCGGATCCAGGCATAGTTAATGCCCGCAGCGGAGGTCTTGATGTTTAAGGCTTCTCCCTGGCAATACTGGGTGAGACCCGTGATGGTGACCGCCGGCGATCTGTTGACCGTTACCAGTACCGGCCCCGCGGTATAGGGACATCCGTTCACTCCGATGCCGGTGACACTGTAATAACCACTTGTTTTTACATAGGCGGGGTTATTGGGGAAAGGAGGCGGGCTGATGATGTTCCAGGTAAAAGGGCCGGGGCCGGAAGCGGTCAGTGAAACCGAATCACAGGCCAGCGCACCCACGGTAATGCTTCCGCTACCGGCAGGCGTTACCGAAACCAGCTGAGAAACGGAGGAGGTACAGCCATAAATATCGGTTACGGCAATGGAAGCGGTATAGGTTCCGGAATTGGCATAGGGAATGCTGGCGGGAGAACTGGTTGCGGTACCGCCGTTGCCATTGTTGAACAGCATCGACGACTGATTGGCCAGGTTCACGGAGGTATTGGTAAAGGTATTGGGAGCGCCAACACACAAAGGAGACGACACGGTAAAGGAGGCTGAAATCGGCAGGGGAACATTGATGGTTTTGGTGATGGTACAGGACGCGCCGGTAGCAGGATCAAATACACTGAGGTTGATCACATGCGTGCCGGGGGCGAGGCTCATCGCCGGTGGGAAAGGATTGGTGGAAAGAGTATTGGCATAGGTGACATCATACCAGGTCCAGTTGTAGGCGGTAGCGAGTCCCAGGTACTGTGAGGTGTTTGTAAAAATCACCTGCATGACGTTGGCGCCGTTGCATTGATAATCGAAATCAAAATCCGGATCAAAGGGAATGGTCACGTTCCGGGTTCTGCTGATGTTTTTGGTACAAACTGAACCATCCGGATAGGTACCGATGGCCACACCCACGACCGTGACAGGGAATATTCCCGGAAATGGATAGGTAGCCGTCACCGGACTGGTGGCGCCTGCGCTTCCACCAAGACCAAATGACCAGCCGGTGAGTGTGCCCGTATAAATCTTCGTATAGGTCTGGCTCAGGCAGATGGGCGGAGTATAGGTGAAATCGATGCTGTCGTTCACCAAACAGGAATCAACAACCTGAACACAGGATAAGGTGTCTACCGTTATTGCGTTCGACAACCGGCTGCAGCCAAAAGCGTTGGTCACCACACAGCTGAAGGTGGTCAGCGAACTGATGGTGGTGGTGATGGATGGCGCCGTGCTGCCTGTGGGCGTCCACAAAAACGTATAGCCCGGGGCGGCCACGGCACTCATGGTAACGGATCCGGGGAAGGCACAGATGGTGGACGGACCGTTGATAAGGGCCATTGGCTCCGGGTTGATGACCATGGAGGTGTTCGTTGTTGCCGCACAACCCGCGGCACTCAGCACCGTTAAAGACACATTGTAGGTTCCGGGAAGCGCATAGGTAACGATCGGATTCGCCGACGAAGAAAATCCGGGTGCGCCGCCGGCAAAGGACCAGGAATAGCTGCCGCCGCCGCTACCGGTAAAATTCACATTGGTATTCTGACAGGCAGGCGAAAGGACCGAAATACCCGGAGTGGGCAAAGGACTGATGACCACCACATACTTAATGGTCGTATCCAGACAGGTGGCCTGAACACGCACTTTCACCGTATCAATTCCGGCGATGGTCCATTTCAGGTTCATGAAATTATTTCCCGACGACGATATGATTCCCTTCGGAGAAGCCGACAGGGACCAGGTATAATTGGCTCCCGGGAAGAGCGGCTGTGAGAAGTTATACGAAGCAAGGGCGTTGATGCAAACACTGTCGGGCCCGTTTACGACCGGAACCACCGGGATATCCTCAATGGTGATGGCGGTGGTGGCGGTATCCGAACAGCCTGAAGCATTCGTTACATACAATTGTACGTTGTAGTTGCCGGCACTTGTGTATACATGGGATGGATTCTGAAGAGCGGATGTTCCCGCATCGCCGAAACTCCAGTTCCACAGGGGACCTGGATTGACCGTAGAAAAGTTCACCGTGGTATTCACGCAGGGATTGGCAGGAAAATAGGAGATATTCGGCACGACGGGCAGGGGCAGCAAATTCACCGGCACCATGACCGAGTCATCGTAACACCTGGAGATTTTCAGCTTCACAAAAATCGGGGTGATGGCCGCGCTGATCCATTTGATCACGATGGAATCCGTACCGTTGGCCGATAAAATATTGCCCGCCGTTGCAGGGACGACGGACCAGGTATAGGTGGCATTGGAAAGCAGCGGCGTGGGTATGGAATACGTGATGGTGCTGTTCATGCACACGACCGGACTGCTGCTGCTCACTACCGGCAAAGCAAAATTCGGCCAGGTGACCACCGTTTTCGCGGCATTGAAAAGCGACATGCATCCGGGAGCGGCCGACAGCATCTGAGCGACCGATACGGTTCCTCCTCCCGGATTCCACTGGATGGTGACGCTGCTGCCGTTCGCGGGTCCGATCACCGTACCACCGCTAACGGTCCATATATACGTCACTCCGCTCATGTTCGGCGCTACTGAATAGATCACGGAGCTGCCGGCGCAGACGGTATCCGGTCCGGTGACAGGATTCGGCGTCAGCATGTTCACCACCTCCACGGTCATCGTTGCCGAATCATTGCAATAGGTATTGGCGGGGGCATAGGCCGTTAGCTGGTAGTTGCCGGCTCCCGCGTTCCAGGTATAGGCATTCAGCAGGGCCGTGCTGGCGAAGGTCAGGGTGGTGGGTACCGGCGTAATCAGCTTCCAGGAAACACCCGTGGCTACCGTGTTGTTCGTCAGATTCATGCCGTTGAACGGCGCACTCACGGTATTCGGGCATACTTTGGACGGACCGGCAATGCCGAAAATGGGACGCACGTCCACCGTGATGCTGGCCACGCCCCCGCAACCCGGGTCGTTTTTACATTCTGAAGGCAAGGAACAGCCGGCGCCTGTCAGCACATTCTGGTAGATCAGCTGGATGGTGACCGGCCCGAAATAAGTGGAGTCAAACTTCACACAGATCCTGCAGGTGCCCTGACCCGTGACTATGCCGGCGTTGGCCGGAAGTACCTCCCAGATATGATTGTTACCGGGAATACACTCCACTTCGTAACAGTTTTCAGAACCGGAACAGACAATGGTATCGCCATTGATCGGAAGGGTAGCCGGTACAATGGGTACATTTTTAATGGTGGGATTCGGGCAATTCAGGGGAGGGGTACAGCCCGTCACACTGAGCGAGATGGTTCCCTGCGGTCCCGGCCCCCAGATGACGGTGGCTGAATCACTGGTGGACGGAGGGGGATTCAGGAAGGCACCTCCACTCACGGTCCAGGTATAGCCGGTGCACACGGCACTGGTACGATAGGTCACCGTATCTCCCGGACAAACCGTCGAGATGCAGGTGATATCCGGACCCATGGCCGAATCCACCACCACCACAAAGGCGGTATCGTGCGCGTTTCCGCAGGCATCGTAAACAGTGAGGGTGTCGTAATAAGTACCCGGAGGATACTGCCAGGCCGGAACGGTATGCACGGCATTCGTGGAATAAAATCCATTGCCGAAATTCCAAAGCTGACCCGTAATGCCGGTGGAGTTGTTGTTGACGGTAACCGTTTGTCCGTTGCAAATATTGATCACTCCTCCCACCATGGGCGGAGAGGTGGTGAAACTAATGGTAAAGGGGATGAGCGGATTCCGGATGACGCGGGCGGTACAGGAGTCAATCAACCCGTTGATGCTGACGTACCAGGTAACATAGGTGGTGCCCACCGGATACACCAGCGGAGCATTGTTCCAGATGGAATCATACAGACAGGGCGTAAGTCCGGGACCGCCGGCTCCTCCGCCGGTGCCGCCACCGGTACCACCATCCGAAGTCACGCTGGGTTTGGGTGGTTTCACCAGGCTGTCGGGCAGATTGTAACAGATCGTGGTATCCTTGCAATTGATCTTGCAACACGCACCACCGATGGTTACCGGAAATATCACCATGTTGTTGTTTGCATCCCGCACCTCGAAATTGTAGGTGCCCGCGCAGAGCCCGTTCACGCAGGCGCTGTTGCCCACCAGACCGCTGGAGCCGAAGACCAGATAGGTGTACGGCGGAACCCCACCCGAAACAAGTACTCCGGCGCTGCAGCTGCAAGGTTGCGCCGGCTGACAACAGAACGTGGTGCACAAGGGATCCACACTGACGGTCAGGGGCTGCGACCATGCCACGCTGAACCACAATAAACTCAAAAGGATAAGTAAACACTTTCTGACCCGGAAAAATGTGTCGGACAGGATGGAGCATCCCCGGTGAAGGAACGGTTTCATAGGAACAGGTTTAAAACAGCATGCTCATCGTCGCCGCGAATCACGATCGTACGGCTTGAATCCTATGTGTTGAGGTTGAGGTTCGGTGAAGGAAGAGTCGGGAAAAGTTGAAAAACAAAGAGGAGCAAGATACCTGCCGCCTGTCAGACAATCGCTCAGACCGCACAGTACCCGGAAAAAAGTTACACCGGACAGTGTAAACTGAAACGATGGTACAACACAGCCTTTCATGATCCCGAAATTGAAAGCATTGGTTAGATGATCGAAATGTAGGTTATTTATTGACGCCAATCAAGGTTTTTCTGCCTGGCCCTCAAATTCATGAAAATTGACTGATTTATCCGACCTTTGTTTTATGATTCAGATTGGCGACAAGCTGGTTTCTGCGGATGTAATTGAAGAACAATTCGTCTGCGACCTTAAGCAGTGCAAGGGAGCCTGTTGCGTGGAAGGTGATTCGGGCGCTCCGCTGGAAGAACACGAACTCGCAGAGATCGAAAAGTCCTATCCGGTCATTGAAAAGTACCTGACGGAGGAGGGCCGTTCCAGCATCGACCGCTTCGGACTTTACTTCAAAGACCTGGAAGGGGACTGGGTGACGCCGCTGGTCAAAGGTTACCGCGAGTGCGCGTATACCCTCTTTGAAAACGGAGTGGCTCAATGCGCTTTCGAAAAGGCCTATTTCGCCGGAGAGATCGCATTTCGAAAACCGGTCTCCTGCCACCTCTACCCTATCCGCATCCAGCAACTCAGAAATTATGAAGCGGTGAATTATGACCGCTGGGAAATCTGCAGCGCCGCCTGCAGCCTGGGGAAAGCGCTCAAGGTGCCCGTCTATAAATTTCTGAAAGATGCCCTGATCAGAAAATACAGCGAAGACTGGTACAAAGAACTCGAGGTGGTTGCCGGACTCTACCTGAAAGAAAAAAACGGAGCATAAAACGCAAAACGGTCTGCCCTTTTCATCGCTGCAGCGAGATACACCTTTTTAAAATAGATTGTTCTTTGTTCAAGCGCCCGCTTGAAAACGCCTTTTCACTCCCTGTAAGAACCCGAATGATACGCGGGGCGTTCAATTCTGAGCCCGTCAAATAACTGAAACAGCACATCCTCCAGGATACCGGGCACTGAGGACCATCACATCCAACTGCCGGCGCCCGTACTCCTCCATGCGGAGTTCAATCAAAAGTTACGACACACCAAACCAACGCTTCTTATGCGCCAGATTGATTGCCTGTGCTTTGGAACTGACATGAAGCTTGGTATAAATATTAGCGATGTGTTTACGGACGGTATGTGAACTCAGAAACAATTTCTCTGCAATTACTTTATAATCGTAGCCGCTTACCAGAAGATTCAAGACCTCAAATTCCCGATCAGACAGTTCAGATTCTCCAGAAGCTGATACCTGCTGTGCTTTTGGCTCCCTTGCATTGGAATTCACCAGCATGTGCATGGCCTTCCGGGCAATCGAGGGGCTCATCGGCACTCCTCCCACCTCCTCAACCTGTTGAATATACTCTTCAATGACGGAGATTTTTTCGTTTTTCAATAAATACCCCTGTGCCCCTGCACGTATTGCTTCAAATATTTTATCTTCATCATCAAACACCGTCAACATTAAGAATTTTATATGGGGATAAAGAATGTGCGACTTTGATACCGTTTCAATTCCATCCATTTCAGGCATCTCAATGTCCATCAACACAACCTGAGGATACTGTTCCACCCTTAATTCTTTCATCTTATCCAGAAAGTCGACGCCATTCTTTGCAATGAAAACGATTTCGAAGGCGGGAGAAAATGCAAATTGTTCCTGCAACAACAATCTGTTTTGAGGTTTATCATCAACGATTACAATTTTGATACTCATGACATCTCCGGTGAAATCAAAATTCATGTATAAGCAAGTGATGTCCAATAACGCATATGCGCTATTTTATACCACCCTGCGGTTTGACAGGATCACCGAAGTGCCCGACATTGCGGTACTCGAAACCACCAGATGAACGTTCATGTTTTTTGCTCTGTACTTCATATTTTCATGTCCGTAATGCTCTTCAAAAACCTCCTTCGTATCAAATCCCACTCCATCGTCATTGATTTCAATACGCCACCCCTTTTCGTCAGAAGATACAAATCGGATGGTAATATTCTTTGCCCTTGCGTGCCTGAAAGCGTTGTTTATAGCCTCCTGAACAATGCGGTAAAAATTAATGGATTCAATCGATGAAAAGGAAACAACCGCTTCATGTGATTCTGAAATATGCAATTTTACATCCGTTTCAGAAAGCAATTGTTGGGCAAACAATTTCAGGCGGTCAGCAAGTTCACTGAAATCAATCCGTTCCTTCTTCATCGTCCAGATGGTTTCTCTCAGATCGGAAATGGTTTTTCGGATATTTGCGTCCATTTCGTTCATAAAATCTGAAAGCGGATTAACATCTTCCGATTTTTTACTTAAGATGATCTCCAACTTCCTGCTGATGAAACTTAACTGAGAACCAATACTATCATGCAGATCGGCGGCAATCCGAAGACGCTCATCATCACGCGCTCTTGCCATATCCATCATTGATTTGCGCTCCTGATTACTTTTGTACTGTGCAAAATACTGAACACCAATGACCCCTATTAGTAAAAACAAAACCAGGGATCCATAGATGATATAATTTCTGCGCGACAGCAATAGTTCCTGCCGGATTATTTGCTGTTCCTTGGCCTGAAGGTTGTACTTTGCTGACATCTCTGCGAGGGCGTTCTCCGATACCGCTTTGGCCGCCGAATCCTTCCACGTGATCATGCGCTCCAGGACACCGGCATAGGATTCCATATCGTTACAGGCCTTGTAATTGGCGGCGAGCGCCTCATACAAAAGAATTCTTTTTGAGTCAACTTTGTACTTATTCACAAGGTCAATTCCTTCTTTGCTGATCAGGATCCCATTTTGACAATCTCCGGTACTTGCATGAAATAAACCCAGCTGAAAGATATCGGAAATGATGTAGTAAATATCACCGATTTTCTTACGGACATTCAATGCCTCTTTCATGGCCACTGCCGCTTCACTTTTCCGGTTGAGGTCGATCAAGATATCCGCTTTGATGGCATAGCCGTTCGCCACAGACCTCAGATCTTCGGTTTTTAAGGCAATGGTGATTGCCCGATCCACAAAATCCAAAGCAGAATCGTTCTCATGTATGGAATTATAAGTGGCCGCAATATTGGTCATCACAATCGTGAACTTGTCAAGGATTTTGAGATCCTCGGTGGTCGCAAGCGCCTTTTTAAACCAATCGATCGCCGTACGCCATTCCGACTTTTCCATATAAACCCAGCCAACTCCGTTCCTTCCTGCGATCTGGTAATCCATATTATTAACCCTTTCAGCTTCTTCAAGAACCCGGAAATACGCCTGGAGAGCTTCTTCATACAATCCTTTCCTGACCAAGAGCGATGCTTTGAGCTGCAAGAAACGCAAAAGAACTTCAGGCCCGAGTGCTGCATTTTCAATGGCACGGATATTCGAATCACAGGTACTGATCGCCTGGTCTGAGGATGCTTCATTTTGTGCAACAATGACTTTATAAAAATTGAGAAGATAGCGAACCTCAGGGCTGGTATTCCTGCCAGCCAAACCCTCCGCCAGATCCACAAATTTGCGGATGGAATCTCCCGGCATAGAATTCTTCTCCAGCAGCAAATTCAACAGAATGCCCATCGAATCCTTACTCCCCGCTTTAGACAAATCCCTTTTAAATGCGTCAATCTTTTTTGTTTGGGCTAACGACTGAACAGGTAGCAGAAACAGTAGCCATGTCGACAACAAGAAACAAACACACACACGGGCCAAAACGCGATATACCTTCATATACACTGTTCAAATATATCATTTATAATAAATTGGAGCAAATAACACATATGCGTTATTGCAGCCTGAGCGTCAGAACGGGATTTTTGTTGAAAAATCACCGACCATGAAAAAACTGTTCAACTTACTACTATTTCTCTTCCTCTGTGCAGGGAATGTCCTGGCAGATACCGAGCCGGGGAACAATTCGCCGGGAACAACTTCCGACATGCTAAGTATCGGATTACCGCAAAACGGAAGTCTTGGTGGATCCGACCAGTATGATTACTATCAGTTAACCACCGCCACGGATGGCAACATCGTGATCAGCGCATCCAATAACAACAATGCCTATCTCTTCATCTATTTATATGATAGCGATGGCAGTACTCAACTGGCCGCGAATGGCGGATTTGCCCAGTCCGGAATCTCTCTCACGGCTTCCGGGCTGGCAGCAGGAACGTACTATGCCCTTGTTTATAGTTCGGCGGTCACCAATTATACGCTGAACGGCACGCTCATCAGTTCCCTCTATGCCAATGATCAGGAGCCCAACAATGTCCCTCTGCAGGCGATCACCCTTACGATGCCGAATCCGGTTACAGGCCACATCGCCTACAGGGCTAACGGAGGCGGTATTGATAATTACGATTACTATGCGGTGACCAGCAATGCGGATGGTGATATCCTGGTGAATTTCAGCAATGACAACAATGCATATAGTTACCTCTATCTTTATGATATAGACGGAACCACTCAGCTGAATTCCAGTGCAGGGTATGCAGGAAGCGGTATAAGCATGACAACGGCCGGACTGGCCGCCGGCACGTATTATGTGGTTGTTTACGGTACCGGATACTGCGGATACACGATGACCACCTCCTTAAATGCCAACCCGATGCCCAATGATCCGATATCAAACAGCCATTTTATCAATGCTCCTTCATTTGCACAAAATGACAGTATCAACGGACATATCGCCTACCGAAACAACGGCGGCAGCTATGACAATTATGATTATTACTCCTTTTACTCCTCCGGCGATTATGACATTACCATTTCCCTTAAAAACAACACCAATGCCTATACCTATATCTATCTGTTCGACACCGATACCATTACTCAATTAGGTTCAGCAGCCGGATATGCTCAGGGAGGCATATCCTTCACTACCAACGGACTCGCTGCGGGGACCTATTACATCATGGTATATGCCAGCGCAGGGGCACACAGCGGCTACACCTTAAAAAACACCTATACACCGAACCCTTTGGCCGGTGATCCGGAACCCAATAACCTCCCGGGGCAGGCTACACCCTTTCCTGTTAACAGCAGCCTTACGGGCCATATTGCATACCGGAATATTGGAGGCAGCCATGATGTCAATGATTATTATCAACTGGTAACCACTCAGGATGGCAACATACAGATTTCATTGACCAACACGAACAACTCCTATACCTACATTTACCTTTATGACCAGGACGGCAGTACACAACTGGGAAGCGCCGCCGCCTATGCACAAAGCGGAGTTTCATTCACAGTGAACGGTTTGGCCGCCGGCACCTATTATGTGCTGGTATATGCAAGCGGAGGATCTTATAGTGGCTATACCCTTTCCAATACCTTAACGGTTACTCCCTATGAAAATGATATTGAAGATAACGGGACTTCCGGTACCGCCCAGGCGCTGAACAACAGTCCGGTCAAATCAGGGCATATTGGTCACCGCTACAACGGGGGAAGTTATGACAACTATGATTACCGGAAAATTACCATGTTGAATCTGGACAGCCTGCGAATTGAATTATCGTTCAGCTATACCAACTATGTATATGTTTATCTGTACAATGCAGCGCAAAGTCAGCTTTATGGAAATGCAGGCTATGGCGGAAACTATGTGATTTTCTTCAATGCTCTGCCGGCAGGTGATTATTATCTTGTTGTCTACGCCAGCTCTCCAAATGCATACACGATCAACAAATTTTTCTACCCCTGCGATCCATCGCCATCGATCATTACCGCTGGCGGTCCTGTCACCTTTTGTCAGGGAGGAAACGTAGCGCTAAACGCATCGAATGCCTTCAACGGCTATTTATGGAGCAATGGTGAAACAACCGGAAGTATTGTAACAGGCCTCTCCGGAAACTACAGTTTAACAGCCTCTGATTTTGACGGGTGCCCTCACGTCAGCAATACCATCACGGTGAGCGCCTTGCCCAACACCCTCTACTTTGCGGATGGCGATGGAGATGGTTACGGCAATAACGCTTTAACCCAAAATTCCTGTACGGGAAATCCTCCGGGATATGTATCCGATAACAGCGACTGCAATGACGGAAATGCCGCCATCAACCCGGGCGCCAGCGAACTGTGCAATGCCCTTGATGACAATTGCAACGGATCAACGGATGAAGGATTAACGTATACCACCTATTACATCGATGCGGATAATGATACCTACGGAGACGCTTCTTCAACACAATCTACCTGTTCTGGTGCGCCGGCAGGCTATGTAAGCAACAGCACTGATTGCAATGACACAGACAATTCTATCCATCCGGGCGCTCCCGAACTATGCAATGGCCTTGATGACAACTGCAATGGAAGTACTGATGAAGGATGCAGTACCTATACATACTTTGCCGATACGGATGGAGATGGTTTTGGAAATTCAGGTACGAGTACAAGCAGCCCCAGTCCGGTTCCACCGGCCGGATATGTCTCCAACAGTACCGATTGCGATGACGGTAATCCATTAATACATCCCGGTGCTACCGAATCCTGTAACAACCTTGACGACAACTGCAACGGACTCACAGACGAAGGATTAACCACCCTCACCTATTTCGCAGATGCGGATGGCGACAACTACGGGACTGCGGCCATCTCACAGAGTACCTGCAACGGAATGCCTCCCGGTTATGTGGCGAACAACGGCGATTGCAATGACGCAAACGCCTCTATCCATCCGGGCGCCGCAGAAGTATGCAATGGTATTGACGACAACTGCAACGGACTCGCTGACGATGGTCTCACCTTCCTTACCTATTACGCAGATGGTGACGGCGACGGTTATGGAAACGCTGTAATCCAGCAAAGCACCTGCAGCGGAGCTCCTTCAGGATATGTGTCTAACAGCGGTGACTGCGTGGACGGTAACGCCTCTATCCATCCGGGTGCCGCAGAAGTATGCAATGGTATTGATGACAACTGCAATGGACTGGCTGACGATGGGCTCACCTTCCTTACCTATTACGCAGATGGTGACGGCGACGGTTATGGAAACGCTGTGATCCAGCAAAGCACCTGCAGCGGAGCTCCTTCAGGATATGTATCCAACAGCGGCGACTGCCAGGACGGAAATGCCGCTATATATCCGGGTTCCGTTGAAATATGCAATGGTTTTGACGACAACTGCAACGGTATCGTCGATGAAGGCTGTGGCGGTTGCGGCACACCGGGATCCATAAATGGCCCTGCACAACTTTGCACGCCGACAGGGCAGATTGTAACCTACAGCGTACTTCCGGTTCCGGGAGCCTTCGCCTATAACTGGACCGTACCTGCAGGTACGATCATTACCGGAGGTCAGGGTACAGAAAGTATTACGGTGCGTTGGCCCTTCAGTGTCATACACGGCGGACTACAGGGTGACATCTGCGTAACCTACACCGCCGCCTGCGGGACCAGCTTACCATCCTGCCTTCCCATTTCAGTACAACTTTCCGCACCCGTACGTCCGGCAAGCATAACCGGAAACAACAAAGCCTGCGATGGTGACAGCTACGTCTATACAATCACACCGGTTCCCAGAGCAAGCACCTATAACTGGAGCGTCCCCACCGGTGCCACCATTACAAACGGGCAAGGAACAACGAGTATTACAGTGCTTTTTGGCGGATCATTCAGTGGCGGAGAGATTACTGTTCATTCCTCCAACAGTTGCGGCAATAGTCCAGACCGTGCTTTGACCATTTCCCGAAACATTCTGAAAGCATCGACCGCCATCAATGGACTTGCCAAAGGTGTATGCGGTTCAAATGGTATCGCTTACACCTGCGCATCCGTGCCGGGGGCGGCTTCCTATCAGTGGAGCGTGCCGGCAGGAGCTACACTTGTATCCGGACAAGGTACCAGTTCAATCCAGGTCAATTTCAGCAATTCGTTTACTGGTGGTACATTAAGTGTATCCGCGCTAAACAATTGCGGGACCGGTGCCAGCAGAAGCATGTCGGTAACAGGCTCTCCTGCTCAACCGGGTCCGGTTACAGGCCCGGTCACCACCTGCACCAATCAGCTGAATACCTATGAAGTCGCCGCGGTAACCGGGGCCAGCCTCTATACCTGGAATGTACCTTCCCATACCTCTATATTGAACGGCCAGGGCACACGAACACTCGACGTTAAAATGAGCAATCAGCCGGTTTCAAACTTCACGCTATCCGTGAAAGCCACCAACTCCTGCGGCAGCAGTCCTTTGCGAAAGCTGGAAAATATCAGTACCACTACCTGTATTCGTGCATCTGATGAAACAGTATTCCGGTCGATGAATGTCTATCCAAATCCGGCAACAGAAAGGCTATTTGTTACTTTCAATGTTACAGCAGAACAAACGACCCAAATCCGGTTGCTGGATATCACCGGGAGATTAATGCTTCATCAATCCAATCGTAGTTACGAAGGCGAAAACAGCTTCACGATCGACCTGCATCAGCTTCATCCGGGCTCCTATTTGCTGCATCTTTCAGGAGGAGGAACAGTAGAAACTGTACCCATCACCGTGTATTAATGTTTTACATGCTTTAACTCAGGGCCCTGTCGTTTGTCAGGGCCCCTTTTTTTAGCAGTCGGGCAGGATTCAACCGTCTTTCCCGTCTTACATACATCAAACAATTCCCTTGCACCTGAAGCGGTAAATTATGATCGCTGTGAAAGCTGCAGCGCCGCCTGCAGCCTGGGGAAAGCGCTCAAGGTACCCGTTTATAAATTTCTGAAAGATGCCCTGATCAGAAAATACGGCGAAGACTGGTACAAAGAACTCGAGGTGGTTGCCGGACTCTACCTGAAAGAAAAAAGCGGAGCATAAAATGCAAAACGGTCTGCTCTTTTCATCGCTGCAGCGAGATACCCCTTTTTAAAATAGATTGTTCTTTGTTCAAGCGCCCGCTTGAAAACGCCTTTTCACTCCCTGTAAGAACCCGAATGATACGCGGGGCGTTCAATTCTGAGCCCGTCAAATACTGGAAGGATAAAGGTTTTTAGTGAAAAGCTAAGGTAAGGTTCGTAGCCCTTCACTTCCGGATAAAATGCCAGCTGAAAGCTGAACGCGGTATAGGTGAGATAGTCATTTTGTATTCTTAATCCCAGGCGAAAAGAGGGAAAATACCGGTACTGTTTGTCCTGTTCACTTTGCCGGATCCAGTTCATGTCTATCCCATCGTAAAACGAAAAACGAAATCCGTAAAAATACCAGGGCATAAAAAAAACGGTTCTGAAGCCTGCTTTAAACCATCGGTCGCCTGCCGGAGAAACACCGAGGGAATCCTCCCACGGACCTCCGGTAGAAAACGGTTCGGTGGTGAAGGGGCGATCGATGCTGCGGTATGAACCATCTACAAACTGCCTCCACCGGGTCCTGCCCAGTTTTAACAGGGGGGAATAATAACCGGTTTTCAGTACGAGCAAGTTGTCTTCTTCACGCTGCGCCCTGAAAAATCGTGCATTCAAGGCGCTCAGGGAAAAATATCCGGCATCGTGTACAAAGGTGGCGTATTCAAATTGTCCTGCCGAATAGAAGCGATCAAATTCCAAAGCCTTTTCATAGCCACCCGTCAGGTTCAACTTGTATCCCACCGGTATATACTCCGAGGTGCCAAACACCTTCACCAGGGCCGTTCTGAGAAAACTTCGCTTGATAAGGTTCAGGCCGCCCAGAACAATTTTCTTTTGCTGTGTGGCGTAGGATGACGGACCTGCGGATGCCGGCACTTCGGTAAACTCTTCCCAGTCAAACGCAAAAACCGGAATGAAACTCCACTCCGCGGAAGGTGTGAAGGCATGCCCGTACCAGGCACCGCTTTTATAAAGATGGTATCGGCTGAGCCCACTGTCGGGATAGACTCTGTCGGTGATGTTCCGGAAGGAAATGCCGCCCATGTCCGACAAAATGGCCGACAGATACTCACGGTTGATCTCTACACCCTGTTCTGTGCGGCTCCCTCTTCCCAATGCGTAGAGCCGGCCCGTTATGAAGCGGTTAAAAAGATTCACCTGCTGCAGGTTGATGGTATAGGCGTTGACCGGGCTTAGCGAAGCACGGCGCTCGTAGGCGAGACCCAATTCAGCGGCTGAACCGGTCAGGTTGCGGTCGGTGATGCGAAAAATGAAATTATCCGGCGTCCGGTAATCGAAGTTCAGTCGTATCGGAAAAAGATCCTGCGTGACCATCACCAGGTCGATGGAGTCGCTGCCCGCCGGAGCACTTACATACAATCGCGCGTCGCGTATCGTTTGCAACTCACGAACGAGGCGCTCCATGTCGGCCAGTGCGGCTCCGCTTGTTTTCGCACCCACCTCCACCACCCCCTTTCCTTTCAGGAGGCGCTTCTGCGTCTGCGGATGCCAGTTCATCCACCTGCCCAGCCGGGTAGAATCGGGCCAGGCCGTATCGTTCACATTGCCGTCGATGATGGGAACACGCAACACCCGGATACTGCGGACAAGCTTTCCGTTGTAGCGGCTGAAATATTCCTCCCGCGGACGGTCATTCTTCACCGTTATAATCACCGGGTTGTTGTCTCTCACAAAAAGCCTGTGCAGATCCCGTTTCATCCTGCTCTTTCCCGCTCTCACGGCCAGCGAATCGTAAAAGTCTTTCGATCGCTGCATCGGATCTTCGCGGAGCCGGATGGTCTGACCTTTTCCGACCAGGAGGGTATCGGACGCCGTTACAAAAAAGGTATCCGGAAGAATCACCAGCATGCCGGATTTCACCCGCAGCGTATCCCCGCCTTCCGAAGGCCATGCCTGAGCATTCAGCCGTGCAGGTTGAACCAGGATGCCTAAAAAAATCAGCAGTAAAAAACGCAGAAGTACGGAACCAGGCATCGTTAGGCAGCACAATTGGTACTACCGAAGATAAGGAATCAGCGGATCAAAGCGCATGAGCCTTGTCATCCCGCCGGAGCAGGATATGGTCGTATTTAAGGGCAGTGATTACGCGTTCACCAGGTTGCCGTAGAGGCGGTCGCGGGTGGCTTTCACCTGCTCGTCACTGAGGTACTCGTCGTAGGTCATGCGCTTGTCGATGATCCCGCCGGGCGTCAGTTCAATGATGCGGTTGGCCACTGAATCGGTAAAGGCGTGGTCATGGGAAGAGAAGAGCGCGATGTGCCGCCAGTCCTTCATGGCTTCGTTGAAAGCGGTGATCGATTCCAGGTCGAGGTGATTGGTCGGTTCATCGAGGATGAGGCAATTGGCATTCGTAAGCATCATCCTTGAAATCATGCAACGCACTTTTTCACCGCCCGACAGGACCGTCGATTTTTTCAGCGACTCCTCTCCCGAGAAGAGCATCTTCCCGAGAAAGCCGCGTACAAAGGTTTCCTCTTTTTCTTTTGAAAACTGCCGCAGCCAGTCGATGAGACTCATCTCTTCCTTAAAAAAGGGACTGTTGTCGTTGGGCAGATACGAACGGGTGATGGTGGTTCCCCATTCGAAGCTGCCGGAGCTGGCCGTATCGTTTCCGGTAATGATTTCGAAGAAGGCGGTCACGGCGCGGCGTTCGCGGGAGATGACGGCAATCTTATCGCCCTTGTCGATGGAGAACGTGATGTCGCTGAAAAGCATCTCCCCTTCGGGCGACACTTTACTCAGCTGTTCCACCTTCAGCAACTGATCGCCGCAATCGCGTTCGGCTTTGAAAATGATGGCGGGATACTTCCGGGTGGAGGGAGGAATCTCGTCCACCACCAGCTTTTCAAGCAGTTTTTTACGGCTGGTAGCCTGTCTTGATTTGGAAGCGTTCGCCGAAAAACGCTCCACGAATTCCTGGAGCTCCTTACGCTTGTCTTCAATTTTTTTGTTCTGATCCGAGCGCTGGCGCAGGGCGAGCTGGCTCATTTCATACCAGAAGGTATAATTCCCGCTGTAGAGCTGAATTTTCCCGAAATCGATGTCTGCCACGTGCGTGCAAACCGAATCCAGGAAGTGACGGTCGTGGCTCACCACGATCACGGTATTCTGAAAGTCGGCCAGGAAATTCTCCAGCCAGGTGATGGTCTCCACATCGAGGTCGTTGGTCGGCTCGTCGAGCAGCAGGATATCCGGATTGCCGTAGAGCGCCTGCGCCAGCAGCACACGCACTTTTTCCTTGCCGCTGATCTCCGCCATTTTCTTGTGGTGCAGCTCTTCGGTAACCCCCAATGCGCTCAGCAGGCTGGCCGCATTGCTTTCGGCATCCCATCCGCCCATTTCGGCGAACAACACCTCCAGCTCCGCGGCACGGTGACCATCCGCCTCCGAAAAGTCGGGCTTGGCATACACGGCATCTTTCTCACGGATCACCTCCATGAGTTTCATGTTCCCCATCATCACCGTTTCGAGCACTTCAAATTCATCGTAGGCGAAGTGATTTTGCTTCAGCACACTCATGCGGGCACCGGGATTCATGGATACCTGACCGGTACTGGCATCAATCTCCCCCGACAATATTTTCAGGAAAGTGGATTTGCCGGCACCGTTGGCACCGATGACTCCATAGCAGTTGCCCGGAGTGAATTTGAGGTTCACTTCTTCGAAAAGCACACGCTTGCCATAACGAAGGGAAAGATTTGATACTGAGAGCATTTTGGACCAATTTTTGGGGCTGCGAAGGTACGCTTTTAATTCAGAAATACGCATGAAGATTCGGAAATTGACTTTGCTGCCGGCAGCACTAAAGTGTATGGCCCTGATATTAAATAGCTTACTTCCAGTGTTAAAGTCTGACTTACAATTCCTACTTTTGCGGCGCCTCAGGCCTTGCTGAAGCCCCGATGGCTTTCAGCGGAAAGGAAAAACCCGGGATAACGCGCTGCAGCATTTCCCGGAACGCAAAGAACGAATGCCGGCGGCCGGGCCGGAGAGAAAAATAAAAGCATGTGCCTGTTCATCCAGAACATGGCCGGTAAAAAGAAAAAGAAGACCATTCACAAGTGAATATGCACCCGTAGTTCAACTGGATAGAATGACAGATTCCGATTCTGTTGGTTGGGGGTTCGAATCCCTTCGGGTGCACCACCGGGTGCCGGAAACCA
>JAEUTF010000225.1 GCA_016788185.1 Bacteroidia bacterium | reverse complement strand
TAAAACACGAAAGCCCCATGTTTTTAAATTCGCAGGCCGCTAACGCCGCTTTTTTCTCGGACAGGAAAAGGATGTTTCAGACTGATTTTTATAAGCAGCAGCGGCAAAGCAGAAATATTTTGATGGAGAACCGGAACACGCCGCTCGGCGGTAAATGGTCCTTCGACGGGGAGAACCGCCTGAAATACCCAAAGGGGAAAACACCGCCGGTTACCAATTTTTTAAGGCCGAATGATTTTTACAGGGAGGCGATCACCTACACGCAAACGCATTTTCCGGGGAACTACGGTGAGCTGGATACGGATTTTATGTATCCAACCACGTTTGCCGAAAGCAAATCCTGGTTGATGGATTTTTTTAAATCAAGGTTTGCCGCATTTGGAGACTATGAGGATGCCATTCTTTCGGAAGAACACATCCTCCACCACAGCGTTTTAACGCCCATGCTGAACAGCGGCCTCCTGACGCCGCAGTACATTGTAGACGAAGCCTTGCAGTATGCTCATGCGCACAACATCCCCCTGAATTCTACAGAAGGCTTTATCCGTCAGATCATCGGCTGGAGAGAATTTATCCGGGCTGTATACGATCTCAGGGGGACTGAAGAACGAACAAAAAACTACTGGGGTTTTTCCAGAAAGATACCTCCCGCTTTCTGGACGGGCACAACAGGTATAGCGCCGATCGACAGTACCATAAAGAAAGTTTTGAAATCAGGCTATTGTCATCACATCGAACGCTTGATGATACTGGGCAACTTCATGCTCCTGTGCGAATTTGACCCCGATGAAGTGTACAAATGGTTCATGGAGCTGTTTATCGATGCCTATGATTGGGTGATGGTGCCCAATGTATATGGCATGAGCCAGTTTGCCGATGGCGGACTGATGGCGACCAAGCCCTACATCAGCGGTAGTAATTATGTAATGAAGATGAGTGATTTTAAAAAAGGCGAATGGCAAAACGTTTGGGACGGATTGTTCTGGAGGTTTATGCATACGCACCGTTCCTTTTTCCTGCAAAACCCAAGGCTGGGCATGCTGGTAAAAAGCTTTGATAAAATGCCCGTGAGCAAACAGCAGGCGCACCTGAAGGCTGCAGAGCGCTTCCTCAGCACCTTGCAGTAAACCCCCTGGATCATCGTTCATAAAGGGAGGGCACTTTGGCGCAGAGCGCTAAACTCCTGTTCTGAAAAAGAGTGGAATGAGGTGAATTCAACAACGCGCGCTGTGCATACGAAAGCCATGGATAAGGTGCCGCCTTGAGAGGAAACGTACCTTTGTGGTCGATGAAACATCAGGTACTGGAACCGCAGTTGATCTACCTGCCGCAAACACTACTCGTGGGGCAGCGAAGGATCATGTCGATGGCAGACGACCAAACCCCGGCGCTGTGGCGGGGTTTTATGCCACGCAGGAAGGAAATCACCCGTCGTTCGGGTACACATTATTACAATGTAAAGGTACATACGGTGCCTTTGCAGGACTTCACGCCGCAGTCACTTTTTGAAAAATGGGCGGCGGTGAAAGTCACGGATTTTTCAGATGTTCCGCAGGGCATGGAACCGTTTATTCTGCCTCCGGGAGAATATGCCGTCTTTCATCACCAGGGCGGGGCTGCGGCCTTTTCCTCCACCGTGTCCTACATTTTCGGTACCTGGCTCCCGCGATCGGAGTACCTTTTGGATGCCCGCCCTCATTTTGAGATCCTGCAGGAGCATTATCGCCCCGATGACCCCGAAGCGGAGGAGGAGGTTTGGATTCCTGTCCGTAAACCCTGATGCACCCATCAACAGGGGAAAATGTAAATCATTATTTTAGGATATTTGAAGGAGGAAGATCACCGATGCCTCCGACCTTCAGCACAAAAAGGAGGGTTTGCAGCCCTTGATCCGCCACTGGCTGCAGGGCATTGATCAGTAAACGTCATCGCCATCATGAAAAAGGAAGTACAAAGTGTAGATCAGTACATCGCCGCCCAGCCGGCCGAAGGCAGGATCCTGCTGGAAAGCATTCGTCAGACCATCAGAAAGGCTTTGCCACAGGCCGAAGAGCTGATGAGCTACAGCATGCCCGCCTTTCGTTACCATGGCATCGTGGCCTGGTACGCGCTGGCAAAGAACCACTGTGCTTTGTACGTGCGTCCTGCTACGATGGAACCCTTTCTCGATGAACTGAAAGCGTATTCACTGTCCAAGTCAGCCATACGTTTCCCGCTGGATGGAAAAATTCCTCTTCGGCTGATCACCAAAATTGTAAAGCATGCGGCAGCATCGAATGCAATCACCGCCGGCCTGAAGGCCAAAAATAAATCCTGATCCCCGGTGTTTCCGGATGTCTCCCGAAGTACACGCTGATACTTCTGATTCACCGGTAAGAAGAATGAAATTCCATTGATCCATGTTCACCTTAAAACAACATTCCCTGATCCTGTTGGTCTGCATCTTAGTACAGGGCAGTACCTCTGCGCAGCAGGTAGCCGACTCAGCGTTTACCTTTCCGGTAAAGACCCCGGCCTATGCAGCCGGAACCGGAACACGTATTGTGCTCGATGAAGCGCATTATAATTTTCATACCCTGGGAGGAAGGTATTTTTCATTTGGTAAGGTATTGGAAGCCGATGGCTATGTACTTCAGCCGGGAACACATAAATTTTCAGATGCCTACCTCGACACGCTCCGCCTGTTGGTCATCGCCAATGCCCTGGCGGATACGGGTGCGTGGCGCCTGCCGGCCAGGTCTGGTTTTACGAAAGAGGAAGTAAAAGCCCTCCACGACTGGGTACAGCAGGGCGGAAGTTTATTTTTAATTGCCGACCACATGCCTTTCCCGGGAGTCGTTTCGGACATCGCGCGTTCTTTTGGATTTAACATGATCAATGGCTTCGCACTGAAACGGGGAAATAGTCCCGAAATGTATTCGCGGAGCAGAGGCAACCTGCTGTCAAACGCCATCACAAAAGGTCGTTGGCCGGAGGAACAGGTGGATTCGGTACTGTTGATCACAGGCCAGGCCTTCATCGCTCCGCAGGCAGCCGGCATCCTCACCCGTCTGGATACTTCTTACCGGGTGTACCTGCCTCAAATTGCATGGGAAATAACCGACACCACGGCTTGTATGGAACCTGAAGGCCTGGTGAACGGGGCCTGCATGGAGTATGGCAGGGGCAGAATCGTGATGATGGGAGAGGCGGCGATGTTCTCCGCTCAGCTCGCCGGGGCTAGTCGGAACAAAATGGGAATGAACCACCCGTCTGCAAAACAAAATGCGCAGCTTCTGCTGAACATTGTTCACTGGCTCGACCGGAAACTGTAAGCAGACATCATTGGAAGTTGGTAAGACCAATCATACCGCGTAAAGGCACATGAAGGACCGAAAGGGTAAAACTAAAAATTTACGTATTCTCCTGGCTGTTATACTGTTGTTTGTGGCGCTGAATGCGCTGGTGGCCGGAGCCCTGCTGATCATGGATCCTACGGGTTCCCTGCTTGGAATGAAGACGGACTTGTTGAAAAACGGTCCCTTGCGTGATTTCACAGTTCCGGGACACGTCTTGTTTCATCTGTTCGGCCTGATGAATGTGCTGGCCTTCTTCCTGCTGCTAAAGAACTGCAGCGGCGCAAGGTCCCTGGTCATGTTGCAGGGCGTTTTGCTGGGGATATGGATTCTGGTGCAAATGTGGATCCTGGAGCAGATAAATTTCTTGCAGCTCTTTATGCTCCTGCTGGGCATCGTGCTGTTTGCCCTGGCCCGCCGTTTGGAAAGGGAATAGCGTTGAAATTAAAAGGGCAGAATCTTCCCCTGGCCGCTGGTGGTAAAATTTTTCACCGTAGGATCTCCCTTGTAGTAAATCCTGGCTTGACCGGAGGCATCCGCCGTAAGCGTATCAATGGTGTTCACATAGCCGCGGGCATCACCGCTCGCCAGAATGGTGGTAGTGGAATTGGCGAGCATATTTTTTCCTTCAAAGCGGGATTCGCCGGAAACATCTACATCGGCCAAAAGAATATTTCCGCTTACTGTGAGGTATCCCGCACCGGAAATCTGCGCATCCAGGTAGCTGGCATTGCCATAGTAGGAGCAGCCGCCGCTGCCCGAGATGCTGAAACTGCGGGCCGTGGTATCGCTGAAGCCATTGATGGTGCAGGAAGCATCGCCCGAC
>JAEUTF010000248.1 GCA_016788185.1 Bacteroidia bacterium | reverse complement strand
CGCACAGTTCAACGTGAGCGCCGCCGGCGTATACGGTACCACGGTGGCGTATGGACGTTGTTCGGCCACCGACACGATACAAGTGGATTATGTACCGCTGCTGCCCCAATTGCCGGACTCCAATCTCTGCGCCCCCAATACGCTCACCCTCAATGCCGGCATGGCCGGCAGCTATGTCTGGTCGACCGGCAGTACGGCGGCGGCTGTGGTGGTGTCCCAAAGCGGTCAATATGTACTGACCGTGACCACGGCCGGCTGTATACAGCGGGATACCGCCTCCGTTAACGTACAGGCGGCGCCGGTAGTGGATTTTGGCGGCGACACCGTTCTTTGTCCCGGCGCCAGTCTGCAGCTCGACGCCAGCAACGCCGGCGCCACGTATCTCTGGCAGGACGGCAGCAGTGCTCCTTCCTTCCTGGTGAATGCTTCCGGGCTGTACTGGGTGAACGTAGCTTTCGGCACCTGCACGGAACAGGATTCGGTTCAGGTGGTGTACGAGCCTTTGCTCGAACTCGGCCCCGATACCTCGATCTGTGAGGGAGCGGCCTATACGCTCAGTTCTCCGCTTCCCGGCCTCGCCTACAACTGGTCGGATGGCAGTACCTCCGCTTCCATCAGTCCCGCGCTCAGCGGCACGTATGCGCTCACGCTGACCACGCAGTTTTGTGTACAGCGCGACAGCCTGGAGCTAACGATATTGCCTGTACCCGAAGTGGATCTAGGCCCTGATTCCGTTTTGTGTGAGGGCGAAAGCATCACCCTTGACGCCGGCAATCCCGGATCCGCGTACACCTGGTCGAACGGCAGCGCCACCCAACAGGTGCTGGTGGAGCTCAGCGGAAATTACATCGTGGAGGTGAACGACGGTTTCTGCACCGGGTCGGACACGGTCCTGATCACGGTGGCTGAATTTGACAACCTGCAATCCAGCATTTCCATCTGCAATGAGTTTGAAGTGATTCTGGAAGCCCAGAAGGGAGGAAGTACCTTTCTGTGGTCGACCGGCGCCACCAGCGCCAGCATCACCGTGCAGGATACCGGCGTTTACTGGGTGGAAACAAAAATCGGGCGCTGTTCCGTTCGCGACACCGTGGCGGTGGAGGGAGCACCCGGTTTCAGCCAGGTATACCTGCCCCGTGCCTTTACGCCGAACCGCGATGGCAAGAACGATCAGTTTTTCGGACTGGGCGAGCGGCTGGAGGATTACAGCCTCCGTGTTTACAACCGCTGGGGACAGGAAGTCTTTCAGACCAGTGAATCCATGCTCGGCTGGGATGGTACGTACGACGGGATGGAAGCGCCCACCGGCATGTACGTTTACAAAGTCGTGTACAAGACACCCTGTTCGCAGAACCGCCCTTCGGAGAAGATGGGAACGGTGATGCTGATACGGTAAGAGGAAATCATCTGAAAGGAAACAGGAATACCTTGCACAAGGTATTCCTGTTTCCTTTTATGGATAAACAGAATTTCGCTTTGCCTGATCAGCTTCACGATAAGCAGCCCTCTGCCAAAAGAAAAATTTAAATTGAATCATACCCCGAATTGCCGCAGGTGATGATCGAGGTGTTTCCATTGAAGCGCATCCCATTCTTCTTCCGTCATGGCCCCGAAAAAGGGATGTTTCCCGCGCCCGTCCTGTGGTCCGGCTTCTCCGAATTTCCTGATCAGGTGAAGCAGCGCCTGCTTCTCTTTTTCAAAATCAAGACCGGCGCTGGCTGCCTTGAATTCCGGCGCGGTGGGTAAGTTCTGTTTGAAGGGTTCCGGCCGCAGCAATTGTTTCTTCGCCATCTTGCCGAACAGCCTTCCGATGAGGCTGTGCTTCAACACCAGTGCACCGGTGGCGACTTTCAGCGGTGCCTGGCAGTGGACCAGCATCTGTTGCACGGTCATTTTTCCCCAAACGGGGGCGCTGGCGGCGGAGAGTTTATCGAAGCGGGCGAGGACGGCCTCGCGATCGGATGTGCGAAAGAGGGAAGACATGAAGACAGGCGCTGGATAATCGGGTGGATTTTTTTGCGGTTGGGATTTACATACCGGGACCGAGAAATATTTCACGTACCTTCTCTTTTCCTTCCGGCAATTGTTTGAGGTGGTTGATGAGTTTCAGCGAACGTTCGATCCGTAACTGGGAACTCTTCACGCCGCTAACATAATAAATAATGTTGCGTTGCTTGCCTGCGCTGAGTTTCAAAAAGCGGGCTTCTCCTTCCGGATCCTGTTTCAGGAGCTCCTCCAGTTCTTCAGGTACCTCCATGCCAAAGCGGCTGTGGTCCGGTTCGAGCAGCACCTCGATGGCATCGCCCACTTTCAGTTTCAGCTCCGTCATTCTTTTTTTGTTGATGCTCACGTAAGCCCTCCCTTCACCCAGCGCCATGAGTCCGCAAGGGTAGGACACCTGCTTGTTGATGGTGCAGTGCAAACGCTGTTTTTTGAATCCGCCCAGTTTTTTCACAACGGACGCGGGAATTTCAATGTAATGCATGCCCAGCAGATAGTCCAGTTTATCCACCCGCGTCTGAAAAGAGATTTTTTTTGTGCCTGACAAGGAGTTTATTTTTGAACGACTAAAATAGCATTTCCCTGCGCTGTTTCCGCCCAATAAAAAAGCCGGAGAATACCTCCCCGGCTTTTCTTTCCGACGCCTGAATTATTTCAGTTTAAACGTTTCCAGGAATTTGGTGGTATAATTTCCTTTTCGGAAGTCTTCATGCTGCATCAGCTGCTGATGAAAAGGAATGGTCGTCTTCACGCCTTCAATCACAAATTCGCTCAGGGCGCGCTCCATGGTCTGAATGGCTTCTTCACGGGTCTGCGCGATGGTGATCAGTTTGGCGATCATGGAATCGTAGTAAGGCGGAATGGTATAGCCGGCGTAGATGTGTGAATCTACGCGCACCCCATGTCCTCCCGGCTGATGCAGTACGGTAATCCGGCCCGGGCTGGGGCGGAAATCGTTGTAGGGATCTTCCGCGTTGATGCGGCATTCGATGGCGTGCATGCCGGGGAAGTGGTTCTTCCCGCTGATGGGAACACCGGCGGCAATTTTAATCTGCTCCTTGATGAGATCGTAGTTGATGACTTCTTCCGTAACCGGATGTTCCACCTGGATGCGGGTGTTCATCTCCATAAAGTAGAAGTTGCTGTATTTGTCCACGAGAAATTCGATGGTACCCACCCCTTCGTAACTGCTGGCCAGGGTCGCTTTGATGGCGGCTTCACCCATTTGTTCACGCAGCTTTTCGGTCATGAAGGGACTCGGCGTTTCCTCCAGCAGTTTCTGGTGACGACGTTGTATCGAGCAATCGCGTTCACTGAGGTGACAGGCTTTGCCGTATTGATCGCCGGCCACCTGGATTTCAATGTGACGCGGTTCTTCAATGTATTTTTCCATGTAAAGCCCGTCGTTACCGAAGGCGGCGCCGGCTTCCGCCTGCGCTGTTTCGATGGCTTTCTGAAGATCTTCTTCTTTCCAGACGATGCGCATGCCGCGACCGCCGCCACCGGCAGTGGCTTTCACGATCACCGGATACCCGATTTCCTTGGCCACCTTCTTTCCTTCCTCCAGGTTGCTCAGGAGTCCTTCGGAGCCGGGGATAGTCGGAACACCGGCTTTTTTCATGGTGTCCTTCGCATTGGACTTGTCGCCCATGGCATCGATCTGCTCGGGGGTGGCACCGATGAACTTGATGCCGTGCTGCGCGCAGATGGCGGAGAAGCGTGAGTTTTCACTCAGAAATCCATACCCCGGATGAATCGCATCGGCATTGGTGATTTCAGCCGCCGCGATGATGTGCGGAATATTCAGGTAAGAATCGCGGCTGGGGGGAGGGCCGATGCACACGGCTTCATCCGCAAAGCGGACGTGCAGACTTTCCTTATCCGCGGTAGAGTACACCGCAACGGTGCGTATCCCCATCTCTTTACAGGTGCGGATGATACGCAGTGCAATTTCTCCCCGGTTGGCGATCAGTATTTTCTTGAACATAATGATTGGTCTAATGTCCCCTCAGGATGCCATCGGGGTGCAAGAAGTAGTAGTGGATACGGGAGGCATGTTGGAAAGCTGTGCCCTGTTTTTTGAAACGATGCAAGAACCAGGGCGCAGCACTTTTTTGCTGCCATTTATAGCAATCAGGATTAACTCGGGTCGACCAGGAACAAGGGGGTATCGTATTCCACCGGCTTCGAGTTGTCGACGAGGATCTTCACCACGCGACCGGAGACTTCGGATTCAATTTCATTGAAGAGTTTCATGGCTTCGATGATACACAGGACCTGTCCGGGTTTGATTTCATCCCCTACATTCACAAAGATGGGTTTATCCGGTCCGGCGGCGCGGTAGAACGTGCCGATCATGGGGCTTTTGATGGTGATGTATTTTGAATCGTCGGCGACCGGTGCGGGCGCAGCGGCAGGAGCGGGTGCAGCAGCGGGTGCAGGAGCCGCCGCCAGCGGAGCTGCGGCCTGGATAAGCGGAGCCACCGGCGCAGCCACCGTATGAACAATTTGCTCAACTTTCTGCGGACTGTTTTTGATCGTTATCTTGAAGTCTTTCAATTCCAGATTGACTTCGCTCACGCCCGATTTGGCGACAAACTTGATGAGCTCTTCGATTTCCTTTTTGTTCATAAGGATGGATATTTTGAACCGCTAAAAATAGTTTAAAAACGATGAGTTCGGGCGATTTTCAGGCATTTTTTCATTAAAACCAGTACCTTTTACCCTGATTTTGGGGCGATTTCAGGCAAAAACCGGGTATTCCGGAAAATGTACCGGGCACAGCGAGGTGTTCAAAAGACAGGACCTTATGATTCCTGTATCGCCCAGTCAAAGGCGATCAATACAGCCAGGCACCGGGAAGAAACGATATGGAAACTTTGGACCGATGAGGGTCTGGGAGCGGGAGCTACGGGAGGGGACAGCATTAGAGGAGGTTGGACTTCGCGGGTGTAAGACCTCGCGGGTGTAAGACCTCGCGGGTGTAAGACCTCGCGGGTGTAAGACCTCGCGGGTGTAAGACCTCGCGGGTGTAAGACCTCGCGGGTGTAAGACCTCGTGGGTGTAAGACCTCGCGGGTGTAAGACCTCGC
>JAEUTF010000109.1 GCA_016788185.1 Bacteroidia bacterium | reverse complement strand
TTGATGGTTTTCAGGAGGGCCTCTTTGGCATTCTGCAGATCCGTTTTTTCATTGATGATGAAATCGTAGCGTTCCTTGATCTCCTTGTACTGCTCCAGAGCCATGGGATTGATCGGTCCGAATTCACTGACCCGTTTGCGCAGCTGTTCGGCACGGGGCCGCATTTCCTCCTCGTTGAATTCAGGGTCCGGCTCCTGCTCGGCCAGTTCACTGATGTCGATGTTGAACTCAATGTTGAGGCGTTCTTTGAGCGAGTGCATCTGCAACTTGAGTTCGTTGAGTTCGTCGTGCACACTCTGCAGCTGGGTGTCGGCATGCTCCTTGCTGCGCCGCAATTCGTTCAGGCGTTTTTCTTCCGCGTCGATACCGGAACGGGCCGCGGTGTATTCGAGTTCTGTTTCTTTGTAAGCGGCTTCAAAAGATGCTTTTTCCTCCAGCATGTGTTGAAAGGCTTCGCTGTTGTTTTCAAGTCCCCCGAGTAAAGTGTCCGTTTGAGTCTTCACGGTCTCCAGTTCAATCGCGTACTGCTCCTTGTTTTTCTTCAGAGTTTCCGCCTGATTGCTCTTGTAGCCGATGTCGCGGATGATATTCTGGATCCGGTTTTGCTGCTGCAGCAAAACGATGTTCTGCTGATTAAAATGCTGCGATTTTTCATTCGACTCGCGTTGCAGGTTGAGTGTTTCTTCCTGCTGTACGTTGAGCTGAGAAACCAGGTTTTCCAGTCGTTCGCGGAGAACGGCCGGCGAAAAATCGGGATTGTTCTGTTCTTCTTCCAGGAGTTTACGGATGGTGTCGCTTTCCTCTTCCAGACGGCTGCTGTTCCGTTTCAGATGTTCGAGGTTGTTGTTTACAAAATCACGGTTGCTTTGCAGGGAATTGACCTGCCCGTTCAGGCGGATGAATTCGTTTTCCTGCCTGCTGACAGCCTGTTGACTGTTCTGGATATTCTCTTTTAGTTCCGCGAGTTCCGTTTCGGCATGCTTCACCTGGTCACGGTATTGACCGATGACAAGTTCCTGCTGTTTGAGTTCTTCGGCGAGTTTTTCAAGGTTGCGGAATTTACCGGTGCGCTTTCCGTCAAAGAGCCCGATGGATCCTCCGCCTACGGTGTATTTCTGCCGGAGAAAATTTCCTGCCTGAGAAATGATCACCACCGACTGGTCTTCGTTCAAGGGATAATCCTGTAAGCTGCGGTCCTTGTCCAGCACCTGAACATGACCAAGCAGAAACTGGAAGAGTGCTTCGTATTTCGGATTGCGTTCAATGGCTTGCAGGGCGGGGGTGCAACCTTCGAGTGTCAGAGCCGGACGCGAAGGAAATGACTGCAGGGATTCCAGAACAAAAAAGTGCGCCCTGCCTTTAGCCGAGTCGTTCAGGGTCTGGAGCGCAGCCCAGGCTTCGGGCAGGGTATCCACCACGAAATGGTTCAGGTAGGGGTCCAGGAAATTCTCTATGGCGACTTTAAAGGCTTCATCACATACGATGATTTCGCTGAGCAGCGGAGCCTGTTTGAAGCGTTCGTGATTTTTTTTGAGGTAGCGGATGGATTCCGGATAGCCTTCCATCTGCTCCAGCAAGTTTTTCGTGAGCTGGTATTCGTTGTGACGGGCATCCAGTTTGCGCGATTCTGCCTGCAATACCTGGTTGAGTTCCTTCAGTCGTGTTTCTGCCAATTTCAGGTTCTCATCCATTTCGATACGTGCCTGTTTGAGTCGGCGTAAATCCGTATCGGCATTTTCGCGGCCGGGCAGGAGGGCGTTGATTTCCTGTTCAATCGCAGCGAGCTTCTGGCTTTGTTCTTCCTGCTGCTGATGCGCCCGCTTCACTTCCTCCAGAATGGCGTTGTAACGGGTATGGTTAACCGCCTGTCGGGTTTCGTACTCATTGATCATGGTACGCAACTGGTAGGTCTGCTGGTTGAGTTCCCGGATACTGACTTGTGAGGCTTCATACTGTTGCTTGCTCAGGTCAGCTTCCTCCCGCTGACGGGTTACGGACTCTTCCAGTTGCCGGAGGTGTTCCTCTTCCCGTACTTTTTCTTCCTGCAGGGCCGCGAGGCTGGCGCTTACTTCCGTCAGGGCACGATCATCCTGTTCATTTTGCAGCTGCAACTGCTGTTGTTTTTCCACCAGAAAATTCAGTCGTTCGTTCCGGTTTTTCTCTTCATTCTCAAAGCGGGTGATCTCCAGCAGTTTTTCATTCAATGCCTTCTGAACGGCCTGATACTGCTTTTCTTTTTCCAGGGAAGCGGTCTTCAATTCCTGGATATGCAGTTCCAGTTTTTCGAGCTCCTCCTGAAGGCTGGATTTGGACGTATGCTGGTCCTGCTCCCGTTGCTGAAGGTCCTGCAGCGCAGCACTGTGGTGACGGATGCTGTACAAGGCCAGTTGCGTGCTCAGCGTGCGGTATTCTTCACGGAGACGGTAATATCGGTCGGTTTTTTTGGCCTGGCTTTCGAGTTGTTTCAGGCTTTTTTCAATTTCAAAAAGCAGGTCGTTGACCCGGTTGAGATCGGCATCCGTTTCTTCCAGTTTCTGGAACGTCTGCCGCTTCCGGATTTTATACTTGGAGATGCCGGCGGCTTCTTCCAGCAGGGTTTTGATGGTATTGTTCCGGTCTTTCAGAATATCGTCCACCATGTTTAACTCAATGATGGCATAGGAGTCCGGCCCGATGCCGGTATCAAGAAACAGGTCGTTGATGTCTTTCAGCCTGCAGGTAACGCCGTTCAGCAGGTATTCGGATTCGCCTGAACGGTAGAGCCTTCGGGTGATGGAAACGGTGGAATACTCCGTGGGTAATATGCCCTTGTTGTTCTCAAAACTCAGACTTACCTCGGCCAGGTTGGCGGGCTTGCGCAGTTTGGTGCCGTTAAAGATGATGTTCTCCATCTTTTCTGACCGCAGCAGGCGCGTTTTCTGTTCCCCGAGTACCCAACGCATGGCATCCACCACATTCGACTTGCCGGAACCGTTAGGACCCACAATGGAGGTCACGCCTTCGTCAAAGTGTATGATCACTTTATCGCCGAAACTTTTGAAGCCTTTAATTTCAAGTGACTTTAATCTCATCTTCTAACCTGAATCTTACAGAAAAGAAAGCCCGCGTCGGAAAACGCGAGCATCAATCTCATTTTAATTTATGTTAATTGCAGTAAGTTACCGCCTGTTCTGCTATTGTCATAAAACCGCCGGTAACGCAACGCAAATGTAAAAAACGGATCGGTCTGATGCCCATGTGACACTTCTTGTGTTGAAAAGTGTTTATTTTGAGGGCATGGAACTGAAAACACTGGTTTACATCGTGGTCGGCCTGATTTGGCTGGTTTCTAAACTATTGAATGCTAATGGTAAAGAAAAGAGGTCGGGGAAGCCTGTGGCAGAACCAATGCCGGTTCCGGTAAAGCCGCTGCCTGTTCCTGTAAAAAGAAAATCCATCGGCCGGGCAACGCCGCCCGCTTCCCAAAGTGTCATTCAACCGGTATCTCTGGAATCGGTGGAGGGCCTTGAAAAAAATATCAATAGGGAAAGAGTACGGAGTAAACGAAAAGAAACCCCGATGGAAACAGCCATTATGCACGAAGTTCAGATTCTGGGTGAGGAACAGGAAAGCGCCGGAAGTGATTTTTCTGCCCGCCTTGTTGAAGAAATTAAAAATGGAAGTTTTGATTGGAAACGTGCTGTGGTTATCAATGAGTTAATGCGTCAGCAGCATTTCCGATGAGGTGAAAATTGTTGAAAACTGCAAAGTCGGATCCGGCGCTTTTTGAAATTCAAATCAAATGTTTCTATTTTTAACCCCCACCGATATTAACCTAACATTAACAAGATACTGTAACAAACTTAACCCCTATGATAAGGAATGTCTACTTAACACTAGTCTTTTTACTACTGGGTGCCGTTGGCGCAACTGCGCAAACCGGTGCGATCAGAGGAAAAATTCTGGACAAGGCTACCAAGGAACCGCTGCCCTTCGCATCGGTCGTAGCAGAAATGAACGGTACACAGGTTGGCGGTGCCCAGTCGGATTTTGACGGGGAGTATACCATCAAGCCACTGCAACCGGGAAGTTATACCCTTAAAGTAACCTATGTGGGTTACACCGACCTGGTCATCACCGGGGTGCTGGTGTCTAACGACAAGATTACTTTCCAGGATCTTTCTGTGGGAAAGAAAGTGGTGGAAACCAAAGAGGTGGAAATCATAGCCTACAAGGTGCCTTTGATTGACAAAGGAAACACCTCCGTAGGTGCCACCCTGACCCGTGAGGAAATCGAAGCCGCTCCAACCCGTGATGTACGCTCAGTGGCCTCACAGGCTGCCGGTGTCTTCCAGAAGGATGACGGAGATGCTCTGAACGTGCGTGGTTCCCGCGACAACGCGACCGACTATTATGTGGACGGTATCCGTATCCGCGGTAGTTCAAATCTGCCGCAATCCGGCGTGGAGCAGGTGACTACCATCGTAGGTGGTACGCCGGCGCAATACGGAGACGCTACCGGTGGTATCATCAGCATCACCACACGGGGGCCTTCCAAAGAGTTTTCAGGCGGTATCGAAGTGGTTACTTCGGAAGTACTGGATGCCTATGGCTACAACCTGGTTTCCGGTAACCTCAGCGGTCCCATTCTGAAAAAGAAACTGGAAAATGGTGCGACCCGTGCTATTCTCGGCTTCTTTATCAGCGGTGAACTGCAGCTCGACAAGGACCCGGATCCGTCGGCCATCGGAATGTACAAACTGAAGGACGATGTGTATAATAATTACAAAAACAACCCTGTTGTACCTTTCGCCACCGGCCCCAATTCTGCCGGTTTCAACAACCAGGCCGCATTCTTCCAACTCGATGATTTCGAGAAGGTGGATAACAAGGATAATGTGGAACAGCTGGGCTATCGTTTCACCGCCAAACTGGATTATCAGCCGCTTGACAATACCACGCTGACCTTCGGAGGTTCGTTCAACGTGAATGACCGTACCAGTTACGCCATCAACAGGGCCGCCTACAATTACGAGGAAAACCCGAACATCAAGGACACGGACTACCGTATCTTCGGTCGTGTTACACAACGTATCGCCTCTACCTACAAGTCTGAGCAGGGTGAAAACGCCTCCACCTTTAAAAATGTATACTTCACACTGCAGGCTGAATACAATAAAAACCAGCAGGTGAACCAGGATCCCGATCATAAGGACAACTTCTGGCGTTACGGCTATTTCGGAAAATTCAGTGCCAACCGTACCAAGGACTTTGCGCCGGTAGCCATCGACTCTCTCGGATTCCTTGTTCAGAACCCGATTTATGTCGACAATTTCACCTACGAGCCCATGGGCATGAATCCGCTCACGGAAGCCTACAACATTGTTGCTTATGATTATATGCAAGCCAACAACCTTGCATTCAACAGCGTCAATGCCATCCGGGGTCCGGGTGGTGTACGTAACGGCGACGGAGTATCCAGCGTGATGGCCATTTGGGAGGCGCTCGGAAACGCACGTAACCTGTACCAGGATTTCGATAACGACCAGTGGCGCTTCACCCTCAGCGGCAACGCCGACATTAAGAAGCATGCCATTCAGGTGGGCTTCGAATTTGAGCAAAGGGTTGACCGCGGGTACAGCCTCGGGCCACGCGGACTGTGGACCCTCGGACGACAGTATGCGAATGACCTCAACAAGTTGCTCCTGGTGGATGAGAGTAACCTCATCAGCAGCGATACCAATTTTGTTGACGGCGTGGTGACCAACGATTACGGCACCGGCTATACACCCCAGCTCGATGAAAACGGAAACATCATCAACGGTTTTTACGAGAATCTGCGCAACAGCCTCGGCTACGCCAACAACCAGTTTGTGGATTTTGACGCCCTGTCACCCGATCAGCTGAACATCGGCATGTTTACTCCGGATGAGTTGATTGTAAACAACATCATCGGCGGATATTATGGGTATGATTACAAAGGGGACAAGTACACCGGTACCGCCACCTTCAAGGACTTCTTCACCAAGAAAGAGAATGGCAATTTCACCCGTGAAATCGATGCCTTCCGTCCGACATACATGGCCGCCTATATCCAGGATAACTTCGCTATTGACAACCTGAACTTCAACATAGGTTTGCGTGTGGATCGTTTCGATGCGAACCAGAAACAGCTGAAGGACCGTTACCTGCTGCTTGACGCGTACAATGTTGGAAATTATCCGATTGCCATCGCCAACAAGCCCGGTAACATCGGCAACGACTTTGTTCCTTATATCGCCGACGCTAATGACCTGAATTCGGTGATCGGTTACCGTGATGGTGATGTATGGTACGATGCCAACGGTGAAATCGTTACCAACCCCGATCTCATTGCCCAGCAGAGCGCCAGCGGCCTGATTCTCCCTGCCGAAAAGGATGGTGCAGGTTCACTTGCCGGTGAAGACTGGAACATCGACGCGGTATTTGAAGATTATGAGCCGCAGCTGGTGGTGATGCCCCGTGTTGCATTCAGCTTCTCCATCACCGACCAGGCCCAGTTCTTTGCACACTACGATGTCCTGACACAGCGTCCGGCTTCCAACCTGCGCAACGACCCGATGGAATACCTGGCCTTGCAGCGTAACCCTGATGGAACCTTGAACAATGCAGGTCTCCTTCCTGAGCGCACCACCGACTATGAAATCGGTTTCAAGCAGGTAGTCAGCAAGAGCTCTGCGTTCACCATCTCTGCCTTCTACCGCGAGATGAAGAACATGATTCAGGCCACCAAAGTGAACTTTGCCTACCCCTTTACTTATACTTCTTACGCGAACATTGACTTCGGTACTGTAAAGGGAATGTCCTTGATCTATGACCTGCGCCGTACCGGTAACGTACGGATGCTTGCGAACTATACCCTTCAGTTTGCCGACGGTACCGGTTCAGGAGCGACTTCCAACGTGGAATTGACCGATACCGACCAGCCGAACATCCGCTTCATTGTCCCTCTGGATTTCGATACCCGTCATGCCTTTACTGTTTCTCTCGATTACCGTTACGGTTCCGGCAGCGCATACAACGGCCCTATGCTGTGGGGTAAGCCCATTCTGCAAAACACCGGAGCGAACGTGGTATTCCGTACCAATTCCGGAACACCCTATACCCGTCAGTTGAGAGCGACCCGCGAGGGTGCCGCCATCGGCTGGCAGGATAACGGACAGCGTGTGGTCGAAGGTGTCATCAACGGTGCCCGTACTCCCTGGCAGTTCCGTATCGATGCCCGCATCGAAAAGGACTTCAACCTGAAGCTCAGCGACAAGAAAACAGCGACCCTGAACGTGTATCTCTGGGTGCAGAACGTTCTGAATACCCAAAACGTAACGGGTGTATACCGTGCTACCGGTAATGCGAAAGACGACGGCTTCATCAATACTGCGGATGGTCAGCAGCTGGCCAGTTCACAGATCGATCCACAGGCCTTCATCGATCAGTATGGAATCCGTATCCAGAATCCGGACAATTACAGCCTGCCACGCCGTACCCGTATTGGTATCCGTTTCGACTTCTAATTTGAACCTTGACAAAATCCGAAATTAACGCTATGAAAATGCTTCGATATAAGACCTTGCTCAGCCTTGTGCTGATGACGGCCTGGTCTGCATCAACGTTCGCAAAAATGAATGTCGGTGCAAATCGCCTGGCCTCTACACCCAATGTAGGTGCAAAGGTGGCGGCAACCTGTCCCGTTACCACGGCACAGATTGACCTTGACGTAAACCAGGTACGCGCCCGTGTACTGGTGGGCGGTGACCTTTGGTGGGATCCCGTAGGCCAAACACCTTACTACGAGGTGCCTATTGGCTCCAATAAAAACTCCATCTATTCCGGTGCACTCTGGATCGGTGGATTTGACCAGAGCAACCAACTCCTGGTGGCGGCTCAGACCTATCGTCAGGCCGGTGCCAATGATTTCTGGGGCGGCCCCATCTCCAAAGATGTGAATACCGGCGCCATGACCATCTCCAACCAACGTTGCGATGAGTTCGACCGCTTCTGGACCATCAAGCGCGAAGACGTGGAGAACTTTGTGGCCAACGGAGTCGTTACTCCTGACATTGAATCCTGGCCCGGTAATGGGGACGTGACACAGGGTGAACTTCCGTTCCTGGCACCGTATTTTGATGCCAACAACGACGGTACCTATAACCACGAGGACGGTGACTATCCTTATTTCAAACTGGACGGTGAATATCCTACCGACCCCAATACCAACGAGACGGTTTGTAACGACTACCTCTTCGGCGATGAATCCATCTGGTGGGTATTCAACGATGTAGGTAACATCAAGAGCGAGACGAACTCCAATCCGATCGGACTGGAAATCCGTGCGCAGGCTTTTGCCTTCAATACCACGAACGACATCAACTTCATGACTTTTTACAAATACCAGATCATCAACCGTTCCAGCAACATCCTGGACTCCACTTATTTTGGCGTCTGGTGCGATCCGGATCTCGGGAATGCATCCGATGATTATGTAGGTTGCGACGTGGGACTTGGACTGGGGTATGTTTACAACGGTGATCCGGATGACGATGGCGGTGGCGGATACGGATTGAATCCTCCTGCTGTCGGTATCGACTTCTTCCAGGGGCCTCTGGCGGATCCTCTTGATGGCAAGGACAACAATCGTGACGGACGTGTGGATGAGCCGGGAGAACAGATTACCATGTCGCGTTTCGTTTACTATTCCAATACAAACGGTATTCCTACCGGTAACCCCGCGGTAACCGATGACTACTACGAATACCTCAGCGGAAGCTGGCTCGACGGACAAATCATTACCTACGGTGGAAGCGGAAGAGGTTCCGGTCCCGGTGCAACAACCACCCCCTGTGAATTCATGTTCCCCGGAAACACCGATCCGAACTTTGCTACGCCCTGGACGATGGTTACCGCCAACATCCAGCCGGAAGATATGCGTTGGTTACAATCAGCAGGAACGTTTACCCTGCAACCCGGTGCGGTGAATTACATCACCACCGGTGTGGTATGGGGACGTGCTACGGCAGGTGGTCCGCTGGCTTCTGTGAGCGTTATCAAACGTGCTGACGATCTGGCGCAACGTCTCTTCAACAACTGTTTCCAGGTACTCGATGGTCCGGATGCGCCGGAAGTGGCGATCCGCGAAATGGATCAGAAGATCATTCTCACCCTGGAGAATACCCGCAACAGCAAGGTTGAACAGTATTCCCAGTTCGATAAAAACATCCCGGGTGTGGTTGCCGATCAGGTAAACGATTCGACGCTGGTGTATGATACGCTTACCATCGATGAGCGCAGCTACAAGTTCCAGGGGTATAAAGTATATCAGGTGGTGGACGAGAACGTATCCGTATCCGATATCAACGATGCTGCCAAAGCAAAACTGATCGCACAGATTGACCTCGAAGACGATGTGACTAAATTGGTGAACTTCAGTTTCGACAACAATCTGAACGCCTACGTGCCTACTCAGAAAAGCGAAGATGTAAACGGCGGTATCACCCACAATTTCGTGATCACGCAGGATCTCTTTTCTCTGAAGCCCCTTGCCAATTACCGGCCCTATTACTTCCTGGTCATCTCGTATGCCAGCAATAACTACAGGACCTTTAACCCGCTCTCGCCGAACCCCGGAAACAGCCAGGCTGAGCCCTATCTGCAGGGACGTAAAAACGTGGTGGTATATTCTGCCATCCCGCACAAATCCGTCGTGAACAATGGCGGAACGGTGATTAACTCCAGCTTCGGCGACGGATTTAAAATCAAGCGCATTGAAGGTACCGGAAACGGTGGCAATGTGCTGGACCTTACCGATGAAACGGTGAATGAAATTCTGACCAGTGCGGATAACCGTGCCCTGAATCCGGTGTACGAAGCCGGACAGGGCCCCATCGATGTATCCATCTACGATCCCGTGAGTGTGAAAGGCGGAGGGTTTAAAGTTCAGTTCAACGGAGTGGCAAACGATTCCCGTTACTTCATCTACAACAACCCCGCAGGTACCCTGATTGACAGCAGCGCTTTCACGCTCGGTACACATTATGAGCAACTGCTGGAAAGCAACAAGGTTGCCTTCAACATCTTTAAAATCACAGGCAACGAACCGGGCGACGGATCGGACAACAACGGGTTCCTGGAAGCTACACAGACCTTCAGTACTCCGAATAAAAACTGGTTGACCGGAGTGGCGGATGCCGACGGATCAGCCAGCCGCGACTGGATCCTTTCCGGAAATGCCACCAATGACCTGAGTACCGGGGGTGTGTTCCTGGATCCGAACGCCGTCTATGAAGGCTTGATCGGTGGAACATGGGCGCCCTACAAAATGCTGGCACGTACCTATATTGGGGCTCCTAAATTCAACAATACCGCGGTAGAAGCCCTGATCAAATGGACTTCACTCGCGAGTGTCGATGTGGTGTTGACCAGTGACAAGAGCAAATGGACCCGTGCGGTGGTACTGGAAACCGGCGAGGACACCATGCCAAACATTGGTGCAGCCAAGAAATTCGATAAACGTAAATCACCTTCCGTAGACAAAAACTTTGCCGCCGGTGACGGTGTGGTTTCAACGGACCCGAATGATGCGGATTTTATTTCCGGAACCGGTATGAGTTGGTTCCCGGGCTATGCCATCAACGTTGAAACCGGTGAGCGTCTCAACATCGCATTCGGTGAAAACTCATCGCTGACCGGAGAGAACAGCACCGATATGCAATGGAATCCGACCTCCAATACCGGTACGGATGCCAACGGACGACTCTCACTGGGTGGAATGCATTACATCTACATCTTCAACAAGAATGGTAACCTTGCCACTGATATTCCGATTTATGATAATGGCAAACGGATCGATTCACTCCTTTCAACCGGCAGCTCGGTGGCCAAGCGGAATGTGTTTAAAGACTGCATCTGGGCATCCTTGCCTTTGCTGGCGGATGGACACAGCCTTCTGGAAAGCGATGCCAAGATTCGTTTGCGTGTGGCCAAGGATTACAGGAATTTCACCTCGCTGAATGCGACGCAGGTGAATGCCGGAAATCCCTTGTACGAGTTTGAAATTCCAACCACGGCATTGGCCAGCACCGGACAAACCGAAGCGGCCAAAGATGCGCTGGATCTGATTCGTGCCGTTCCGAATCCTTATTATGCTTATTCAACCTACGAGCAGACCCGTAAAGACCAGTTGGACAACAGGGTGAGAATAACCAACCTGCCCAGCAAGTGCACGGTTTCCATCTACACCGTCAACGGTACACTGATCCGCCAGTACAAGCGTGATGTGGCCGCCGATGTGTCAGGAGGACAGGCCGTTACGGAAGGACAGGATTTCAACCAGGCCACAACCCTGGATTGGGATCTCAAGAACACCGCCGGAATCACAGTCGCCAGTGGCGTATACATCATCCATGTGGATGCCGGTGCCTTGGGTGAGAAAGTGGTGAAATGGTTTGGAATCATGAGACCAATTGACCTTGACTCCTTCTAATTTATTCAATGGTTTAAAAATCAACCCTGACTCGTATGAAAAAACTTATAAAATATATTTCAGTATTCAGTGCGGCGGCCTGTCTCACGGCCTCATCTGCCTTCGCCGGCAATGAAGACCGTGCCGGACAATCCGGTGCCAACGAACTGCTCATCAACCCCTGGGCTCGCACAGCGGGTTGGGGCGGCTGCAATATCGCGCTGGTGCGTGGTGTGGAAGCCCTCAGCCTGAACGTAGCTGGTATGGGCCATAACAAAGGCACAGAAATTACTTTCGCTCAAACCGACTGGATGCGTGGTTCTGATATCTCGATCTCAGCCTTCGGTATCGCCCAGAAAGTGGGCGAATCCGGATCGATGGGTTTATCGGTGACTTCCATGCGGTTTGGCGATATCGACCGCACGACCGAAAATCAGCCGGATGGTGGCCTTGGCACCTTCTCCCCGCAGTTTCTGACCATTGGATTCAGCTATGCCAAGGAATTTAGCAACAGCATCTATGGTGGCTTGAGCGTGCGGATGATCTCTGAATCGATCAACGACGTGAAGTCACAAGGCGTGGTGGTGGATGCCGGTATCCAGTATATTACCGGATTCAACGAGGCCAAGGATAATCTGAAATTCGGTATTGCCCTGCGCAATGTGGGCACCCCGATGAAGTTTGACGGTGAAGGTCTTTCGTTCAGAAATGACAATGCCACCTCGAACATCAACGTCCTTCAGCAACAGCGTGCCGAACGGTTTGAAATGCCATCGCTGGTTGCGATCGGAGTTTCGTACGACATCCTCATCAAGGAAGATCATCGCATCACCCCTGCCGCCAGCTTTACTTCCAACTCTTTCATCCGCGACCAGATTGGTATCGGAGCGGAGTACGGATTTAAAAAGCTGTTCATGGTTCGTGCGGGCTATACCTTTGACAAAAAGGACAAGAATGCCATCGTGGACGATGAGATCTCGGCGCTTATCGGCCTCAGCGCCGGCGTCAGCGTTCAGGTTCCGCTCGGCAAATCGGGTAAAACCTTCGGTATCGATTACGGCTACCGTGCCACCGAAACCTTTGACGGTACACATACCTTCGGGGCCAGGTTCAACCTCTGATCTGAAAATTCAACATGTACGGAAGACCTCTCCTGTTGAAGGAGGGGTCTTCCTTGTTATTCACCAAGCAGTAAAAGAATAAAATTAATTGCCATGTCAAAAATTACATACCTCACCGAAGAAGGACTGAAGAAGTTGCAGGAGGAGCTTAACCACCTGAAAACCGTGGAGCGTCCCAGTATTTCCCGCCAGATTGCCGAAGCGCGCGACAAAGGCGATTTATCAGAGAATGCAGAATATGATGCTGCGAAAGATGCACAGGGACTCCTGGAAATGAAAATTTCCAAAATGGAGGAACTGGTGGCCAGCGCACGGCTGATCGATGAGTCGAAACTGGATACATCAAAGGTTTCTGTCCTCTGTAAAGTGCGCATTCGTAACATGAGCAACAAGGCAGAGATGTCCTACGTGCTGGTGGCGGAAAACGAAGCCGACCTCAAATCCGGAAAAATTTCTGTTTCTTCTCCGATCGGCAAAGGACTCCTTGGCAAGAAAGTGGGAGAGGTGGCGGACATCACCACCCCCGGCGGTGTCATGAAGTTTGAAGTATTGGAAATTTCTCTGGCCTCCTGATAAAACATATACGCTGCATGGCCTCCATCTTCTCAAAAATCATACAGGGGGAAATCCCCTGCCACAAAATTTCGGAAACCCCGGATTACCTGGCTTTTCTCGACATCATGCCGCTGGTGGAAGGGCATGTGCTGGTGATACCAAAGATGGAAATCGATTACATCTTTGACCTGGAAGCGGAATACTTTAAAGGGTTATGGCTGTTCGCGAAATCACTGGCTCCCGCCATCGAAAAAGCCGTGCCCTGCAAACGTATAGGCATTGCCGTAATCGGATTGGAAGTGCCGCATGCTCACATTCACCTGGTGCCGCTGAACCACATCGGTGATATTAATTTCTCTAAACCCAAACTCAGCCCCGGGCAAGAGGAACTGGCCCGTACAGCAGCCGCGATCCGCAGTTATCTGTAGGATTTATTCTGCGTCCGGTAGCAAAGACTTTACTGCTCCGCTATCCTCCTTTGATCCTTCCCGGATGATCATTCAAAAAGGCGCTCCAGCCGGAATAGGCTTTGGCGCTTTTTTTTGCGCCTTGCTTTTTCACAGCAGCCGGAATCCCCGGATCCGGCACTAACACTTTGCTCTGAAAATAATGGCAAAGAGCAACCCCCACCGCATCGGTAGCGTCAAGGTACCTGGGGCTTTGCTCAAAATGCAGGAGCCTTTGCAACATGGCCGCCACCTGTTCTTTGGAGGCGGCGCCTTTGCCGGTAATCGATTGTTTGATGAGTCGTGGCGAATACCCGAAAACCGGGATTTGGCGACTCAACGCGGCCGCCATCGCCACGCCCTGGGCCCGACCTAACTTCAGCATCGACTGCACATTTTTTCCGAAAAAGGGTTCCTCAATGGAGAGTTCGTCGGGATGATGTTGTTCAATGAGCTGAACGACGGTTTCAAAAATATCTTTCAGGCGATCATGATGATCGTCTTTTTTATGAAGCTTCAGGACTCCGGCCGAAACCAGATGAAGCCGGTGGCCTTTGATACAGATTACCCCAAAACCCATCACGACCGTCCCGGGATCGATGCCGAGAATAATTCTTTCTTTGGCCTTGCTCACGGATGTAAAGGTGATAGTTTTTTGTGGAGTTCCCAGCATACAATGCCGGCGCATACCGCCACATTGAGGCTGTGTTTGGTTCCTTCCTGTCTGATTTCCAGGCAAGCGTCGCATTGGTCAATCGCCGCCTGCGACACTCCGTCCATCTCATGGCCCAATACCACGGCGGTTTTTTCTCCTCCCGGTTCGAAATCCTCCAGGGAGATGCTGTGTCGTACCTGTTCAAGGGCATACAGCCTGTAACCGTCCTGCCGGAGGGCCAGCAGGGCCTCCAGCGTATCCGCAAAATACTCCCATCGTACAGATTCGGTGGCACCCAGGGCCGTCTTGGCGATTTCCTTGTGAGGAGGTTGTGCCGTTATCCCGCACAGGAGAATTTTTTCTACCCGGAAGGCATCGGCCGTTCTGAAAATGGAACCGATGTTGAGTGCGCTACGCACATTGTCAAGTACCAGGACGACGGGTAATTTCTTTACCTGTTGATAAGCAATCAGGTCGGGACGGCCCAGTTCCTGGTTCTTCAGCTTCTGCACGTGAATGGATATCTTAGCGCAAAGTTAGGGATCGCGGTGAAAGAAGAAACACCCCTCATGCAGCAGTACAACAGCATCAAGGCGAAATACCCTGATGCCCTGCTGCTCTTTCGTGTCGGTGATTTTTATGAGACGTTCAACGAGGATGCGGTAAAAGCCTCTAAGGTGCTGGGCATTGTACTCACCAAAAGAAGCAACGGCGCTGCTGCGGATATGGATCTCGCCGGCTTTCCACACCATTCGCTGGAAACCTATTTGCCCAAACTGGTGCGCGCCGGCATGCGGGTGGCCATTTGTGACCAGCTCGAAGATCCCAAAACCACCAAGAAAATCGTAAAACGGGGCGTGACGGAAGTGGTGAGCCCCGGCGTGACCTTCAGCGATAAAATTCTGGAGCATAAATCAAATAATTTTCTGGCTGCCTGGTACGCTCCCAAAGGCAGTTCAGACCGCGGACTTGCCTTGCTGGATGCCAGTACCGGCGAATTTTTCATTGCGGAGGGCAAGGCCGATTACATCGATAAACTCCTCCAGACTTTTCAGCCCAGCGAGGTGCTGCTTCCGCGGAGCTCTAAAATCGACTTTGAACAAAAGTACGGGAGCCGCTTTTATACCTTTACGCTGGACGATTGGGCCTTCCAGCTGCTCTTCGCCCGGGAAACCCTCCTGAAGCACTTTCAGACCACTTCGCTCAAGGGCTTTGGTGTGGAGGAATTACAGTCGGGCATCATCGCCGCCGGAGCGGCTTTGTATTACCTGCAGCAAACGCGGCAGGAAGCGCTGGTGCACATCAGTGCACTCAGCCGGCTGGAAGAAGACCGCTATGTGTGGCTCGACCGCTTTACCATTCGCAACCTGGAACTGGTGAATTCACCGCACGAAAATGCCCGTACCCTGCTGGACGTTCTTGATTTCACGGTTTCACCCATGGGCGGACGACTGCTCCGCCGCTGGCTGCTGCTACCGCTCAAGGAGCTGGCCCCGGTGACCGAGCGACTGGATAACGTGGAGGCCTTGACGAAGAATAACACCCTGCTGGAGGAAATTCTGGGTTTGCTGAAAGGTGTAGGCGATCTGGAACGCCTGGCTTCCCGCATCGCCATCCGCCGGCTCGGGCCCCGCGAAGCCCTTCAGCTGCGCCGGTCCCTTCAACTCATGGCACCCTTGAAGGAGGTGCTGAAAAAGAGCGGCAAGGAGGGTTTTCGTGCCATCGCCGACCGTCTCCAGCCCTGTGATGAATTGCTGGCACGCCTGACCGAAGCCTTGTCGGACGATGCACCGGCCGTACTCGCCAAAGGAGGAGCCTTTAAAAGAGGGTACGATGCAGCACTGGATGAACTCTGCCAGCTCGCCTACGAGGGAAAGGATTACCTGCTGAAAATGCAGCGGGAGGAAAGTGAGAAGACCGGAATCAGTTCGCTCAAAATAGCTTTTAACAATGTCTTCGGATATTATATAGAAGTCACCAATTCGCATAAAAGCAAGGTGCCGGCAGCGTGGGTGCGTAAGCAAACACTGACCAATGCGGAACGCTACATCACCGAAGAACTGAAGCACTACGAAGAAAAAATTTTAGGGGCAGAAGACAAGATGCAGGCCATTGAGGAGCGACTCTATACAGAGCTGCTCGAATTTCTTGCAGCCTATATCCCGGCCCTGCAACTGAATGCGGCGGAGCTGGCCCGTCTCGATTGTATTTGCAGTTATGCCACCGCGGCTAACCGCTACGGCTATGTGAAACCTGAAATCAACGACTCGTATGCACTGACCATTCTGCAGGGACGCCACCCGGTGCTGGAGCAGCAATTGCCGCTGGGGGAAAGTTACATCCCCAACGACGTATGCCTCGATACGGAGCAGCAGCAGATCATCATGATCACCGGCCCCAACATGGCCGGTAAATCTGCGGTACTCCGGCAAACTGCCTTAATCGTCCTGATGGCGCAGGCCGGCAGTTTTGTACCGGCTCATCATGCTACCATAGGGCTGGTGGATAAGATTTTTACCAGGGTAGGGGCTTCCGATAACCTTTCACAAGGTGAATCCACCTTCATGGTGGAAATGAACGAGACTGCCAGCATCCTGCACAATGTGTCGGCCAGAAGCCTGGTCTTGCTGGATGAAATCGGCCGCGGTACCAGCACCTACGACGGAATTTCCATCGCCTGGGCCATCGCCGAGTTTCTGCACAATCATCCGTCAGCGCGGGCCAAAACGCTCTTCGCCACCCATTACCATGAGCTGAATGAAATGGCGGCGCAGTTTCCCCGGATTAAAAATTACAGCATTGCCATCCGCGAAAGCGGGCATCAGGTCCTGTTCCTGCGTAAACTGGTTCCGGGTGGCAGTGAACACAGTTTTGGTATCCACGTGGCCCGGATGGCCGGAATGCCGGCACCCGTGCTCACCCGTGCCCGGCAGATGCTGGAAACCCTGGAGAAAGCACACAGCAATACCGAACTCCTGAAGGCCGCCGATCACCAGCAAAAGAAAGATGAGTTACAACTTAGTTTCTTCCAGCTCGATGACCCGGTTCTTGAACAAATCAGAGATGAAATTCTTCAAACCGATATCAATACCCTGACACCCGTGGAGGCCTTGTTGAAGCTGAACGAAATTAAAAAGCTGATTTCTAGGGAGAAAGTGAATTTGAACGCCTGATTATTTGATTTCTATAGCGATTAAGTCGTATTTTTGCAGCCCTGCGAAAGTAGCTCAGTTGGTAGAGCACGACCTTGCCAAGGTCGGGGTCGCGAGTTCGAGCCTCGTCTTTCGCTCCAGTAAACAGCCCTTCCACAGAGGGCTGTTTTTTTTTG
>JAEUTF010000075.1 GCA_016788185.1 Bacteroidia bacterium | reverse complement strand
CGGTCCTGGATCATGTATTCAAACAGTTCGAGGTGGCCGGGCAGATAGGACTTCAATTTTTTGGCACACAGTTCCATGGCGGCATACTGGTACTCCCGCCGGGGCAGATCCCAGATCTGTTTTGCTACCTGCGGCCATTCCTCCTCCGGCAGGGCACGGAACTCCTTTACATACGGGAGGAGAAGTCGGGCACGCAACGGCTTTTTGATACCCAGAAAGCGGAACTGATCACGCATGTACTTTTCCATGCCTTCCGCGGTCTCCGCATCAGCATGCGCTTCAAACTCGGATCGGAGTGCAGACACCAGTGGATGTAATTTCATGGTCTAAAAATAAGCAGGCTGATCCATGCATCCCGCCTGCTGGTTTCGGAATGGCCATGGGCCTGCCACTGACGAAGATCAAGCCGCTTCCCTTGTTTCCGCGGGCACTCCCGCTTACCTTTGTCAGGAATGAGAAAGTTTCTGGTCGTCGTCTTTAGCATCTACTTTCTGGCCGGTCATGTTTTCCTTTTGCAGGTGCTCAGAACACCACAACTGTACGATCATTTCTACCGGCACCGGCAGGATCAGGCCATCGGCCTCCTTCAATTCCTTGATCAGCATTACAACCGTTGCGCCGACGGCGACCAGGACGAAGCGGAAGACCGTTCGCTTCCTTTCAAATCAGCGGTATCCTCGCCCGGGCCGCATACCGGATTCGGTTTCCTGAAAGCCGCATCGCCGGACCTCTTTGTGGGCAGTTGCGGTGATTTGCTGACGGTGCATGTTATACAACAGGAAGGACGCGAAGTTCCGGCAAGCATCTTTCAGCCGCCACGGCCAACGACCGGCCTCCTTTCATAAAATATATTTATTTTTAACCATACCCGTTTCAGAGGATAAAAAAACCTGAGCGGGTTCAACAACATCAAGATGGACTTAACACACCTTCATTTATTACTCAACCACTTCCCTATCATCGGAACCCTGATCGGAACCGGCTTAATGGCCTATGCACTCTTTAAAAAAGAAGCCAATCTGCAGCGGGCCGTGCTCGTGCTGTGGGTATTGATGACCCTGATCACTCCGGTGGTCATGAGCACCGGTGAAGAAGCGGAAGAAACCGTGGAAAATATCGCGGGCGTGAGTGAAAACGCCATGGAAGAACACGAAGAAGCCGCTGAAATCGCTTTGTGGCTGATGATTGGTCTTGGCGTCTTGTCGCTGGCCGCCATCGTGCTCCATAAAATGAACAGCAACATCCATAAGCTCACCCTGGTGGCCTTTGTATTCTCTTTACTAGTATTCGCCTCCATGGCCCGCACCGGTTACCTGGGCGGACTGATCCGCCATACCGAACTGAATGCCGCAGGAGCGGCGGGAGGCGGCAACGAAGCAGCCGCTGAAGAAGGCGAGGAAGAAGAGGAGCATTGATGCTGAAAAAAATCAAGCGGAAGAAAAAAAGCGCCGACCCAAGGGGAAGCGCTTTTTTTATGCTTTACAGTACGCCTGAGCGTCAGGCTTGATAATGCAGGAGCTATCGGGGGCGATCAGGATTTCTTTTTGTTCTTCCACCAGATATAACCGGCTACCCCTCCCATCAGGTAGGGCAGCGACATCAGGTAAAGAATACCCGTGTTGAGTCCGCGGCCTCGTTTTTCACCCGACTCCAGGTTAGACTCTGCCACCCGCCTGCACATGGAACATTGCGCATTCACCTCTGTGGAAAGAGAGAAGAAGGCTAGAAAAAGGAAAATGAAACTCAGCTTTTTCATGGTTTTGTTTTTCGCAACGATGCAAAGGTAAGCAGGCTCAGCCCCATTAAGCAAATTAAAACGGATAATAAGGCGATATCATCAGGTAAACGATTACCCCGGTAAGGGTTACATACAGCCAGATGGGAAAGGTCCAGCGAACCAGTTTACGGTGCTTTTGCACCTGGTTGCTGAGTCCGTACCAGAAGGAAAACAGGATCAGCGGGAGGACACCGGCCGCCAGAACAATGTGGGAAATGAGAATACCCAGGTAAAGAGGGCGCAAGGGGTGTCCGGCCGGAAATTTTGTTTCCTCGCTCAGCCAGTGATAGGTTACATAAGAGAGCAGGAAAAGACAGGATAAGACGAACGTGGTCAGGTTGATGCGCTTGTGCCTCGACACCTTTTTCTGCCGGATGGCCCGGTAGGAAAGGAGCAGCAAAACAAAACAGCTGCCGTTGATGATGGCGTTGAGCAGGGGCAGGTGCCTGGCGAAGCCGGGCATGGGTTCCGGCCTGGGAAGAATTTTACTGTCGAGCACCAACACCAGGATGAAAACAAACAAGGACAAACTCATCACCAGGCGGAAAACCGTTTTTTCGTTCATCTCTCAGGGGAAGATTGGTTCAGGGATAAGGTAAAAACAACTTCCGTGCTCAGGAAGTTTTTCGGGTTGAATTATTCAGGGTTGGCATATTCATGCTGCAAAGCGGCAATGTCCTCGATCAGCTTTTTCACTTCAAAATGGTTGGTGCCATCGTAAATTCCGCGGATGTGCTTTTCCTTGTCGATGAGCAGGAACTGTTCGGAATGCAGAAAAGCATCCTCTCCTCCGTTGCCTTCCATGGCATTCAGAAAATAACTGTTGCGGGCCATGTCATAGATCTGCTGCTTGTCGCCGGTGAGGAAATACCATTTACCGGGTATCGCCTTGTGCTTCCCGGCATAGGCTTTCAGGCGCGCGGGGGTGTCGTTCAGCGGGTCTACGGTGAAGGATAAAAGGGCTACGTCGGTATCGTCCTTGTACGTATGCTGAACGCGCATCATCTGGTTCGACATCTTCGGGCAGATGGTCTTGCAGGTGGAAAAGAAGAAGTCGGCCACGTAGATCTTCCCCTCGGTAATTTTCTCCGTCACCAGGTTGCTGTCGGTATCGTACAGCGAAAAACCGCCTACCGCATGGTAAAGGGTGTCCACCACCTCTCTGCCGCCAACGGTCTTTTTAACGGGCTCCTTCGGACCCAGTATTTCCAGTTTTTCATAGGTATTCTTCCCGGTCTGCAACAAAAGATAGGCAGCCGACGGAACAATCAGGATCAGGGCCAGAAAGATGATTTTCTTCACGCTTCTCCTTACTGGAACAGGCGATCCCACAGATTGAGGAAGCTTCCTTCCGCGAGCGCCATACCAATCAGGTAAACGATGAGGATAAAGGGAAGAATGATGGTATAGGCGAAACTGATTTTTTCATGCTTCAGGTGCATGAAGAAAGCGACAATGAAATACGCCTTTACAATGGTCAGAACGATGAAGGTCACCACCAGGATGCCGTGGGCAATCGGAGCAAAAGCAATCGCCACCTCAAAGATGGTAATGAAGAGCAGGATCCAGAAAGTTCTCCAGATCACTGATTTATTTTTAGGATCGTAATGCTCTTCTACGAACTGGTTGTGGATATCACCGGTGTAATAACCGTGTGGCTGTGAATGCTGATCGGACATAATATATCAGACGCTAGGAATTGTTTGTTAAACGAGGTAGAAGAAGGTGAACACGAATACCCATACAAGGTCTACAAAGTGCCAGTACAGTCCGGTTTTCTCAATGTGTTCATAATGCCCCCTGCGTGCATAGACTCCGGAAAGTACATTGAGCCAGATGATGATGTTGATGATCACCCCGGAGAACACGTGGAATCCGTGGAAGCCGGTGATGAAGAAGAAGAAATCGGCAAAGAGCGGATGCCCGTACTCGTTATGGGTGAGGTTGGCCCCGTGGATGTGCTCCGAACTGCCCTTGATGGCGTCGATGGTGGCTTTGTCGCTGATGATCTTGTGATCCGGCGACACGAGCGCTCCCGCCGGCGGATTCAGGTGGTGCAGGTGATAGGCATTTCCGGCGTCCTTGTACACCTGCCCGTCGCTGGTGAGGTAGGCTCCTGTTTCGGTGCCGTGGATGAAGTGGTACCACTCCCAGGCCTGTGAACCCAGGAACATGAATCCGCCAATGATGGTGAGGAAGAGCCACACGGCCACACCTTTGTTGTCGCGGCGATGGCCGGCGTCCACCGCCAGTACCATGGTAACCGAACTCATGATCAGGATGAAAGTCATCAATCCCACATAAGCCAGAGGCATATGTCCTTCAAAGAAGGGGAAATGGGTAAATACGTCGTTCGCCTTCGGCCAGATCTCCGCAAAGCGATGGCGCATGGTGCCGTAGGCGATGATCAGCGAGGAGAAGGTGAATGCATCCGATACCAGGAAGAACCACATCATCATTTTTCCCCAGCTTACATTGAAGGGGGAACGACCGCCGTTCCACATGGTGGAAGAGCTTGTTTCCTGGGTCATTGTAGCTTCTGCAGCCATACTTTTATTTTCAGAATTTAGGTTGTTGGATTAGCGAAAGATGGCCAAAAATACAAATAAATAGATCCAAAGGCCGTCGAGGAAGTGCCAATATGTAGCACAAAGACTTATTCCCAGATAATCGCCTGAATGATAGCGTTCACGGATCGATTTGGCACTGGTGATGATGAGCCCGAGCAGGCCGAAGGCGATGTGCGCCAGGTGCAGGCCGGAAATGACAAAGAAGAAGGAACCGGAAGGGGTGCTCCGGTCGGCAAAGTAGACCCCGTTTCTGACCAGTTCGTTCCATCCCAGGAATTGGGTGAAAACGAAAGCCAGACCCAGCGCCAGGGTGATAATCAGAAAGCGCTTGAGGTCCTGCAACTGATCTTTTTTTATCGCCCTGACGGCGAGGTGCATCGTGACGCTGCTCAGTAAAATGATGGCAGAGGATACGTAAAACACAGGAGGGATTTCAAAAAACTTCCAGTTTCCTTCCGCCTGGCGCACGATGTACCCGGAGGTGAGTCCGGCAAAGAGCATCACAATGCTGGCAATGCCCAGCCAGAGCAAAATCCTGGCGGTGGGGATCTTCGGCTTTTCGGTGAATTGATTGTCAACAGCCATCTCCATATTTTTCAGATTTTATCAATTACCAATGCTATTTGTACGACAGGCAGATAGATGAACGACCCGAACATGAGTTTGCGGGCCGCCACCAGGTCGCAGCGGATGAAAAGCTGAAAAGCCAGCCAGAGGAAATACAGGCTTACCGCCGAAATGATCAGTACCGAAAGCCAGCCGCTCATGCCGATCAGGTAGGGCATGAATCCCAGGGGCAGGAGGCTGAAGGTGTACAACAATGCCTGGAAGGCCGAATCTTTGTCGCGTTCGCCGGTGGGCAGCATTTTGAAACCGGCCTTCTTGTAATCTTCATCGAGCACCCAGGCAATGGCCCAGAAATGCGGGAACTGCCACAGGAACTGTATGCTGAACAGCAGCCAGGCACCCAGGCCGAAACTTCCGGTGGCCGCCACCCATCCCAGCAAGGGAGGAATGGCTCCCGGTATGGCGCCGATGAATACGGCGAAGGGCGAACGGCGTTTCATGGGCGTATAGGCCATGGTATACAGCAGGATGGATAATAAACCCAGCATCCCGCTCATGAAATTCAGAAAGTAAGCAAGGATGAAGACACCACTGATGCCGAACAAGAAGCCGGCCAGTAGTCCTTCCTGGGCACTCATGCGTCCGTCGGGTATGGGTCGCCCGGCGGTACGGTCCATCAGTTTGTCGAGATCCCGCTCGATCACCTGGTTAAAGCCATTGGCTGAGGCCGTGGTGAGTACTCCGCCCAAAATGAGCATGGCAAACCTGAACCAATTGATTTCTCCGGGAGCCGTTAAAAAGGCCATGGCGGCAGAAAAAACCACCAGCGAAGCCAGTCGCATTTTACCGAACTGCGAATAATCCGATAGTTTGGATGTCAAGGTATTAGGTTTCGACAGAAGGACCGGTTGCTCCATGGAGGCGCAAAAGTAAAAGATACAGGGGCAAAGATCAAATTTAATGGCGGCTAATTCTTGGGCATCCTGTTCCTCCAACCCGGATACTCTCCTGTATTGGGCGTGTGGCCGGCGATCAGGTCATTGAATCCTGTTGAAAAACCCCGAAAACAGCGCTTACTCTCCGCTGTGTTGTCCGGCAACGACCTGCCAGGCCGTGATGAGTATGATTTTGATATCGAGCAGCAGCGACCAGTTTTCAAGATACCACACATCGTATTCCACCCTTTTTTCCATCAGGGTATTGTTGCGCGTATCACCCCGGTATCCGTGCACCTGTGCCCAGCCGGTTACGCCGGGTTTGACCAGCTGACGAACCATAAATTTATCGACCAGTTTGCTGTATTCCTCGGTATGCTTGAGCATGTGCGGCCGGGGGCCTACCACCGACATATTGCCGATGAGCGCATTGTAAAACTGAGGCAATTCATCCAGACTGGTTTTGCGCAGAAAAGCGCCAATGGCCGTGATGCGGGCATCCCCTTTCCGTGCCTGCAGGGAATCCGCCTCATCGTTGACCTGCATGGTTCTGAATTTATAACAGTAAAACTCCACGTTGTTACGGCCGGAACGCAGTTGTTTGAAAAAGACCGGTCCCTTTGAACTCAGCTTGATCAGCGGGGCGAAAAGGAGCAGGGCAATGGGAAAAACCAGGAGAATCACGAGCAGCGAAAAGACAATGTCAAAAATTCTTTTGATGATCCGGTTGAAGGTGTTCTGCAGGGGCTCTTTGCGCATGCTCAGCACCGGCACCAGGTCGTAGAAATCCACTTTGATTTTGCGGCTCAGAAATCCTCTGAAATCAGGAATCACCTTGAAGCGCACCATGTTGTTGTCGGCAAAATTCATCAGTTCCGTGACCTGCTCCGCCTGCAGGCCGGACAGTGAACAGTAGATTTCATCGATGCGTTGCGAGAGGGCGAAGTCCTTCGCCTCTTTTACTTTCCCCGACACCTGACCCGGCTCCAGCAAGGTGGTTTCGTCACAAAAAACGCCCTGTAAGCGGTAGCCGATCTCCGGATGCTTTTCGAAGAATTTCATCATCTCCTTGGCCGGTTGTCCGTTGCCCACAATAATCACCTTGCGGTAGTTCATGCCCCGGCGACGCAGGAAATTAATGAAATACGACATCAGGGTACGCCAGCCCAGAAAGACGATTCCCCAGACGATGATCTTGACCTCAAAATGAAAAACGGGAATGAAGACGGTATCAAGGAAATACAGGAAGGCTACCAGCAGGATGCTGAAAAGTCCGTATGCCCGGAGGAACTGAGAAAACATCTGTTCGAAGCGCAGGCCGCGGTCAATTTCATGCACGCGTACCATGCTGATGGTGATGGACCAGAAAAGATTGATGTAGAGAAACTGTGCAAGGAAATTGGGGTCGGCATTCAGATTGGGCCATTTGTAATAGATGCTCACCCCGTAGAACGTCAGGTTCAGCAGGAGCAGATCCAGCACCAGGTAGATCGATTTGAGGTATCGTGAATAGCCGATGGCCATAGGGTAAGAAGGGCAAGCAAAGTTAAGCATGCCACGGGCAAGTCCCGTTCACTCTGATTCGAATGGTGGCTGATTGAGGGTGAAAGTTGTGAATCTGGGGATGAAAAGCGCGGCGGGTAC
>JAEUTF010000051.1 GCA_016788185.1 Bacteroidia bacterium | reverse complement strand
CAGCACAATGCACAATTCAAAAATATTGTCGGCCGATGGGGCAGAGGCTATGGAATAACTGCGGTTGGTGTATTTGGAATCAATCGGCAGATCCAGCATGATGAACTGGCCGGCTTTGAAACTGAAGGGTACCTCATCCGGAACTTTAAAAAAATACCGTTTCACCTTTTCGGTTTCATCAATAATCTTCACAATCGTCGCATCGCTGAAGTGATAGGCCATAGCAAAATCTGAAATTTGGATAAAATTAAGCATATTGAATTGTGCACCAAAACAGGAAGTCCGCTTCGGAGCGAATCGGCCTGTGAAGGGCTCCTCCTCTGCGAATAAAATTCAGATTTACAGCGGTTTAATGCATCTGGTATTTTTCATATGCCGGCGCACCTTGCAGGAAGTCCCGTGGCAATTCCCCGGTCAGGCCCGGGGATGAAACTGGAGGATGGCGGATCGCAGGTAGTCTTTGTCGAGGTGGGTGTAAATCTCGGTGGTGGTGATGCTGCTGTGTCCCAGCATTTCCTGAACGGCCCTCAGGTCTGCCCCGCCTTCAATGAGGTGAGTGGCGAAGGAATGCCGGAAGGTGTGGGGACTGATGCTGCTGCGTATTCCCGCCTTTACACACAGGCTTTTGATGATGTTGAACACCGTTACCCGGCTGATCCTCCGTCCGCTACGGTTCAGAAAAATAAAGTCTTCCTGCCCGCTTTTGATGTCCACGTGGCAGCGGTATCCTTCCAGGTACAAGCGTATTTGCCTGATCGCCGAATTGCCGATGGGGACAATCCTTTCCTTGTTGCCTTTTCCGCTTACCTTGACAAAGCCTGTTTCAAGGTGGGTCTGGCTGAGTCGGAGTCCGGTGAGTTCGGAAACACGCAAACCGCAGGAATAGAGGGTTTCGAGCAGTGCCCTGTTGCGTTGTCCTTCGGCGGTACTTAAATCGATGGCGTTAAAGAGGGCATTGATTTCCTCCACCGTTAAAAAATCCGGCAACTTTTGCCCGATTTTCGGTCCTTCGATCAATGTGGTGGGATCGTCCTGTATGGTGTTTTCCATCAGCAGGTATTTGTAAAAGGCCTTGATCCCGGAAAGTACACGGGCCTGGGTTCTGGCCGTCATGCCCAGGCCGTGGATCCAGCGAATGAATTCCTGAAGAAGTTCATGTTTTACCTGCTCGGGAGTAACGCTGACTTGTTTATAGTCCATAAATTGCAGCAGTTTCTCGAGATCATGGCTGTAGGCTTCCAGGGTATTGGCAGAGAGCGAACGTTCCAGTTGAAGGTAGCTCCTGAAGCCTTTCAGGTAGGGAGTCCAGGCATGCATGATTCAGCGAAGATAGAGAGTTGATATTTCCCATATGGTGTAAATTTGCCGCATGCGCATCGAAATCCTGAACGGTCCAAATCTGAATTTACTCGGCAAGCGGGAGCCTGGCATCTATGGCGACATGGATTTTGAAAGCTTTTTAGAAGGCCTTCGTGAAAAATACCCGGCCATTCAGATCGGCTATTTCCAGAGCAATGTGGAAGGCGAGCTGATCAACCGTTTGCACGAAGTGGGTTTCTCTAGCGATGGAATCATTTTTAATGCAGGGGGCTATACCCATACTTCCGTGGCGATCGCGGATGCCGTGGCGGCCATCTCTTCCCCGGTCATCGAAGTGCATATTTCCAATGTGTTTGCCCGGGAGGAATTTCGTCACCACAGCCTGATGGCGGCCCGGTGCCGTGGATCGGTTTCCGGCCTGGGGCTACGCGGCTATGAGCTGGCCCTGCTTTATTTCGCCTGGAAATAAGGGCTTGATAATTTTCAGTGCTGACGGTGACTTCTGTTACTGATTCTGCGCAACGTCCTGCTGATCTTTGTGGCAACTAATTTCAGAAAAATGGAAAGCACACAGGAAAATTATGCGATGCCCCGCATCGGTGATATGGCTCCCGACTTCGAAGCCATCGCGACAACAGGAAAATTGAAATTTTCGGATTACAACAAGGGAAAGTGGGTGATCTTCTTTTCGCATCCGGCTGACTTTACCCCGGTTTGTACCACCGAATTGAGCGCCTTCGCTCAGGAGGAAGAAAAGTTTGCCGGACTCAATACCCGTTTGCTGGGACTCAGCATCGACAGCATCCACTCGCACATTGCCTGGGTGCAGAACGTAAAGGAAAAACTTGGCGTGGACATGAAGTTCCCTCTGATTGCCGACATCGACATGAAAGTATCAAAACTATATGGCATGTTGCAACCGGGTGAGAGTGAAACCGCAGCGGTGCGTGCCGTATTTTTTATCGATCCCACCGGCAAAATCAGGCTGATCATGTATTATCCTTTGAATGTGGGCCGGAACATGGAGGAGATTTTCCGGGTTCTCCGCGCACTACAGGTGAGCGATGCCAACAAGGTGGCGATGCCCCTGAACTGGAAGCCCGGGGCAAAGGTGATCGTACCTCCTCCCAAAACCCTCAAAGATCTGGAGGAGCGTCTGGCCTCCACGCAGTACGAAAAAATTGATTTTTATCTCTGTAAAAAAGAACTGGCCGTTTAAGCGGGTGTCATGCAAAAAGTGGTCTCTCCCATGGGGAGGCCACTTTTATTTTTACGCATCTTTGCCTGATCAATGGTTCGGGAAAATATTCAGGCAGGTGTTTTATGGATGATGCGTCCGTGTGTATTCGGGTTTAATCCGGAAACATCCGCCAGCAATGCATTTCAGCATCAGTTTCCGGTTGAGGATTTAACCGTCAAAGTGCAGTCAGAGTTTGACCATGTGCTGCAGCAATTGAGGGCCGAAGGCCTTGAAGTACATTGTACGCAGTCGGTGGATGAACGGGCACCCGATGCCATCTTTCCGAACAACTGGTTCAGTACGCACCACGACGGGAGTCTGGTCTTATACCCGATGATGGCAGTCAACCGGAGGCGTGAACGGGAGAGTTCCTTGCTGGACGAATTGCGTGATCGCTTTTGCATTGACAGGATCATTGATCTGCGGTCGCACGAGCTAGAAGGCCGTTTCCTGGAAGGTACCGGCAGTGTGGTTTTTGATCATGAGGCCGCGATCGCGTATGCGGTACTGAGTCCGCGTACCGATCGGCTTTTGTTGGAAGACCTTTGCCATCGCCTGCATTACCGTCCTGTCCATTATCACAGCACAGATGCCATGGGAATGCCTTTTTATCACACCAACGTGGTCATGTTCGCCGGAAGCAGTTTTGTGGTGTATTGTCCCGAAAGTATCCGCCTGAAGGCAGAACTGGAAATGCTTGAGCGGATCATTCTTGAGTCCGGTAAAATACCGCTTGCCCTATCACTGCAACAAGTCAGTGACTTTTGCGGGAATATGCTGCAGGTGAGGAATGCGGCCGGAGACTTGCTGACGATTTGTTCCGGGACAGCCTGGTCCTCGCTGCTGGATAGTCAGAAGGAACTGATTTCTACCGGTTCACGCTTCGTGGTTGTTGACATCCCACTGATTGAAAAAATAGGAGGTGGTGGAATCCGCTGCATGTTGGCTGAAGTATTTTTAGCCCACAGACCGACCGCATCTTGTTAAACGAAATATTCAAAAATCTCAAGGTGGTTGAACTGGCCAATGTTTTGGCCGGTCCGGCCGTGGGCATGTTTTTTTCTGAGTTGGGCGCCGATGTGTACAAAATCGAAAACCGGAGAAGCGGCGGTGACCTTACCCGGCAGTGGAAGCTGCCCCATGAAGATGCCGCATCCCCGGTTTCATCGTATTACCACAGTGTAAACTGGAATAAAAAGGTGCTGTCCCTCGACCTGTTTGTGAAAGAAGAGCGCGCCGAACTGGAAAGGCTGATCGAAGAAGCCGATGTGCTGATTCTTAATTTTAAAAAGGGCGATGCCGCAAAATTCGATCTTGAACCCGGTCGTTTGTCACAGCGTTTTCCATCCCTCGTGGTGGCGGAGCTCAGCGGCTTTGAAGACGGCGGAGAGCGGGTAGCCTATGATGCCGTGTTGCAGGCGGAAACGGGATGGATGTCGATAAACGGTGAACCGGGTGCGTCGCCTTTGAAACTACCGCTGGCGTTTATCGACCTCCTGGCAGCGCATCAACTCAAGGAGGGCATCCTGTTGGCCCTGCTCCGGAAAGCAGGTACCGGCCGCGGGGCGGTGGTCAGAACATCGCTGTACCGATCCGCCATTGCCTCTCTGGCCAATCAGGCGAGTGCCTACCTGAATACGGGTGAAGTGCCGAAAGCCCTCGGGTCCCTGCATCCCACCATTGCTCCATACGGTGAATTGTTTGCCTGTGAGGAGGGCGAAAAGGTGCTCCTGGCGATCGGAACGGATAAGCAGTTCCGTGATCTCTGCAGCTTGCTGGAGGTAAAGGAGCTGGCAGAAAATGCAGCCTATGCCACGAATGTGGAGCGGGTGCGAAACCGCCGTGCCTTGTATGCCTTGCTGGAACCGTGCTTTCGTACCAGAAAGGCGGAGACATTTCTGGAGAGCTGCCATGCGCGCAAAATACCTGCGGGAAAAGTGCGAAACCTGGATGAAGTTTTCAAGGAGGACAGCGCCCGTAAAATGATACTGGAACAGAAGGAAGCCGATGGCAGCATCAGCAAAAGGGTGGCCACCGTGGCATTTGAAATAGATGGTGACGGTTAAACAAACATGAATCAATACAGAATTGCAGATCCATACCTCGAAAACCGGTTGGACGATTATTTTATGCTTCGGTGGAAGGTGTTGCGGGCGCCCTGGGATCAACCCCGGGGAACCGAGCGCGATGACCTGGAGGAAAGCAGCCTGCACCGGATGATCATCCTGAACAGTGGAGAGATCGTAGCCTGCGGAAGGCTGCAGCTGAACGGCCCGCGCGAAGCACAGA
>JAEUTF010000043.1 GCA_016788185.1 Bacteroidia bacterium | reverse complement strand
GCCGGAAACTGCATGCCGGTCACACCGGTGGATTCGCCGCGGCGGTCGACGCGGGGCCGGAGGATGTTGGGGTCTTCTTCGTAAAAATTACGGGCTACGGCGAGGGTATTGCATTGCCGCCATACATGGATGCTGCAAGGGGGCAGGTGTAGAAAAGGTGCATGCAGGAGGATGTTGAGGGCAATGGTGAACCATAGTAAGAATCCGGGTCGCCTCAGGAACTGCATGGAGCGAAAGTAATCATTGCGTGGATTACCGGAGAATAGGATGGAGCGGACCTAGGTTAAAGGAACAGCCATACCTCATTTTAATGTGCTGTGATGAAAGCATGTCAATGGGCCGCCGATCATTTAGGATGGATCATAATTTTTCAGGATTCGTCTCCCGGTTTTTGTTGTTTCAGAGCGATGAGAAGAAAGAACCACGTTCCATGCGCTTCCTCATCAGGAGCCGTATACAGTCCTTGGCCTACCGTGAAAAAGGGGGATCGGATCATTTCGTTCACATGAAAAATCAGGGTGCTAACCCCTCGTTGCATAGCATTGATGGAAATAGGAGGAATAAAGCGTGATTCTGCGGATGAATATTTTATATTTGGATTTCAAGCGCATGAACATGAAAAAATTTTGTTTTTTGACTCTCTGCCTTTTACTGACTGCCGTCGCTTCGCTGTATGCGCAGAAATTTGAGACCAGTTATGGGTTGCCGGGAATGGAAAGCGGGAGTGATGTCGCTGAACTATCGGACGGTTCCATCATTACGGTAGGCACTTCGGATGCCTATGGGGCCGGGGCAAACGACATGCTGGTCGTAAAATCATCGGCTGGCGGTACCTTGTTATGGGCGAAATACTTTGGTGGAAGCGGCGACGATGCAGCCATGGCGGTGACCATAGGTCCGGACGATGAAATTTACGTGGCCGGATCCACCATGAACGGAACGGATAAGAACGGGATGCTGGTAAAACTGAACCGGCATGGCCAACACCTCTGGACCAAAACCTATGGGGGAGCACTCGCCGATGAAATCAACGATATCGGCATCCGTGCCGGGCGCGTGTACATGGCGGGTAGCAGCGGAAATACCGGTTTTCAGGACATGTGGTTTCTGAAAACAGACACGGCCGGGATCCTCAAGGAAAACAAAACGCACGGATTCGCCCAGAATGAGCAGGCGCAGGCCCTGGCCTTTACATCGGATGGAAACCTGGTGCTATCGGGTCGTACCGGCAGCTTTGCAGGGTTCAACGTGTATGTGGTAAAAATGAATCTTAGCGGGGATACCCTCTGGACGAAGAAATTCAACCTGTACCTGAATGCGGGCACCTCAACCCTTCCTTCCGGTAGCGGCATCGCGGAGTTGAGCAACCAGGATCTGATCGTTACGGGAACGGGAAGGGATGGCATCGGAAATTATTCCAGTACTTTTCACCTGCGTCTCGGCAGTGCCGGAAATACCCTGTATACCAAATGGACCTCCCTGCTTTCGGACGGAGGGCAGGATGTGGCCGCCGGAAAAAACGGAAGTTATTACCTGCTCATTACTTCCTGCAATTTCGGCTGTCCCATCGTGCTCAAAAAATTCGACCTGTCGGGTGTCGAAACGCTGTATAAAACCTATCAGTACCCCGGGGGAAACTCCTATGCTACTTTTGCCAGTCCGGGAAGAATGCGCGTGGTCAGCGGCGCCCGTCTTCTGATCACCGGCACCTCCTTCCTGAATGCAAACAACGCAGACCTGTACCTGGCCCGGCTCGACTCTAACGGCGTAGCGTATACGAATGCTGCGCCCGGCATCATTGCGTCAGGCCCCCTGAACTTTTGTTCGGGAGGCCAGGTGATTTTGTCGGTACCTGCAGGGTATGCCAAATACAGCTGGGGCAGAATCAGCCAGAACCAGCTGAGCTACCCGGGCGGCAACAACGATTCGCTGCTGGTAAACAGCGGAGGAAGTTATTTTTGTACCATGTGGAGCAGTTCGGGGATGCGGACCACAGCTCTGGTAAACGTAACGGTGAATCCCCAGCCCGCCGCCTCGATTTCCGCGTCGGGTCCCACTGCTTTTTGCAGCGGCCTTGGTCAGTCGGTAGCGCTTAGTGTCCCCTCCGGTTTTACCACCTGCCAATGGAACCTGAACGGAAGTCCGGTTTCCGGGGCTGTTTCATCCGGGTATACCGCAACGGCTTCAGGAAGCTATACGGTAACGGTCACGAACAGCTGCGGTACAGCCACTTCGGCTCCGCTGTCAGTCAATGCCTCCGTGCCTCCGGCTTCGTCCATCAGCTGTTCGGGATTCTATTGTTACAGCGGGCCGGCGCCCTGCGGTTTGTTTCCGGATCCGCTCAGCGTCACGAATTACGGAGCCGGCGCCACCTATCAGTGGTACCTGAACGGCAATGCCTACGCCTCCGGAGTATTCTCCCTGCAGCCGGGTTATCCGGCAGGCAATTATACCTGTACCATTACCACGCCCTGTGGCACGTCCACCTCAGCGCCCTATACCGTTTTTGCCGGCCCGGGTTTCGGCATCTATGAAATCACCAGCGCCTCGCAAAGCAGCGGTTGCGGGGTGCCCGCCTCCATCCTGCTGGAAGCGCCATTTGAAGGGTCCAGTCCTTTTCAGTGGTACCTGAACGGCGTGCTGATTTCCGGCGCCAATGCCTCCTCGTACCAGGCAAGCGCCAGCGGCACCTACACCGTTGACTTTTATGAACCCAATTGTATGTCCATGATGGGATCAGAACCTTTTTACTGCCAGCTGAACACCCCGGCGAGGACAATCAGTGCCGCCGCCGGCACCTCTGTATGTTCCGGGTCGGTCAGCCTCACTGCGAGTCCCGCGGGAGCCGGCATTCAGTATCAATGGTACAGAAACAATGTCATGATCAGCGGTGCCATCAGTTCCGTTTATCCGGCAACCACTACCGGTATTTACAAGTGTTCCATCAACAACCCTTCCTGTGGTTCCGGTTTTTCGAATGAACTGGCGGTGAACGTGGGATTGCCGGCACCCGGAATCGTCATCTCCAATGCCACGATCTGTTCGGGGCAGAGTTCGCTGGTTTTCTGTAATCCCGATTACGGTTCCCTGTACACCTATCAGTGGAAACTGAACAACACGAATCTGCCCGGTGCCAACGCTTCTTCTTATGCAGCCGGACAAGCCGGGAACTACACCTGTGTGGCCACCAATGCCTGTGGCTCGGCCACCAGCAATTCCGTTTCGCTGGCTGTGAATGCCTTGCCGCCGTCAGCCATTAGCTACAGCGGGGTGGCTTCCTTGTGTACCGGACAGTCGAAAGTGCTCACGGCCCCCGCCGGAGCAGGCTATGCCTATCAATGGTACAGAAACAACGCGATGCTGGGCGGGGCCACCTTGCAAAGCTATACGGCCACATCGGCGGCTAGCTATACCGTTAGAGTAACGTCC
>JAEUTF010000201.1 GCA_016788185.1 Bacteroidia bacterium | reverse complement strand
TCGATGTTGTTCGCGGTGATCCTGATGAATGTTTTCGGCGTCAGCGGCAACCTCATGAGCCTTGGCGCCCTCGACTTCGGTCTCATCGTGGATGGCGCAGTGATCATCGTGGAGGCGGTGATGCACCGGCTGATGCACAGTAAAAAGCTCGGCGAAGGCCGGATCCTCAGCCAGCCGGAGATGGACCACGAAGTCCTCTCCTCCTCCACCCGCATGATGAACAGCGCCGTCTTCGGACAGGTCATCATCCTGATTGTATACCTCCCGATTTTCATGCTGGAAGGCATCGAAGGAAAGATGTTCAAACCCATGGCCCAGACCGTCACCTTTGCCCTGCTCGGGGCCTTCATCCTTTCGCTCACCTATATTCCCATGATGAGCAGCCTCCTGCTGAGCAGGAAAATCAGCCATAAAAAAACCTTCTCCGACCGCATGATGGAGAAAACGGAGCATGTTTTCAGCCGCACCCTGGAGCGCTTCATACGTAAACCCCTGCCCGTTATTGCCGGCTCCCTCATCAGCTTTGTCATCAGCATCGTGCTCCTGATGAACATGGGCGGTGAATTCATTCCCGAACTGGAAGAAGGAGATCTGGCCGTCGATACCCGCGTCATGACCGGCAGCAACCTGAGCACCACCATCCGCGAAACCGAAAAGGCCGCCGCCCTGCTCAAACAGAAATTTCCGGAAGTGAAAATGGTGGTCACGAAAATCGGAAGCGGCGAAATACCGACCGATCCCATGCCGATTGAAGCCAGCGACATGATGGTAATCCTGAAAGACAAAAAAGAATGGACCTCTGCAAAGACTTTCGACGAACTCACGGAGAAAATGAGTGAAGAGTTGAAAAAGATTCCCGGCATCACCGCCGGATTTCAATATCCCGTTCAGATGCGCTTCAACGAACTGATGACGGGCGCCCGGCAGGATGTGGTCTGCAAAATTTTCGGGGAAGACCTCGATACCCTGACCCTGTATGCCGAGCGTCTCGGAAAACTGACCCGTGAGGTGGAGGGTACCCGCGACCTTTATGTGGAGAGCATGACCGGCATGCCGCAGATTGTCATCCGCTACAACCGCCAGGCGCTGGCGCAGTATGGCGTCGCGCTGGCGGAAGTCAACAAAGTGGTGAACGCCGCCTTTGCCGGGCAGGTGAGCGGTCAGGTGTTTGAAGGCGAGCGGCGCTTCGACCTGGTGCTGCGCCTGGCCCTCGACCTGCGCAAGGATGTGGACGATGTAAAAAACCTGCTGGTACCTACTCCGGGTGGGTTACAGATCCCCCTCTACCAGGTGGCGGAGGTGGAAGTGAAAGACGGACCGAACCAGATCCAGCGCGAGGATGCCAAGCGGAGAATCATTGTGGGGTTCAACGTGCGGGGACGCGATGTGCAGAGTATTGTAAAAGACCTGGAGAAGAAAGTCGGTGAAAACATCCAGCTGCCGCCGGGATATTACATCACCTACGGAGGCGCCTTCGAAAATCTGGTCGAAGCCAGACAACGGTTAAGCATAGCCGTCCCGCTGGCCCTGGCCATGATTTTTCTCCTGTTGTATTTCGCCTTCGGCTCGCTGGGGCAGGGGCTGCTCATCTTCACGGCCATCCCGCTGTCGGCCATCGGGGGGATCATCGCGCTGGCCCTGCGCGGACTCCCCTTCAGCATCAGCGCGGGCATCGGGTTCATCGCCCTCTTCGGCGTGGCGGTGCTCAACGGCATTGTTCTGCTCACCGAATTCAACCGGCTCCGCGCGGAGGGCATCACCGACCCCCTCGACATCGTACGCCGGGGCACGCGCACCCGCTTACGGCCGGTGCTGATGACGGCCGCGGTGGCTTCGCTGGGTTTTCTGCCCATGGCCCTGAGCAACGGCGCCGGCGCGGAGGTGCAAAGGCCCCTCGCCACGGTGGTCATCGGCGGACTGATCTCCGCGACTTTCCTCACCCTGGTGCTGGTGCCCATACTCTACATCAACCGGCAAAACTGGATCAACAAAAGAAGCATGAAAAAAGCCGTCGTCCTCCTTTTGCTGCTGCTTCCCGGAATGCCGGTAAGCGCGCAGGATAAAATCAGCCTTGAAGCCGCCATCGACTCCGCCATGAAAAATCCTTCCGTAACGGCGAAGCGCCTGCGTGTGGAGTATCATCAACATGTGAAAAAAAGCAGCTGGGAGCCGGGAAGCACCTCGCTGAGCGGCGAGTTCGGACAGGTGAACAGTCTGAACAACGACCAGAAAATAATCATCAGCCAGGAACTGCAACTACCGTTCAGCGCTATACGCAAAAGCCAGGCGGGACGGGCTGCCATCGAAGCCGCCGGGCGGCAACTGGAGGATGAACGCCTGCTGATCAGCGAGAAGGTATGGATGATCTTCACCGATCTCCATGCCCTGGACCAGCAGCTCCATGTGTTAAAAAACGCCGACTCCATCTATTCGGTCTATGCGGAGAGCGCCCGCCTGCTGCAGGAGAAAGGAAGCAGTACCGCCGGCGAAGCGGCCTATGCCGAACTGCTCAGGGGCGAATGGCAGTTGGCCCGCATGCAAAAACAGGCGGAACTGAACAAGCTGAATGAACAGCTCAACATCCTCCTTCATACCACCTCCACCGTAGTGGCTGATCTGGAAAATTTCAATCCGGAATTAAAACTGGCCGACCGCTACGACAGCAGTTTAATTCAGGTTCACCCTGCGCTCCTGGCGCTGCAGCAGGAAGAAAGAAGGGCGCATGCCCACACCCTGCTCGAGAAATCCATGTCCTGGCCCGGCCTCAACATCGGCTATTTCAACCAGACCCTCAAAGGCTGGCAAAGGGTGGGCGACAGCGACCGGTATTTCAACGGAGACGACCGCTTTGACGGCATCCAGGTCGGGCTGAGTCTCCCCCTGTTCTGGAACTTCCGCGTCAGCAGGGTACAATCCCTTAAAATTGAAGAGGCCATTGCCGCCCAGCAAACGCTGGCCAAAGCGGAACAACTCAAAAGCGAATACAGCAGCGCCCGCGCCGAACTCAGCCTGTACAGCGAACACATGAAATGGTACAGGGAGAACGGGCTGCCGGGCGCACTACGCATCGGAGCCGAAGCCGCCCAACGCTTATCGGGAGGCGACATTGATTACATGCAATGGGTGATGCTTATGACGAAATCAACCGAGACACAACAACACTATTACGAAACACAAAGGCTGTACCGGCGGGCCCTCATCCGCATGCACACACTGGCCGGAAAAAAATAAACCCCATGAAAAAATATAGCTTCCTCCTTCTGACCTTTCTGATCTTCTCCTGCCAAACCAAGGAAGAAAGTACAGAAAACACCCTGCAGCCGGCCGCTGAAAACACGGTTCAGCTGAACCCGGAGCAGTTGCGGCGCGCCGGCATCCGGACAGGCCCCATTGAAAACAGGAGTATGTCATCGCGCCTTCAGGTGAACGGAATCATCGATGTGCCGCCGCAAAACATGATTGCCATTACCTTCCCTCCCGGAGGTTATCTGAAATCGACGAGGCTCCTCCCGGGCATGCACATCCGCAAAGGGCAGGAACTGGCCATCATGGAGGATCCCAAACTCATCCAGCTGCAGCAGGATTACCTCACCGCCCTCATCAGAGGCAGACAACTCGAACAGGAGTTCCTCCGGCAACAGGATCTCAACCGGAACAAAGCCAGCAGCGACAAAATTTTTCAGGAAGCCGAATCCGCCTACAAAACGGGCAAGGTGTTGATCCGATCCCTGTCGGAACAGCTTCAACTGGCCGGCATTGATCCCGTTAACCTGAACGAAAACACCATCTCCAGAAGTGTAGCCATCCGTTCGGGCATTGACGGCTATGTGGCCAGCGTAAAGGTGAACATCGGCGCGTACATCCAGCCGGGCGATATCCTTTTTGAACTGGTGGATCCGGAGGATATACACCTCAACATGACCGTCTTTGAAAAAGACATTCAGCAATTGTCGATCGGACAAAAAGTAAAAACCTGGACCAACACCCATCCCGAAAAGAAATATCCCTGCGAAATCATCCTGATCGGAAAGGAACTGGACGAACACCGCAGCGTAGAGGTGCATTGCCATTTTGAACGTTACGACAAGACCCTGCTGCCCGGCATGTTCATGAATGCCGAGATTGATGTTCAGCAAAGAACCGTTCCCGTGGTGCCTGAAAAAGCCCTGGTGAATTTCCAGGACAAAAGCTACCTGTTCGCCGATGACGGGGGAGGAAAATTCACCATGTTGCAGGTCCTGACAGGGATCAAAGAGAGCGGGTTTGTTGAAGTGATGGCGGTGGATGCCAGGCGGGAACTGCCCCAAACAATTGTGCTCGACAATGCCTACACCTTGCTGATGCAGTTAAAAAACAAGGCGGAAGAATAGGAGGCGGCCGAAGACTTCCGGCGCATTGCACCAGAAGATATTCCATGCTCCACAGGAGGGCGTGCAGCCCGCCAGGATCCCGGCAGGGATAGCCGCCTTATACCAGGGTGATGTCAAACTGCACCAGGTCGATGAACTGCTGCACCCGTTCGTCCACTTCGCCTTCGCTGAGGTTCACGATACGCTCCAGGCCGAACTTCTCGACACAGAAAGAAGCCATGGCCGAGCCGTAAATCACCCCGCGCTTCATGGCATCAAAGGAGATGTCGCCGCTGCTGCTCAGGTAGCCGATGAAGCCACCGGCAAAGGTGTCGCCGGCTCCGGTAGGATCAAACACGTCTTCTAACGGCAAGGCAGGTGCGAAAAATACATTGTTCTCATGAAAAAGCAGGGCGCCGTGTTCCCCTTTCTTGATGATCAGGTATTTCGGGCCCATGGCCAGCACCTTGCGCGCCGCCTTCACCAGTGAATATTCGCCGGTCAGCTGACGGGCTTCCGCATCGTTGATGGTCAGCACATCGACCATGGATATCATTTTGAGGAGGTCGTTGAGGGCAATCTCCATCCAGAAATTCATGGTATCCATCACCACCAGCTTCGGACGTTTCTTCAGGCGCTGCAACACCGACATCTGCACGCTGGGCATCAGGTTGCCCAGCATCAGGAATTCACAGTCCTGATAAGCCTCGGGGATCACCGGATCGAAGGTGCTCAACACGTTGAGCTGTGTATCGAGGGTATCGCGCGAATTCATGTCTTCGTGGTACTTGCCCGACCAGAAAAATGTTTTTTCCCCTTTTTTGATTTGCAGACCTTCGGTACTGATCCCGCGCTGCTGCATCATGCCGATCGCTTCCTGCGGGAAGTCTTCACCCACCACCGACACCAGGTTGATCTGTTTCTTGAAAAAAGAAGCGGACATCGATGCATAGGTCGCTGCACCTCCGATAATTTTATCTGTTTTGCCGAAGGGCGTTTCAATGGCGTCGAAGGCGACGGTACCGATTACAAGCAGGCTCATGGGCGATTTTTTTAGCTGGCGATTTTTGCCGCCTGCGAAATTACTCAGGATTGCCATACCTTCCTCCTTCCGTACAGGATGTTTTAGGTCCTCAGCGGTGGTTGGGGTGTGGGAAGAAAGAAACTTCGCTGGCGTGGCATGGAGTTCAGATCAATTGCTGATCAATATCATAGCCAAAGCACACCGCAGCGGTGGGTTCCGGGGCCGGTGTAGAACTACCTTTGCATACACTACCTCGCGATGAAAAAAATCCTCCTCCCCTTCCTGCTGCTCCTTTCCTCCCTGAGTCCGGCACAAAGCATACCCAATGCCGGCTTTGAAAACTGGACCAACATGGGCGCTTACCTCGAGCCCGACGGTTGGGCTACGCTCAATTCCCTTACTGCTCCTTTTACCGTATTGACGGTTACCCGGGCCACACCCGGAAACCCGGGAAATTATTACATCAAAGTCACCAGCAGGAGCGCAGGAACCCTGGGCGTGGTGCCGGGCATCGCGGTAAGCGGCAGCATCAACAGCAGCACCCTGCTTCCGGAATCGGGATTTCCCTTTAGCCTGCGGCCGGCCAGCCTCAACGGAAGCTGGCAACACATGATCTTTGGTACCAGCCAGGGATACATTGATGTTCTGCTCAGCCGGTGGGATGGCAATCAGCGTATTCCGGTCGCTTCAGCCCACCGGGTATTGGTCGGCATGGCCATGAGTTGGGCCAATTTCAGCATTCCCCTTGTTTATACCGATGGCAACAACCCCGACTCCTGTATGATCGTCCTTTCGGCCAGCGGGGCACAGCCTTTCGACGACGACTACCTCTGGGTAGACAATCTGAGTTTCAATGGCACGGTGACCGGGCTGGAAAATCCGGAGATGAAGGAAGAACTTCTCTTATACCCCAACCCCCCACAAAGCCAGCTGACCCTGAGCCTCAGCGACCAGGAGATCCGGATGCTTGAGCTCAACATCCGGGATCTGATGGGACGCAGCCTGATCCTGCTGCGCGGATTGAATGTATCCGGCAAAGCCGAAATCGATATCCGCCACCTTCCGGCCGGGACCTATGTTGTATCGGCGACGACCACATTGGGGATCATATCCCGAAAATTCACCAAATTCGACTGAGTGGTATTTTGTATATAACTGATTTTAGGCCAATTAAATAACGTAAAGCCTTTGCTATTTTAGAATTCATCCCTTATTTTTGCAACCCCGTAATGAAACTCTCCGTTGAGAGGTGGCATTACGGCCGTTCTTTCCCAAGTGCCCCTTGCACGTGTTTTAGCCATGAATTATGCGCTTCGCTTAAATTCATGGTGGCCAGAGCCGGAAACATGGTCCTCTCCCTGCAAAACAGAGAGAGGATTATTCCTCCTTAGCTCAGCTGGTTAGAGCACATGACTGTTAATCATGGGGTCCCTGGTTCGAGCCCAGGAGGGGGAGC
>JAEUTF010000037.1 GCA_016788185.1 Bacteroidia bacterium | reverse complement strand
CGCCTCATGCTGCTTTTTCCCGGCTTGGAACACCGGTGATCTGTATCTTTTCTGACGGTCTTGACGCCAGTTCAAGCGTCAGTCGTGCCAGGGCAGGATCTTCGTTCCGGAAGGCGGCGGCGTACAGGGCGGCGATGCGCTCCCAGCTGTAACGCTGGCGGCCATACTGCTCCAGTTCCTCGCCCATACGTCGGTAAACCTGCCCGTCAAATTTCTGCAACTGCTCCAGGATTTCCTCCGATGAATTGAAGTACCGTGCCCGGTGGTTGGTGGTTTCACGGTTATAGCTGATGCCGTAGCTCAGCACCGGAAGTCCCAGGCACATGGCTTCCACCAGGCTTGGATTGGTACCGCCGGCGCTATGACCATGCACATATACTTTAGCGTTAGATCGCAATATATTGAGCTGATCCTGGTCGTAAATCGGGTCGAGCAAATGCAGGTTGGAGAAATTCCGGTACTTCTCCCGCAATCCGATACCGTACTTTCCGTGGTTCCACAGCCCTACCATCACCAGCTGATGTCCGGGAGTCCGGCTGAAAGCGTCCAGTATCATGTGGATGTTGTTCTCCGGTTCAATGCGGCTTACGTTAAAGGCATAGGGCTGTTGCAGGAAGGGATAACGCGCGATGTCTTCCTGTGAAATTTCCTTTCTGGAAACATGATCGCCGCCGTATTCTATCAGCCAGGTGTCGCGGCGTCCGTACTGTTCCTGCACATAATGCTGGATCACCCTGTTGTCAGCGATCACGGTATCGGCAAAACGAACGGCCAGCCGCTCGCTGAAGGCCAGCACCTTTCTGGCCAGCCAGTTCCATTTCGGGCGTTTCCACTCCTGCCCGTCGATGTTCACCAGCACCGGCTTCCGGGTAAACAGCTTCAGAAAGGGAAGCAGAATGGCGCCGGAAACGCCGAGCAAGAGCAGTACATCATTGCGTCGTACGGCGTGCAGGATGGAAAGGACGTCGTACGGGATGCTCTGATAGCCGTTGGCATTTAAGGGAAGGTACACCAGTTTTGCACCCTGGTAGGTGCTGAGGCGCTTGCCGGACTTCGCAAAATACTTGCTGCTGCAATAGACCGTCAGGTCTGTTTCACTGCCCAGTTGATCAACCAGGTGATGTGCCAGGGTTTCAAAACCGCCGTAGCGGGCCGGTAATCCCGTGGTTCCAATGATTGCTACACGTAACTTCTGCATCATGCTTCGAGGTGGGTCTTCGTTGATCTGCAATTAATTTACACTCCTGAGGGAGGATCCGCTTTAGCAATTTTGTACGGGACCTTACGATGTAAGGTTCTGCGGAAAAACAGGCAGAAAACGCCGATTCTTGCACAATAAAAAACAGGCAGCCGGCTCACGCCAACATCGAAAACTGCAATTCCTGCCTACGGATCAGCCCTTTAGAAGAAGGTTTCAGTTCCGGTAAAAAAGTACGGTAAAAAAGCCCTGCATTCCTTACATCAATCCTGTATCCCCTCGATCGTGCGGACCACCGATTCGCTGAAGCGGCCGGACCCGAAACGCTGCGCCGTCTGCCGTGCACCGTCCGAAAGCCGCTCCATAAAATCAGGGTTGGCCGCCAGGTAATTCAGCCTGAAATCGAGCGTGGCTTCATCCCTCACATCGATGGCAAATCCGTTTTTCTGCTCTTCCACCAGCTCGGCCGGACCACCCAGCGGCGGCGCGATGACGGGCACGCCATAACACATGGCTTCCAGGAGGGTCATGCCAAAAGTTTCAATGCAACGGCCGGGGTTCGTGAGGTTGACCACCAGGCTGGCGCGCCGGTAAAAGGGATCCAGGTTTTTCTGAACGGGGAAAACCTTCAGGTTGGCAGGGAGCTCCGTCTCCTTAAAATACGCCGCGATTTCATCTCCGGTGGCATTCAGCACCAGTTCAAAGGCCAGCGCGGGATGACGGGCCGCCAGGCTCACAAACTGGGGAACACCCTTGTATTCTTTGAGTGAACAAACCATCAATACCTGGAAAAGGCCGGCATTGGAGGGTAGATATTCACTGGTATTGGCTTTTCTTACAAATTCTTCGGGAAGGGCATTGTACACCACACGGGCTTTCACGCCCTCCAGCTTCTCTTCGCGCAGCAGGTAATCCGAAACATAGAAAACGGTATCCGCCGTGGCAGCGGCTACTCCGCGAAGAAATTTTTTTAAGACCAGGGGGCGGGTATAACTTTCGTGCACATGGTAAATCACTTTTTTTCCCATGAGGCGGCCGGCCAGCGCCGCCCCGAAGGGCAGGAGCGTGTTCACGTAAATCACCACATCCTTTCTCCGGTATTTCAGCAGCTGAAAGAACAGAAAGATCTGGCTGAAGCAAAACGCGGTCAGGCGCAGGAGGACGTTGCTGAAAAAACGGTAGGGGAAACGGTGGCGCTCGGCTTCTACCTGGTCGAGAAAACCGGCCCGGGTGCCGGACGTATAGATGGCGATGCGGTGTCCCGAAGCCTGTAAGGCCTGCAGGGCCTGCATGAATACGAGAGGACTTCCGCTGAAATCATTCAGCAGATGTACGGCCACAATGCTGCTCTTTTCCTTCTGCATGTCAGCCGGCTTTACGTACCAGGTCCGCGTACACATCGCGCAGCTGTTCGCCTCTGGCATCCCAGTTGAAGCGTTCACGGTATACCTTGCGGGCACCTTCCGAAAGCTGGGCATAAAGACGGCGGTTGTCATGCAGCAGCCGCAGCCCTTCGGCGAAACGGGTGATGCTGGTATTGTAACGGCTGTAGGGTACCGTTATGCCGCATTCGGCGCTGACAAATTCACCGGGGCCTTCGTTACGGAAACAGATTACCGGTAGTCCGTACGACAGCGCCTCGGCCACCACCATGCCGGCGCCTTCGTGACTCGGGAACAGGAAGATGTCGGATTCCGTGTATAATTTCCTGAAGTCGGAGCGATGCAGCCAGGCGATAAAAGTAACCTGCGGCTGAATTTCCAGCTCCCCCGCCAGTTTGATGAGGTACTCCTTGTACGGCCCGTCACCCACCAGTACCAGGCGCGTGGCGGCCTTTTGAAAGTCCGGCAACTGGTGATAAAAACGGGCAAAGGCGCGCAGCGTGATGTCGAAGCCTTTCAGCGGCACAAAGCGTCCGGCCGAGAGTACGGTAAAACCCTCTCCCTTTCTCACCTGTCGTATCCCCGTAGGGGCTTCGGTACTGACCGAAGGCATGTGAATGACCTTGCTTTTGGGGAGATGAAGCACCCTTTCCACGCCGGAGTTCATGGTCAGCACGGTATCGGCATGACTCACGGTCTGCCGGAGCAGCGGATCCATCTTCCAGAAATATTTTTTCATCAGCCATTTCATTTCTTCCAGCAGGAACGTCTTCCAGCCGTAGACGTGCAACACATAATCCCTGGGGATGCGCGGATGGTGGCCGATGGGTCCCCATACAAAGGGCTTGTGCAGCCTCCACAACATGGAAGGGGTCCAGTCGTTGTGAAAATTCAGGTTGTGTACGATATCAAACTCCAGCTTCCTGCTTTTAACAAATCCCGGCAGGAAAAACTGCCAGAGATAATAATACAGTAAAGCGCCGCGACCGCCTTTCTTCCAGAA
>JAEUTF010000005.1 GCA_016788185.1 Bacteroidia bacterium | reverse complement strand
TCGGATACGAATGGTTACTGCTGTTCACGCAGGCTGAAACGCTTCCTCGACCAGCGCATAGCCGCTGTCGTTATCCACGTAATGTGAACGCTCCGCAACGCATCCGTTCGTGGCAGGGTGAATTTAATCCGGATCAAAGGTGCCCTGATTGCCGTGTCCCCGCTGCCGCCATGAGGCTGATTAAAAAGCGTAGTAAAAGTTGCAAAGGTATACGTACTAATAATATCGTACTTCGGCAAAAAAAGACCGGACGACCGCATCGGGCATTCAGCGGGCAGACAGAGAGGCGGGAGAAGTTTTACTCCATCGGGGCCTTGTAGTTTCGTATAGCCGTGATCCGCAAATTTCCGCGAAGGCTCAATACCAGCCCGGACTCGAGCGGATGTAGCCGGAGGTCTGAAGATAAATCACAATGGCAATCATCACCAGCATGCCCACACCGAAAAACAACATCAGTTTTTTGTAGCGGGTGGCATTGCCCTGCAGTTTGTGGAACCTGTAAATGTTGAAAACGGCTTTTTCAGCTCTCAGAAAAGCGCCCTCTCCCTTTACGATATAATCGAAGGCGCCATACTTCATGGAGTTCACGGCCACTTCAATTTTATCCTGACCCGAAATCATAACCACTTCCATGTCGGGCTGAATGTTTTTAAGTTCTTTCAATACATCGATGCCGTCCATGGCTTCCTTCACCTGCGAATTCAGGTTGTAATCAAGAAATACAATATTGGGTTGGCGTACCCTGGCGGCGGCAATGCACTCTTCTCCGGTGGGGAAGTCGTGTACTTCATAGGATGACATCTTGGAAAGATGATCTTTCAGCATGTCCCGTTGAAGGGGTTCGTCATCAACAATAAAAACGAGTGTTTTGTCTGCCATGATGGATTTAATTGCCTATTTCACGAAGGGATTGTTCGAGTTCCGCACTGATGATTTCATATTGACTGCGGAAATTCTCGAGCATTTCGGGGATGCGTTCCAGTTCTACCTGGTCGCCCGACATACGCTCAATCTCCTTGATTAGATTTTCTGTTCCCTTGGCGCCAAAATAGCCGAGCTGGGGCTTCAGTGCATGGGCCGTCTGGCGCAAGCCCGACCAATCCTTACTCATCATGTACAAATCCATCTGCTGAATGCTGATGGGGGCACCGGTTAAGAACATCCGGATGTATTTCGACATTTTGTCGCTTGCTCCACCGGTCAGACTGCGTAAATAGCTGAGATCGGTCAACGGGCCTTGCTGATCCATGCCGTAAAATTATAGTATTTAAGGTTAAACAAAAAATTAAATCCCCCGGTGTTTCCTTGCCACTGGCCCGGGCAAAGCGTGGCGGGCACCGGTTCCGGAACGGATGGGAGGGTGATTTTTCTCCAGACCTCCCGCTTCCGGTAGTTTGTATCACCCCACCAGTTCGATCACGGTCTGCTTAAGCTTGTCGGGGTCAAAAGGCTTGGCCAGGTGGCGGTTCATCCCCGACTCAAGGCATTTATCAATTTCTTCCCTGACGGCATTGGCGGTAAGGGCCAGGATGGGCGTAGCGGCATTGGGCCCGGCGGAAGCCCGGATTTCGCGGGTGGCGGAATAACCGTCTTTCACCGGCATGTGCACATCCATGAAGATCAGGTCATACTTTTTCGTTCCGGCGTGATCGAGCGCTTCCTGTCCGTTGTTGGCCACATCGATGACGATGCCCGGAAAGAGGCTTTCCAGCGTATCGACGGCTACCATCTGGTTCATGGGCTGATCTTCGGCAAGCAATACTGTTAGCTGCCGGTTGAATTCCAGGTGTCCCGCCTTCGCATCTTTGATGATTTCCGTTCCCTGAGCATAGGGTATGAGGAACCAGAAGGTGGTGCCCAGGCCTTTGGTGCTGCTGACCTGCAGGGTACCTCCCTGCAACTCCACCAGCTGTTTGCTGATGGTAAGGCCAAGGCCGGTACCTCCGAATTTGCGGGTGGTGTCGCTGCTTTCCTGTGAAAAGCTTTCGAAAATTTTATGAATCTGATCCGGTGAGATGCCAATCCCGGTATCTTCCACTTCGAACTTCAGCCATACCGGATCTTTCCCGCTTTCTTTCGAAACGCGGATGGTGATCCTGCCTTCTTCCGGAGTGAACTTGATGGCATTGCCGGTCAGGTTGGTGAGGATCTGCGTGAGGCGGGTCGGATCTCCTTTCACCCATTTTGGTACGTCGGGTGAGAGGGTATACACCAGGTTTATTTTTTTCTCCTCTGCTTTCAGGTGCAGGGTCTGGTACACCCCGTCCACCGTCTCCTCGAGGTTGAAATCAATTTGTTCGAGCAGAATTTTTCCGGCTTCGATTTTTGAAATATCCAGAATGTCGTTGATGATGTTCAGCAGGTTGTGGCTGGCCTGCCGCATGGCATTCAGGTAGCGCATCTGGTCATCGCGGGGCCCTTTGTCGAGGAGGAGGTTGGTCATTCCCACCACGGCATTCAGCGGGGTGCGGATCTCGTGGCTCATGTTGGCAAGAAACTGCTGCTTGAAGCGCGCGCTCTGTTCCGCCATTTCCTTTTCTTCAACGGCTACGCTCAGATGTTCTTTGGCGCGCAAACCTTCAAGGATGACTTGTAAGTCGTTGATGGTTTTTTCAATCGTGGTTTCCAGGTCGGTGAAGTCGATGGGCTTGGTCACAAAATCATAGGCGCCGCGGTTCATGGCGGTCCGGATGTTGGTCATGTCGCTGTAGGCCGATGCCACGATGGCGCGAAGCGGCCTTTGCAGGGCTTTCAGCTCATTGAGCAGGGTCAGCCCGTCCATGACCGGCATGTTGATGTCTGTTACGATGATGCCGATGCTGGCATCTTCTTTCAGCTTTCCGAGCGCCTGTTCGCCGTTCAGCGCAAAACTCAGTTTGAGGTTGCCTTCCCTGACGTGTTTGCGGAAACGCTGCTTGACCAGTACTTCCAGGTCGGGCTCGTCATCAACGAATAAAATATGGGTAGCGTCTGACATGGTTGAATGTATATAAAGGTAATTATTTGATGCTGATTTTCAAATCCGGCAGGCTGAGTACCGTTCCTTCCGAGCTGAGTCCTTTGATGCTGCTGATGTGCAGCTGACTTCCGGAGGACAGGCGGCCCAGGACGGTTTTTAAGGCTTCGCTGAAGGGGGCCGATTCCATTTTGTATTTGCCCTGACTTCTGCCTTCCGCATCCTGTACCGACACGGTGTAGGACAGCACCTTTCCCCTGGCTTTGTACCAGGTTCCGGGCATGGTCAGCTCCAGTTTGCCTGCTTTCAGCAGGGCCTCCCTGGTCAGCAAGGGATCGCTGCAGTCGGCCGGTGCGGCTGCATAGGGGCCTGGCTTTTTGATGGTGTACACTTTTTCGATCACCAGTTGCCCGTCGCTGTAAACCCGGAGGGTATCAAGCCCTTCCTGATCATACCGCAAAACGGTTTTAACGGCCATGCCTGCCCGCATTTCAATATCTCCGCCGCTGCGTTCCAGGCGGATGTAACTTCCTTTCAAATCACCACGCAGCATGATAACATTGTCGACCCCGGTATAGGCGATGGGCTTTTCCGGCTGGCTCAGACTGGCATTGATCAAGACCGCTTTTTTTTGCGCTACCGTCGGTCCTGCCAAAAGCAGCAGCAGCAGCACCGGCACGACGGAACCTTTTCTTTTACCGGAAGCAGAATTTACTTCCCGCTGTATAGCCGGATGGATCAACATGGTTTGTTCTTCAGTGGGGTCACAAGGTGATTCAAGGTGTTGGTTCTGGTGTTTTTTACCGGCGGTGCTGCCCTTTACATTTCCGCCAGGCTATGGAGTCTTTCTTCGAGCCGTTTGAAATCGACCGGTTTTGGGATGAAGTCGTCGGCGCCGAGCGTGCGTGCCTTCTTCTCGTGTTCATGGTCGTCGTAGGCACTGATCATCATAACCTTTAGTCCGGGGTAATCGCGCTTCACTTTTTCAAGCAGTTCAAAGCCCGACATGCCCGGCATGTTGATGTCGGACAGAATCAGGGTGATAGCCGGTGGTGCGGATTGCTGCAGGAGGTCCAGCGCCTGTTCTCCCGAGAAGGCAAAGTCCAGTTCTACCTGGCCATCCCGGCTCATTTTACGAAGGCGCTGCCTGAAAAGCAATTCCACGTCTTCTTCATCATCCACAATCAGCAGCCTAAGCTTCATTGGCATTTTGATTTACAGCGAGGGGCAGGGTAATGATGAATTCGGTGAATTCATTTTCCGCACTCTGCAGTTCGATTTTTCCCTGGTGTACTTTCGTGATAATGTCGTAACTCATGCTGAGACCCAGACCCGTCCCATGTCCGGTGGGTTTGGTGGTGAAGAAAGGCTGAAAGATCTGTTCGGAAACCTTTTTCGGTATACCCGGACCGTTATCTCTGAGGCGCACTTCCACCTGTCCGTCCCGGACTTTGGAGCTGACTCTGAAAATGCTTCTGCTCCCCGGGTTTTTCCTGGCTTTTTCACTCAGGGCATAAAAGGCATTGTTGGCGATGTTCAGGAACACCCGGTTGATGTCCTGCGGGATGAGCGACAGCCTGGGGATATCGGCCTGCAGATCCTCCTCGAGGGAGCATTGAAAATCCTTGTGCGTGGCGCGCATGCCGTGGTAGGCCAGGTGGATGGATTCGTGCAGCAACTGGTTCAGGTCGCTCAGTTCCATTTCGCCGTTGCCCTGCCGGCTGTGCTGAAGCATGCTTTTTACAATGCGTTCGGCGCGCCGTCCGTGCTGGTTGATTTTCTTCAGGCTTTCCCGAAGTTCTTTGGCCAGTTCCGATCTTTCCTCCTCGCTCCTGGCCTCCAGAAATTCGTCCAGTACATCCTGGGCTCCTTCCGAAAAATTATTGACAAAGTTGAGCGGGTTTTGAATTTCATGGGCAATGCCGGCGGTGAGCTGGCCCAGCGACGCCATCTTTTCACTCTGAATCAGTTGATCCTGTGTAGCCCGCAACTGCTTCAGCGTATCTTCCAGTTCCCGGTTTGAATCCTGCAATTTCTGATTGGATTTTTTCTTTAAGGCATAGCGGTTATACAGCAGCAACACGAGCAGCAACGCTACGGCCGATACCGCGATCAGCAAGTTACGGAAATTTTTCTGATTACTGATCAGCAATTCCTGTCTGGCGAGGTCGCGTTCCCGGATGGCTTTTTCCCTGGTGAGCTGCTCCACTTCTGCAGTCTTCGCTTCCAGAGCCTGGTCCTTCTGGTGGAGCTCGATGTCCGCCTTGGTGATCATCTGGCTCAGCTCCAGCTGGCGGGCATTGGTGGCCAGGGCCTGTTCCTGGCTTTGCTTTTGCAGCAGTTCGATTACCCGCAGCTTCTCCTCCAGTTCCGATTTCAGTTGCGCTTTGTTGCCCGGCGCTTTCTTCACCGCGGTAGCCAGGGAGTCTTTCAGTGAACGGTACTTTTCGTGGTAATAGTCTGCCTTCGCGAAATTGTTGCTGAAACTGTACAGGGTAAACAGCTGCATGTAGGCATCCTTCACCAGTTTGTGAACCAGCAGCTGCTGGTCGAAGCTCAGGCTTTTTCGGAAATAGTTGATGGCCTCTTCAAATTTGCCCCGCTTGAACTCGGTGAGTCCCATGTTGCGGTACAAGATGGCAAGCAGGCTGTTTTCTTTGCCGGGAGCAATCACATTTATGCCCGCGTTAAAACTCTCCAGGGCGCGCTTGTAATCGTTCTGCCGCAGCTGCACTTCCCCGGCGCTGTTGTAACAGGCTGCGGTTTGCAGGTTCAGTTGCAGGCTCGCATAGGCTTTTGCGGCACGCAAAAAGGATTCTTCCGCCTTTGGAAATTCACGAAGGGAAAGATAGCATTGTCCTTTCTGGGCCAGGAGGTAAGCGCTGACTTTGGGAAGGTTCTGAACGGAGACCAGCAGGGTCGCCTGCTCATAACTGTTGAGCGCAGCCGAAAAATCACCCAAAAGCTGCCGGGCCAGTCCGCATTGTATGTGCGCTACGCCCGCCGCTTTGTCGTCTTTCAGCTTTTGCGCCGATTCCAGCGATTGGCTGAAATACTTCAGCGCGGTGGCCGGATCTTCTTTTTTCAGATAGATCAGCCCGAGATGGCCGGCGGCCTGGACGATGCCCCTGTCGTGGCGTTCGGCTACCGCCTGCTGCAAACGTTTTTTGTTGATCGCTTCATTGCCCGCGAAGGGAAGGGGACGCCGGCTGAACTGTGGTTTCAGGAAATCGTTGACCGATGTGGAGGTGCCCAGGTATTCATAGAAGTCGCCCTCCTGTGCCCCGGCTTGTTGATGTACCGAAATAAGAAACAGGATGAAAATGAGCAGACGAATGCGCAGGGATTTTTTACGGGGATGCCGGGTGAACAATGCTAAAGCCCTCTTCATCAGGGACGATGGATTTTTGAGAGCCAAAAAATAAGGAAAATTAACGGAGCAGGGTGAATAGGAACGACCGGAATTCAGCGGATCATTTTCGCACTCTTCCTTTCGGCTTCGCGGCGGGAGATTTCAAAAACTTCCTGACGGCTTTTGTTTCGGGAAAAAACTTCCTTTTTTAGTTGCAGGGAAATATCAGGGAAACTGGTCATGAAGGTGATGTCTTCCAGGTCCAGGTTGAATTGTTCGCTGAGTTCTTCCACCTGTTGCAGGCAGTGGTCGATTTTCTTCAATTCTTTCTGCTGATTCCTGTTGATTTTCATGACTATGGTACATTATCAGAGGTCTAATTTACTATTCAACAGGTCCATGGCAGATGAAGCAGAGGGAGGTTTATCAACAGTACCGGGTGTATTATATATAAGGTGTAGGGCCCTGTTTTTTACTCCTGCTAAAATATTGCCGGATATTTTTCGTTTGAAAAACCTCTGAATCAGGGGAATTGAACAGCGCACCGTTGGTAAATTAAATTCAGGTTAAAAAAAGGTGTTGACAAGCACGTTTTAATGCGTAACTTGCGCACCTGTTTGAAAGACAATCCCCCGGATGCTTTTCGTGTGTAAAGAACTAATAAACAGTAAGATATGCGTCAACTAAAGATCACGAAATCCATCACCAATCGCGAAAGCGCCTCTTTTGAGAAGTATCTGCAGGAAATTGGTAAAGAAGAACTCATCACCGCACAAGAAGAAGTAGAATTAGCCCGCCGCATTCGCCAGGGCGATCAGAAAGCCCTCGAAAAACTCGTTCGCGCCAACCTGCGCTTCGTGGTTTCAGTGGCAAAACAATATCAGACCCAAGGCCTTAGCCTTCCCGATCTGATCAACGAAGGAAATCTTGGACTGATCAAGGCCGCCAAGAAATTTGATGAAACCCGGGGATTTAAGTTTATATCCTATGCCGTTTGGTGGATTCGTCAGAGCATCATGCAGGCCTTGGCGGAGCAGGCACGCATAGTGCGGCTGCCGCTCAATCAGTTGGGTGCCGCCAACAAAGTAAAGAAAGCCTTCTCTGAACTGGAACAGAAATATGAGCGCGAACCCAGCCCGGAAGAGTTGAGCGCCGTGCTCGACCTGCCCATGGATAAGGTGGCCAATACCATGAAAATGCCGGGCAAACACGTTTCCATGGATGCTCCCCTGGTTCAGGGTGAAGATTCCACCTTGCTGGATGTATTGGAAAACGGTGACAGCCCCGGTGCCGACTCCGCCCTCATCAACGAATCGCTGCAGAAAGAGATTAACCGTTCGCTCGCCACCCTCAGTGAGCGCGAACAGGATGTGGTGAAGATGTTCTACGGCATTGGTATCCAGCACGGACTCTCCCTGGAAGAGATCGGCGAGAAATTCGACCTCACCAGCGAGCGCGTTCGTCAGATCAAAGAGAAAGCCATCAAAACACTGCGCCAGAACTCAAGAAACAAATTGCTGAAAGCCTATCTGGGATAATCTTTCACTACACATAGAAACCCCGGTACGTTCTGGTGCCGGGGTTTTGTTTTTCAGGTCGGCGAACCAGGCATCAGGGATCACCCGTGTCCGGTTTCGGTCCGGTGGATAATCCCGGTGGTTTTCACCTCAGAAGCGCTGTTTTTTTCTGATGAAACCGCGGTGGCCCGCGCCTGATTGCAATCATCCCGGTACAGACCTGTGTCGATGTTCAAAACACATCGCATTCTGTTCAAAAGAAGACCCTGTGAATTTTGTCTGTTGCGGCTGTTTTAACTTCTTTTGTACTGCAGGAACTTTGGTTCTGATTTCACTCCTCTTATCATACCTTACACTCAACATTCATGGCAAACCATTACGTCAACGATGAAATTCTTCTGCAGGAAAACAAAGACCGTTTCGTGCTCTTCCCGATTAAATACGACAAGATCTGGAGCATGTATAAACAGGCTGAAAACAGCTTCTGGACGGCAGAAGAAGTGGATCTTTCCGTTGATCTGAAAGACTGGGAGCGCCTGAATGACGGAGAACGTCACTTCATCACTCATGTGCTCGCGTTTTTTGCGGCCAGCGATGGCATCGTGAATGAAAACCTGGCCGTGAACATGATGAATGCGGTGCAACTCCCCGAGGCACGTTGCTTCTACGGTTTTCAGATCATGATCGAGAACATCCACTCCGAGATGTATTCCCTGCTGATTGATACCTACGTGAAAGATCCTGCCGAAAAACATCGTTTGTTCAATGCGATGGAAACGGTTCCCTGCGTGAAGAAAAAGGCGGAGTGGGCTCTGCGTTACATCGACAACGGCTCTTTTGTTCACCGCCTGGTAGCTTTCGCCGCCGTGGAGGGGATCTTCTTCAGCGGTTCTTTCTGCTCCATCTTCTGGCTGAAGAAACGCGGTCTGATGCCGGGCCTGGCCACGTCCAACGAATTCATCTCACGCGACGAAGGTCTGCACTGCGATTTCGCCTGCCTGCTCTACGGCATGCTGAAGCACAAACTTACCCAGGAGGAAGTGTATGCCATCATCACCGATGCCGTTCGTATTGAACAGGAATTCGTAACCGATGCCCTCCCCGTGAACCTCATCGGCATGAATTCGAAAATGATGTGCCAGTACATCGAGTTTGTGGCCGACCGGCTGCTTAACTCCCTCGGCTATCCGAAAGTGTACAACAGCGAAAATCCCTTCGACTTCATGGAGACCATTTCGCTGGAAGGGAAAACCAATTTCTTTGAGAAGCGTGTGTCGGAATACAAAAAAGCGGGCGTGGGTGTTGACCGGGCCGACCAGGAGCTGAAATTCAACGAAGACTTTTAATCGTTTTCTGACGAGCATGCGGAAGCGCTGAAGGAGGTCGTTCGCGGCTTTTTTCAGCGCTTTCTGATGTGTAGCCGGCTACCGTTGTTCCGGTAAGATCGCCGGAAGGCAGCAGCGCATCTGCTCCGGATGTTACCGGAGAGGGGAGAACGGATCAGGAAAATAATCCGGAAGGAAACACTAATTGTTTTTTACGATCTGCTCGAAATCCCGCTGCAGCTTTTCTTCCAGCATTTTCATCCTGGGGAGTAAAACACGGTCTTCTATCAGTCCGTGAACCGTTAAATCCCTTTCAAAATTCTCCAGCTGTCGCAACAGGATGCGGTAGGGCGTGGCATTCGTGACCGGCGGTTCATGGAGTAAAATGGTTTCGCGGATTTCTTCCAGGCTCTTTTCGTGATCATCGTGGTGATCCTGCTCAAATTCAGCGAGCGAATAGCGCTTACGCTGCAGGAGGAAACGGTATGGGTCGAGCCCTTTCTGCTGCGTTTCCACCAGGAAATCAACATAAGGCAGCAGGTGCTGTTCCTCTTCACAAATGTGCAGACTCAGCTCCACCTTGTAGCTCGTATAAAAATCACGAAGTATCGAAAGGATGGGGTGATCGTCGGTATAGTCCTGCAGCAGCAAGCCGATGCTTTGCTCGATTTCCGGCAGTTTCCGGAACAGGTACAGGCGATGGGTCCGGCGGATGTAATCGGTGATCAGTTCAGCCGGAAAATGCATGAAGGCCTTTTCATTGAAATGCCAGGGCCATTCAAACGCCTGCGCCAGTTCGTAGACCAGATCGTTGAAGCCGCGCTGGTCCTTCATCACCGAATAGGTGGAGGGAAGCGCATAGCGCTGCAGAATTTGTCCGGTGTAATTGATCGGATACATTTTTTTCACGAAACCCCTGGGATGAACAAAGGTACAAAGCCCGGACATGCCATGCCCGGAAAATTATCAACCGTACCGCGGAATTATGAACAAAAAGTGGCCGTTCAGGCCGCCCACCCTCCGTTTTTCAGGCATTTCCTGCCACCTCTTTCCATACACCCTCCGTACCGCGTCTCAGACGGCCGGCGGGGTAAGGCCGGCTTTATCTAACTCCATGCCTATACGTAAAATAGCTTCCCTGATCTCCGCTTCGGTGGTGTCTTTGCCGATGCTGATGCGTACGCTTGAAAAAATTTCGTCATCCTTGCGTCCCATCGACTGCAAAACGTGGCTGGGCTGCGGGAGGGCTGAGGTACATGCGGAGCCCATGCTCATCGCGATTTCGGGGAGGGCTTTGATGAGGTGTTCGCTCCGCATTCCCGGGAAACACAGGTTGCTGGTGTTGGGCAGTCTTGACCGGATGCTGCCGTTGATGAACCCGTGTTTTCTTTCTACGGTGAGCTGCTGTTCCAAAAAGGTCCGCCAGCGCGAGGTGTGTGTGCCATACTCCCAGAGCCGTTCGGCCGCCAGTTGGCAGGCTTCCCCGAAACCCACAATGCCCGGCACGTTGAGCGTTCCGGAGCGGAGCCCCTGTTCGTGCCCCCCGCCGCTGATTTCAGCCAGCAGCTTCACCCTTGGATTTTTTCTGCGCACGTAGAGAGCACCCACCCCTTTGGGTCCGTACAGTTTATGCGCCGATAAACTGCAGAGGTCCATGCGCTGTTCCTGTACGTCCACCCTTATTTTTCCGGCGGCCTGGGTGCTGTCGCTGAGGAAGAGGGTACCCCGTTCACGACACAAACGACCGATGGCTTCCGCATCCTGAATCACGCCGGTTTCGTTGTTGGCCTGCATCACCGCCACCAGCACGGTGTCTTCCCGGATGAGCTTTTCAAGTTCCTGCAGGTCGATGATTCCTTCGTGGTCAACCCCCAACACACTCGTTTCCACTCCGCTGAATGCAAGATCCCGGGCCGTGTCCAGCACGGCCTTGTGTTCGGCGGCACAAACGACCAGGTGCCTGCCCTTGCTGCGGTAGGCTTCCATTGCGCCCCGTAGGGCCAGGTTCAGCGACTCGGTAGCGCCCGAGGTGAAAATTATTTCCGCGGGTTCCGCGCCGATCATCCCGGCCACTTGTCCGCGTGCCTTTTCCACCACCGCTTCAGCCGTCCAGCCGTAGCGGTGCGTCCTGCTGGCGGCGTTCCCGAATTTCTCGGTGAAAAAGGGCAGCATGGTTTCCAGCACCAGCGGGTCGACCGGTGTGGTGCTGTTGTAATCGAGGTAGATGGTTTGCATGCCTTGCAAAAGTAATGGAACCGTCTTTAGCTTCTACCTGTCGCCAAAAGCCGGGAAATGCACTATTTTTGCGCCCATGTCAACAGTCATCACCAGGAAATTAAGCGGCGAAGAGCTCTTCCGGAACATCATCAGTCATTGCAAGGAGTACGGATTTATTTTTCAATCCTCCGAGATTTACGACGGACTCAGTGCGGTGTACGATTATGGACAGATGGGTGCCGAGCTGAAGAAAAACCTGCGCGACTACTGGTGGAAGGCGATGGTGCAGCTGAATGAAAACATTGTAGGCATCGATGCCGCCATCTTCATGCATCCCACCACCTGGAAGGCTTCCGGACACGTGGATGCCTTTAACGATCCGCTGATTGACAACAAGGATTCGAAGAAGCGCTACCGCGCCGATGTGCTCATTGAAGAGCATGTGGCGAAGATCGAAGCCAAAATCAACAAGGAGGTGGAGAAAGCCGCTGCGCGCTTTGAGAATTTTGATGAAGCCATGTTCCGCGCCACCAATGCGCGTGTGCTGGAGAATCAGAAGAAGATCGATGAAATCAATATCCGCTTTAAAAACGCACTCGAGGCGAATGATCTCGCCGAAGTGAAACAGATCATCCTGGACCTGGAGATCACCTGCGCGGTCAGCGGAACGCGCAACTGGACCGATGTACGGCAGTTCAACCTGATGTTCAGTACCCAGCTCGGATCGCTGAGCGAAGAGTCCAGCACCATCTACCTGCGGCCGGAAACAGCGCAGGGCATCTTCGTGAATTTCCTCAACGTGCAGAAAACCGGCCGGATGAAAATTCCTTTCGGCATCGCCCAAACCGGCAAGGCTTTCCGGAATGAAATTGTGGCGCGGCAGTTTATTTTCCGCATGCGTGAATTCGAGCAGATGGAGATGCAGTTCTTCGTAAAACCGGGCACCGAGCTGGAGTGGTACGAGAAATGGAAGACCACCCGCATCGCCTGGCACCACAGCCTGGGATTTCCCCAGAGCAAGTACCGTTTTCACGATCACATCAAGCTGGCACACTATGCCAACGCGGCCTGCGACATTGAATTTGAATTTCCTTTCGGCTTCAAGGAACTCGAGGGCATTCATTCCCGCACCGATTTCGATTTGCGCAACCACGAGCACTACAGCGGCAAAAAGCAGCAGTATTTTGATCCGGAGGAAAACGCGAATTATATCCCTTACGTGGTTGAAACATCGATCGGTCTCGACCGTCTTTTCCTGGCGACCCTTTCGCAGGCTTATACGGAGGAGCAACTGGAAGACGGCAGCACACGCGTGGTCTTGCGCATACCCCCCTTCCTGGCACCTTACAAAGTCGCTGTGCTCCCCCTGGTGAAGAAGGATGGCTTGCCCGAGAAGGCCCGTGAAATCATGGACCGCCTCAAACTGGATCACCTGTGCCTCTACGAGGAGAAAGATTCCATCGGAAAGCGTTACCGCAGGATGGACGCCATCGGCACTCCGATCTGCCTCACCATCGATCACCAGACTTTGGAAGACCACATGGTGACCCTCCGCGACCGCGATAGCATGCAGCAGGAACGCGTGGCCATCGATCGCCTGGCCGACCTGGTGCATGCCCGGGTGAGCCTGCAAAGGCAGCTCCTCCAGCTCATCTGAAATTTCGGGGAAGCAGCTCCCCTCGACGGAAAATGAAGGAATTTGCTTTCTGTTACCGACTGACCCTCGCGGAGCCGCTTTGAGTAGCTTGACCGTAGTGTGGGGTATTGTGCTGTTTGTGAATAGAGGAGATTCTGAACCTTTTTATTATTTTTACTTTTCACAATCCCTCCTGCATGAAAAAAGTATTACTGCTTCTCGTTCTGTGTATTTCCATACAGCTTCAGGCACAGGTTTACACCTCGCCGGTGATGACCTTTCCTTTGAAAGCGGTGTACAACATGGGTCCCGGAAGCGATCCCTGGCTGCCGGTGCTGAAGCATCAGCAATTGCCCAAGCCGCATCCGGGCGCCGACCGGGCCCTGGTTCGCCAGGTCAAAGCTTCGCTCGATGCGCAATACCGTTCGCGGCGGCAGGCGGCTCCGGCCTCAGCGCAAAAAACCGCGGCCAATGCCCCGGTGTTGCTCGATAATTTTATCGGTAACGGCTTCAACCTGTATGTGCCGAACGACAACGATGTGGCCATCTCCAACGGAGGATTTGTGGCCAGCGTAAACAACACCATGCTGTACGGCAAGAATACGGCGACCAACCAGGTATTCGGTTCAGTCACCCTGCATTCGCTGGTGGCCAGCCTCGGCCTGACGATGGAAGAGTTTGATCCGAAAATACTTTATGATCCGGACAGCGACCGCTTCATCATCGCCTTTCTCAACGGATTCAACGATACCACCAGCAACATCATTCTGGGATTTTCGCAGGGAAACAGCTCCAGCGGTCTCTGGAACTTTTATACCCTGCCCGGCGATCCCTTCAACAACGGCCTGTGGACCGATTTTCCCATGTTCAGCGTGAGCGACAAGGAACTCTTCATCACCTTAAACCTCCTGTACAACGACTCCACCTGGCAAACCGGTTTCAACCAGACGATCATCTGGCAGGTCAACAAGGAGAACGGATACCTGGGGCAGCCGCTGAACACACAGCTGCACGGAAACATGCAGTATAACGGATCGCAGCTACGAAATCTTTGTCCGGTAAAGGGCGGTCCGGGCACCTACGGACCGGGCGCCTATTTCCTTTCCAACCGTAACTTTTCCGCCGGCAACGATACGCTGTTCCTGGTGCATGTCAGCGACACCATCGGCAGCGCCACGCAGCAGGTCAGTATTCAGGCCCTGGTAAGTCCCCTGCAATACCGCATGCCCGTGGATGCCGATCAGCTGGGCACCGTGGAGCGGCTGATCGTGAACGACGCCCGCGTGATGGGGGCCTATCTGCACGACGACCAGATTCAGTTTGTGATGACGGTGCTGGATACCCTCAGCGGCTACGACGGCATTTACCACGGCTTTGTGCATCAGGTTTCCACCGCGCCCAATGTCTCGGCCTTCATCTATACCGTACCCAATACCGATATCGCCTATCCGAACATTGCCTGGGCGGGAGCAGGGCCGGGCGACCACAAGTCTGTTTTTGGATTTCTCTACGCTTCCCCTTCGCAGTTTCCGGGGACGGCCGCCGCGGCCTTTGACGGCACATCCTATTCCACCCGGACCATCGTGAAGGTCGGGGCCTCTTTCTGCAACATGCTCATCGGCGATGAACGCTGGGGCGATTATACAGGCTGCCAGACCCGCTACAACGAGCCGGGCTATGTATGGGTGAACGGTTCCTATACCATTTTTAACGGGGTCACGCGAACCTGGATCGGAGAACTGACCGTCACCACCGCCCAGGCGCTCGGGGAAACGGGCCGGGAGAATCAGACCCTGCTGTACCCCAATCCGGCGGAGGACATGACCAGCATCCGTTTTGAGGTACCCCTTCCCGGACGTATAACGATCCGTATCTACGATAACAAAGGAGCGCTGGTGCATCAACTTTTTCACGGATCGCTCAGCGCCGGAAGCAATGAAATCCGGTTCAGAACGGAAGCGCTCAGCGCCGGCCTGTACCAGGTAGTAGTGGCAGATGCGGAAGGGAAGGAGATGGCCAGGGAGAAACTGCTGGTGGAGTGAGGGGAGTGTCCGGTAGCTCGGAGGTTTGCGGGACAGATGAACCTGTGGGCCCCGGGCCAGTTGAAGAGAGGAGAAATGCCGTCAAACAGATTGGCCGGCTCTTTCCTCAGGAGCAGTTTTTAACGGATTAAGAATAATTTCTGAGTTCCGGTTAATTCTCCTTTTTCATTTTCGAATTGAAGAATATAAAAGCCATTGGGAACAGTTTCCGGTAGGTGCAGCGATTGAATTCCATTGATGGTTTTCATTTGAAGGATGCAGGTGCCTTGGGCCGCTATCACTTTCATGGTTCCATTTGTAAAGGGCTGCTCTGAAAAAATCCGCCCCTTGTTTGGATTGGGGTAAAGATGCTGAAGCTTGCCCGGGTGATTTTCATGGCCTCCCGTCATGCTGTTCCCATAGATACAACGAATGGAGTTTCCTTCAGCAAAATAATCCTCATGCCGGTAAGTCGTGCCGTTTTGATTTTGGATGATTACATTATAAGCGTGAGTGCCGTTTACATGTGCTGTAGAAGACCAGATCTGCATCCTTTGCATGTTTCCCCAGAACCCGCCCGATTGGTCCCGTGTACCTCCTGCTGATGCCGTGAATCCGGTGGCATTGCTCGCTAAGGCATTTGGCGCATTCCAGCGCGCAAATCCGGTTTCCTTTAAAAGACCACCGGCCGTAAAACTCTGAAGACATAGTGAACAACTGGTATCGGCACTGTTGTCCAGATAATATACCAGTGCCTTCCATTCACTGTCAGTGGGGACGCGCCAGTCAGCCGGACAAAGACCGCGTGGATCTGCCACGGCAAACCAATTGTATAATTTCCCAAACATAGGATTGTTGGCCGGGCTATTGTTGTAATAACAATACGCTCCGCTGTCCAGAGCTGCCCATGCGGCATTTGAAAATCCGCTGAGCAGGCTGTCGCCATTGTTATATCGTGTTACCTTAAGGTTCTCCTGCATCCAGCAATGGTTTCCAATCTGGATGGTCGGGTAGGAGTTGCCATCTATATCGCTGATGAACGGTGGACAACTAATTTGTCCGGCCGAGGAAAAGGTCCAGCATTGAATGATCAGGAATAGCGCAGAACATTTCATAAAATGGAAATTTGGAAATACCAAGGTATGGAAATACTCCTGTTCTATTTGGAAATTATCATGCTGTTTGGGTGCAAGGTCAGAAAAATGCACCGTGGAGGGAGTCAGGTCAGGTCAGAACAACCGAAAATACCTCCGTCATTCGGGTAAAGGAGGGGATAAAAAATTAAATCCCGGCACCGTATGCCGGGATTGTTTAACATGGGTCGGGGTGAGAGGACTCGAACCTCCGGCCTCCACGTCCCGAACGTGGCGCGCTAGCCAACTGCGCTACACCCCGATGAATTAATTCATGCGCTGATTTTTAAGGAATCTAAAATCAGGATCGCAAAAATAACGATTCCTTTGCATGAAAATACTTGCGTTGGGCTCTTTTTTGAAGTACATTTGTCTACGGCTCTCCTGATATGAGGGCCTTTTTTTACGTGAGGCATTGTAATACGTACTAAATCAATAACCAGAAAGGACCCCTTGGTTCGCCAGCGAAACCCGGAATGTACCGGAAGGCTGCCGGCGGACAGATCTAACGCATGAACATGGATAGCAACCAGGCCAGCCCGGAGGAGCGCAAGCAACCGGAAGCCCGGGCTGAAGAGACAGCCCCCCAGCAAATTGAAACCCCTGAAAACCAGGAGGAAATTGCTCAACCCACAGAAGAAGTACCTGTCAAAGAACCTCTGGCAGAAGCCCTGAACAGTCCGGACCCCGTACTGGAGATTCCGGATAAAGAGCCGGCTGAAACCCGGGAAGCGGATCCTGCCGCCCCCGCGCCTCACGATGATGAAAGCGTGCACCTCGAGGTGATCGCGGAGCACCACGAAGAGCTGGAAGCGGAGCCGCTGGAAAACTTCGGCCACATGCCGAAAGAAGAACTGGTGCTGCGGATGGAAGCCTTCAGCAAGGAGCAGGATGTCAACAGCGTAAAGAACAGGGTACAGGCGGCCCGCGACGCTTTTCAGGCCATTTTTAATCAGGAGAAGGATGTGGCGTATGCCGCCTTCCTGGAGGCCGGTGGCATCAAAGAGGAATTTGATTACAAGGATAGCCTCGAGGAGAAATTTTTTGAGGCCTACAAGCATTTTCAGAAGCGCCGCTCGGAATTCATCCTCGGCCAGGAAAAGATAAGGACAGAGAACCTCCGGCTCAAGCACGAGATTCTGCAGCAGATGAAGAACATCCTGCAGAAAGAAGAGGACATGTCGAAAGCGTTCAACGAATTTCACGACCTGCAGGCAAAGTGGAGGGGTATCGGTCCCGTACCTCCGCAAAATGTAAACGACCTGTGGATGACCTATAAACTCTACAGCGACCGCTTTTATGAGTTTATACGCCTGAACCGCGAATTGCAGGATCTCGAGATGAAGAAAAACCTCGAGATGAAAATGCACCTCTGCGAACGGGCGGAAGAAATGCTCCTCGAGCCCTCCCTCAACAAAGCGCTCCAGGAGATCCAGGCGCTGCAGCACAAATGGCGCGAAATAGGCGCCGTGCCCAGAGAGAAGCGTACCGAAATATGGCTGCGTTTCAAGGCGGCCGTCGACAAAATCTACGAGAACAAACGCTCCTACCTCGATTCACAGAAAAAAGTGTTTGAGGATAATTTCGCGGCGAAAAACGCCCTCATTGTAAAGGCCGGAGAAATCGTGAAGGGAGCCTTCGCGAAACACCAGCAGTGGCAGGAAGGTTTGAAACAGCTGCTGGAGTTACAGACGGAATGGAGGAAAATCGGCCCGGCCGGAAAGGAGCACAACGACAGCGTCTGGCATACGTTTAAATCCACCTGTGACCAGTTCTTTAAAAACAAAGATGAGTTCTACAAGCAGAAGAAGCAGGAGTATGCCGCCAACCTCCAGAAGAAAACCGAACTCTGCATGCAGGCCGAAAGTCTCAAAGAAAGCAGCGACTGGAAATCAACCGCCAATGAACTGATTCGATTGCAGCAGGAATGGAAGAAGGTAGGACCGGCGGGCGACCGCAACGAGAAAATCTGGCAGCGCTTCAAAGTAGCCTGCGATGCCTTCTTTAACCGCAAGAGCGCGCATTTTGCCGACCAGGATCAGTCACAGGCCGGTAACCTCGAACAGAAAAACGCCCTCATCACGGAAGTGGAGCAGTTTGCTTTGCCCGCTGACCCCAACGAAGCCCTTGAACAGCTCAAGGCCTTCCAGCGCAAATTCACCGAAATCGGACTGGTGCCGCTGAAGCAAAAGGACGATATCCAGCAGCGCTTCCGCAGCGCCATCCAGGTGCATTTCGACGCTTTGAAAGCCAAACCGGAATACAGGCAGTCCTACCGCCAGCGCGGTGATCGTCCGGAAAGAGCGGAGCGCGGTGAAAGACCCGAAAGATCCTACCGGCCTGCTGCGGAAAGTACTGGCAATGAGGAGCAACGGAATCTGGCCAGCAAAGTCAGCAAGCTGACCGGTGAGGTGCAGCTCTGGGAAAACAACCTGGGATTTTTTGCCAATTCCAAGAACGCTTCCGCCCTGAAGCAGGAATACGAAAGCAAGATCCAGCAGGCCAAGGATGAAATTAGCAAACTGAAGGCCCGCCTGCAGGAACTGAAAAGCGCCTCCTGAGCCGTCAGTCAATTGTAAAATATCAAGGAATAATTGCCCTCCCGGAAGATAATGATTCCAGGGAGGGCTTTTTTTTCAGGCTTTATCCATTTCACATTCAATGATTTTGTACATTCGCCTTCCCGAATTAAAACAGGACTGTGTAACATCTGTTATCTGAAACGGTACCTGTATGTCGTATCTTAGTGATACCAAAACAAAAAATCCATCAAAACCACAATGAAGAAAGTTTTACTTGTTGCAGCCATGCTCTTCGCCGCTGCATTGAACGGAGTACAGGCTCAGGAGAAATGCATCTCTGAAATCCTGTTCCAGGAAGAGGCTGCCAAAAATCCCGCACTCCTGCAGAGCCGCCAGGCCCTTGAAGACTGGACCGCAGAATATCTGCAGCAGCATCCCGGACTGGGTACTGAAAATGTTTCCCTGGTTCCCCGGGTGATTCCGGTGGTGGTGCATGTGATCCACTACGGCGGACCGGAAAACATTTCAAAGGCGCAGATTCTCGATCAGATCGACTCCCTGAACAAAGACTTCAGTCTGACCAATTTCGATACCATCAACATTCCGCCCGCATTCAGGCCCCTGGCCGGAAACGTCAACGTGGAATTCCGCATGGCGCAGCTGGATCCCAACGGCAACTGTACCGATGGGATTGTTCGCGTCTATTCCCCGCTCACCTACAATGCACGAAACAATGTCAAAGCGCTGAGTTACTGGCCCAGCAACCAGTACCTGAACATCTGGGTGGTGAACAGCATTGCCAACACCGGCGGTTCACCCGGTCAGGTGATTGGATTTGCACAGTTCCCGGGAACGGGTCTCCCCACCACCGACGGAGTCGTCATCAAACACGATTTCATGGGCAGCATCGGCACCGCGTCGAACAGCGGCAACAACGGACGCACCGCCACCCACGAGATCGGACACTGGATGAACCTGCGCCACATCTGGGGCGATGCCACCTGTGGCAATGATTTCGTATCCGACACCCCGCCTCAGTTCGAAGCCAATCTTTCCATCTGTCCTTCTTTTCCCCATCTCAGCAACTGCCCCAACAACGCGCCTAACGGCGATATGTATACCAATTACATGGATTACACCAACGGCGACTGCCAGAACATGTTCTCTGCCGGACAGGCGGCGCGCATGGACGCGGCCCTTTCATCGGCGGTGAGCGGACGCAACAACCTCTCACAGCCGGCCAATCTGGTGGCCACCGGTACCGACGGAAGTCCCGCGGTACTTTGCGCGCCCAAAGCGGACTTCGCCACACGGCAGCGCTTCATCTGCGAGGGCGCTTCCACGCAGTTCAACGATGCCTCCTGGGGCGGTGAAGCCACCTCCCGTTTGTGGACCTTCAACGGCGGAACACCGGCCACCGACACTTCGGCGAATCCGGTCGTGACCTATGCGGCTCCAGGCACCTACGATGTTACGCTGACCAAGACCAATGCCGCCGGTACCGATACTAAAACGGTGACGGGCATGGTGGTGGTGAGTCCCAACACGGCCGCCGGCACGGTACCTTTCTCCGAAGGATTTGAAGGCGCTGCTTTCCCCACCGCCAACGACTGGTACCTGCTCAACCCCAACGACGGCAGTGCCTGGGAGGTGAACAATGCCGCCGCCGCCACCGGACAGTATTCCATCAACCTCTATAATTTCGCCGGCAACGACAAAGGTCCCGATGAATTCATCACCAATGCCTTCGATCTCTCCAACGTGACGGCGGCCGTGATGACCTTTAAACTCGCCTTCGCCTTCGGCTCCGCCACACAATCCAATACCGACAAGCTGGTGGTGTACTTCTCCACCAACTGCGGACAGTCGTGGACACCGCGCTATACCCGCCAGGGATCGGCGCTGCAAACCACCACGGCAGCAGTAGCCAACGACTTCATTCCTTCGGCAGCACAGTGGAGAACGGAAACCGTGAACCTTTCACCGACCTCCATCTCCACCAAGCCCAATGTCCGCTTCCGCTTCGAGTTCACGCACGATACCGGAAACAACATTTACATCGATGACATTAACCTCACCGGAACCGTGGGCATCGACGAAGTGAATGCCGACAACGCTAACGTCAGCATCTATCCGAATCCTTCTGCTTCCACCACCTATGTTGACTTCAACCTGACGATCGGTGGCGCGGTGAAGATTGATGTGACGGATGCGCAGGGACGCATGGTCAGCACCTTCCAGGACGAGCTGCCCGCCGGCGAGCATCAGTATACGATGAACCACGATCTCGCCAAAGGCCTGTATTTTGTGCGGCTGACTTTTGGCGACCGTTCAGTCACCAAGAAAGTGGTACTCAAATAATCTGAATTACATTCTAACCTCAATTTTGCGCCCGGGTCTTCATCCCGGGCGCTATTTGTTAAGCACACCCCCCTCACATGAATAAAGTTATCCTGGCTGTCGCGTTCTTCGTTCTGGCCACTCTCCATGCTCAGGCACAGACACCGGCGTACCGGACCTGCGACACGGACTTTAAATGGAAAGCGGCCGTGGAGGCCGATCCCGGCGCTGCGCAGCGGAATGCGCAACTTCGTGCATTCCGGCAATCCTTTCTCGCCTCCAAACAAAGGGGCACCACGGCCAATGGTACCATCCTGTACCGGATTCCCATTGTATTTCATGTGATTCACACCTACGGACCGGAGAACATCAGCAAAGCGCAGATTCTTGATGCGATGGAAATTCTCAACCAGAGTTTTCAAAAGCTCAACAGCGATACCGGCATGGTGATACCCCTGTTTCAGCCCATCTTTGCCGATTGCCAGATAGAATTTGTATTAGCCAACCTTGATCCGGATGGCAATTGCACCGACGGTATTACCCGCACCTATTCGCCGCTCACCGCGGAAGCCGGTGACAATGTAAAAGGCTTGATCGGCTGGCCATCCGACCGCTATTTCAACGTATGGGTGGTTCAGAACATTGCCAGCGGCGCGGCGGGCTACGCTTACTATCCCGGCATCAACGCGGCGATTGACGGCGTGGTGATCCTCCACGATTATGTGGGCGGGATCGGCACCTCCAACGGCAGCAATTATTCGGAGCGTTCGCTGGCGCACGAAGTGGGACACTGGCTCGACCTGCCGCATACCTGGGGTTCCACCAACTTTCCCGGCCTTCCTTCCAACTGCAATACCGACGATGGGATCGGGGATACCCCCAATACCATTGGTGTTGGCAACTTCAGCTGCAACACAGCGCAGTCGACTTGCGGGGCGATTGACAATGTGCAGAACTACATGGATTACGCCAGCTGCCATTACATGTTTACCGAAGGACAGAAATCGGCCATGCATGCCACGCTGAACGCGCCGGTGGGCAGCCGCGACAATCTTTCCACCCCCTCCAACTGGCTGCTGACGGGTACGGAAATCGGACGCAACATCCAGACCTGCGTACCGGTGGCCGACTTCAGCAACCACCGCCGCGGGGTCTGCGCCGGAACGGCCATCAGCTTTAAGGATGTATCCTGGAACGGGGAGGTAATTTCCCGGACCTGGCAGTTTCCGGGCGGCACACCGGCTACCGACACTTCGGCTAACCCTACCGTTATATACAACACCCCCGGACTTTACAACGTGACCCTGACGGTCAGCAACGGATCGGGTACCGACATCCTTACCCGTGCCGGCATCGTGGAGGTCTTGCCCATGCCCGGCAGCAACAGCATCCCGTACGCGGAAAGTTTTGAGGCCATCGCTTTTCCCGGCGGAGAATGGGCGGTGGAGAATCCCGACAACAACAATCCCTGGATCCTGACCTCCGTGGCCGGAGCCACCGGAGTGAAATCATTGCGTCTGACCAACCAGGCCGGCAATGGACCGGGCAGTGTGGATGCCGTGATCACGCCGACGTTTAACCTCTCGAATGTAAGCGGAACGATGCTCAGCTTTAAATATGCTTTTGCCGCCAAGAACAACAGCGACAGCAGTGAGTTGCGCGTTTTTGTCTCCACCAATTGCGGCGATACCTGGTCGCAGCGTTTTCTGAAGAAAGGAGTGAGCCTTCGCACCGCGCCCAATTCCACGGGCAACTTCGTACCGGTGGCGTCCCAGTGGGCCACGCAAAGTGTCAACATGGTATCCGGCACCATCTCCGGCAAACCCAGTGTGCGCCTGAAATTCCAGTTCACGAATGTGAACGGAAACAACATTTACCTCGATGACATCAACCTCACAGGCACGGTAGGCACCAGCGAAGTGCTCGCGGCGAAATACGCCTTTGAAGCATTTCCCAATCCGGCACAGGATAAAATCCGGATCCGGATGAACCTGGAGCAGCCTTCATCCGTGTTGCTGGAACTGACCGACCTCAGCGGCCGGCTGATCCATACCCGGAATGCGGGCGTAGTGGCCGGCATGATGCAGGAAGAGATGGATGGCGAAGGATTATCCGGCATCTACCTCTTGCGCATTACCGTAGATAACGAGCGATTTGTACGCCGGATCGCCTTCGTTCAGTAATGATCTGCGTTCAAATCTGATTTTGCATTCACCAAAACTTCTGTTCATGGCAGATATCAGCTGGAAAACCACCTACGTCGTGTATGCGCAGCCCGATGAGGTTTTTGAAGCGCTCACCGATCCGGGCATCATTGGCGCCTGGGGCGGAGGCCTCTCGGTGCTCGAACCCCGGATCGGCGGACATTTTGAATTGTTTGACGGCTGGGTGAAAGGTGAAGTGACGCACTACCAGGCCGGAAAAGAACTGGGGTATACCTGGAAACCTTCCGAGTGGGATAAAAAGGCGAAGGCTTCCAGTGTACACCTGAAGTTCATGCCGCATGCTGCGGGCACCGATGTGGTCCTGGTGCATACCGGTTTCCCTTCACAGGAAGAGGCCGATAAGCATGCCAATGGCTGGATCGATTTTGTGTTCGATCCCCTGAACGATTATTTTACCCTGGGCAAGGAGGACTAAGCAGTATTAGCGCTGTAGCGCTGCATGCGTACATTTTTCCTCTTGCGGGGAGATGCCTAAAGCATCCGGGGCACATGATCGTATGCCGGGAGGCAGGCTAATACCGTGCTGTATCTGTTGCACTGCGGCATCACCGGATCGGGAAAGAGAGGTCACGCCGGCCTTTCCGCTTTCAACAAATGTTCAGAGACGGGTGAAGGTGGCCTGGAAAGAATTCAGGTTGCAATTGATGACATTCCCGAACTCCTGGTCAGTGATGGTGACGGGCCCCATCATGTTCACCTCCATCGGGGATCCTGCTTGTCCATCGGTGAAGATGGAGATGGAAAATCCGGAAGAGGGCACTCCGATGATGGTGTAGAATTTCGAATTGACTTTTAAACTGATGGCGGCAAAGGACATGGGGTTGTTGCTCAGCAGATAGGATCCCGTCTGGTTAAAGTTCATGCCGGAGAGATAGAGGCTCATGGCTGGATCATAGGTGCTGTTGTAAACATCGTTTACCTGTAAGAAGCCCGGGTTGATACTCAAATACGTGAAGGCGCTGTCGCTGAGTTGGGTAAAGCCGGTGGGATTCGGACTGAGCTGCATCGTGATCAGGGAAGCCGAAACATTGCTTCCGTTACACAGTAAAAAATCCCCCAGGTCTGTACTGTCCTGCGTACACGACACGGTATACGACTGGCTGACCAGGATCAGTCCGCTGGTGGCTTTCACGGTGGCAGAGCCACAGGGGAAAAGAAATTCATAGCGACCATCGGCTGAGAAAAAATAATACCTGCTTCCAGAGGCCTCTGTCATGACCATTCTTGCCGGTACCGCCAAGGAGTCGCAGTTGATGAACCTGCCTTTGACCATTTTGACCGGTGCCATGTTCACCACCATGTCGGGCAGAGTGCGCACTTCTCCCACCGACAACGCGGTGACGTGGATGGGAGTACTGAACCAGGAAAAAACTTCAGCATATATATCCAGCGGCAATTGCGCCGGAACACGCCCGATGTAGTATCCGTCCTGGTCGGTATACACCCCGCTGCGGTTGTTGGCATACACGCAGATGTTAGGAATTCCCTTTCCGTTTTTATCGACTACTCTTCCGTTGACAGTTCCCAAATCACCCGGAACATCGCAGTTCCACCAGCTGAAATGCGAAACTTCGCCCTCGTACGAGGTTCCGGTTTTCAGGGCCTCGCCGTCCTCCTTCCACAGGCCTTCTTCCTCATCAAAATGCCAGAGCGGAATGCTGGCCGGAGCTGCCGCCAGTTGTGAAGCATGAATGGGCATGGAGATGCCGGCCGTTTTTCCCGAGGCCAGCTGCAGCGCCTCTCCGGAACTTCCCTTCAGTTCAACGCCCAGCATGCCGTAGGTGATCAGGATTTTTTCTTCGCCATTTTGGTCTTCGGCAAACAAGTCGTTTCCGGGCATCAGCGCATTCATCATCGGATCGCCCGTACTGAGAAATTTGCTTGCAACAAGTACATTGCCTGTGTAAGGCGTGCCGTCGGCGTTCACAACGGCATTGGCCGGGAAGTTGATGCTTGCGCCGTCAGCCGGTACACTGCCGCCAAGGGCTCCGGAAAAAGAGTAGGGAAATGTTTTCACCGCTAAAGTCATGGAGCAGTAGTTGACCCGCTCCTTGTTGGCCACAAAGGCTTTCATCGCGGTCCAGTATCCGTTTTTACCGGCGGTGATATACACCCGTTTCTTTGAAGCAAGGATATGCTGAAAGACGAACATCCCGGACAGGTCGGTATATTGGATGTGATTTTCCAAAACAATCCGGGCATTGGCTACCGGCTGACCGTTTTCATCCAGCACCATACCCGCCAGCGAAAACCGGACCTGGTCACCGGAGGATGCGCCTGTCAGCGGAAGATTGTTCTCGTCTTTGTGACAGGACGTCAGAAACAGCGTAAAGAGGACGGTCAGTCCTACAATGGAATTTCTCATGCTTAAAATTTTAAAGATCAGTGAAATTCCCGAACAGAATACACCGCTGTTCAATGGCTCCGGAGTACGGATCGCAAAGGGAGATCCTCTTCCGCCGCTTACAGGACGGCCACTTTTATAAGGGCGCTCCGTCCTTCCACTGTACGGATGAGTACCTGGTAGATCCCTTTGGCGAGTTCGCTCTTTTGCCAGGTGATTTCAGTATAAAGACCCTTCTCGGCGGCCATCCGTTGCATGGACAGGTTAAAAATTTCCATGCTGCTTATTTTTTCGCCGTTTTTCAGGCTGATGCTGAACTGCTGATCGTCGTTGCGGAGGAGGATGTGTCCGGCACTGATTTCTTCAATCCCTACTCCGGCAATGATGTAAGGTCCGGACGTGGCGGTGCATCCCAGCGAATCGGTGATGGTTAGGGTATAACTGCCGTTGGCCAGGGCGGTCCAGCTTTGCGTGTTGGCATTGGGAATGGGTGTACCGTTCAGGTTCCACTGATAGGCCGAAGCCACCAGGCTGGAGCTGAGGTTGAAGCCATTAGGGATGATCACCGGCGTGGCGGCTGTCTGATTGAAAGGCACATTGGTGCTCCAGGTGGTGAGATTGGCGGTTCCGTGAATGCCGTTGCCGCTGGAGTCGTTCAGGAGGGTGCCGGTGCCTTCGTTGAAGCGCCAATAGCCCATCAGCCCGGTTTCCTGGGAGGCATCCAGGTGGGTGTTATAACGGCTAAGCAGTTCCGAAGAGCTGAGCGCCCGGTCCCATATCCTGACTTCATCCATCTGTCCGGTCCAGTAGCGGGTCTGGAACTGCGCCTGGTCGGAAAGGCGGCCGATGGCCACGGGGTAAGCGGTGCCGGTGAGCATGCCGCCCGGCAGCGGGAGGGCACCCTGCTGGATGCCGTTCACAAAAACGCGAAGCGTGTCGCCGTCATAGGTGCCGGCAACATGGTACCAGGTGTTCAGGTTCATGATGCCGCTGGCGCTGGTGGCGCTTTGCCAGCTGATGGGATTGCCCAGCAGATCGAGGCCGCAAACGGTGAAATCGGCCTGTCCGTTGTTGCCCGCCCGGAGCACATAGCCCTGTTCGCCGTTGCTCCAGCTGTGTTTGCAAACGATGGTGCCGTCAAACACATTGAACGCCCAGCTGCTGGCCTTTATCCAGGCTTCCACCGTGATGGCGTTGGCGGGGGCCAGGTCGCTGCCGTTGCTGAAGCTGACAGAAGCCGAATTGAAGGTGAGGGAGTGGGTGTTGTTGATGCAGGGCTGGGCCTGAAGACCGGCCTGAACGATCAAAACAAAGAGGATGGAGGAGAGGATACGCATGGTTTTGGTTTTCAATATGCCGAATGTAGGAATTTCCGGGAAATGGCTTCCGCTAACCTTTTTGGATTCCACTTGTTTCAGCCTGTATCCAGTATCTTTGCAGGCAGATGGAAAAACAGTTTCTTGAAGGGCTTTATTGCCACAGCCTCACCCGCTACGAGCGTCTCCTGACACGTGAGGTGAAAATCGGCGATGTCGCGCTGGGCGGGAAGAATCCGATCCGCGTGCAGAGCATGACGACCACCGACACCATGGACACCCAGGCTACCGTGGAGCAGTCGGTCCGCATGATCGAAGCCGGCTGTGAGTACGTGCGGATCACCGCACCCAGCATCAACGAAGCAAAAAATCTGGCGAATATAAAAAAGGAGTTGAGGGCAAGGGGGTACCGGACACCGCTGGTGGCCGACATCCATTTTACGCCCAATGCCGCCGAAGTGGCCGCCCGCATCGTGGAGAAGGTGCGCATCAATCCCGGCAATTTCGCCGACCGCAAGAAATTTGAATTCATCGAATACGACGATGCCGCCTACCACGAGGAGCTGGAAAGGATCCGCGAGCGTTTCATCCCCCTGCTCAGCATCTGCAAAGAATACGGTACCGCCTTGCGCATCGGCACCAATCACGGATCGCTCAGCGACCGCATCATGAGCCGTTACGGCGATACGGCCCTGGGCATGGTGGAGTCGGCCCTGGAGTTTCTGCGGATCGCCGCGGCCGAGAATTTCCACCAGATTGTGCTCAGCATGAAGTCGAGTAATCCGCAGGTGATGGTGCAGGCCTACCGTACCCTGATACACCGCATGGCGCTGGAGGGGATGAATTATCCGCTCCACCTGGGGGTAACCGAAGCCGGAGAAGGCGAAGACGGCCGGGTGAAGTCGGCCGCCGGCATCGGAACCCTCCTCGAAGATGGCATAGGCGATACCGTTAGGGTTTCGCTGACGGAAGATCCGGAGTTCGAGATTCCCGTGGCCCGCGCCCTCGTGGAACGCTACAACCGCCGCAGTAATCATGCGCTCATTCCCGCCATCCCCCCCGCGGAACTGAAAGACGGCAAAGTCGTGCTGAAGAGCGGCAGGGATTTTCCCTTCCATCCGTTCGAATACCAGCGCCGTCCCACCCGGGAAGTACTCAACATGGGCCATCACCAGGTTCCCCGTGTGATTGCCGACTACAGCCGGGTGGAGAAGCTGAGCGCCGCCTCCTTTTTCGCTGCCGGCTATAGTTATTCCGTTTCGACCGACAAGTGGAACCTCAGCGACCAGGCCTGTGATTTCATCTACACCGGAAGCGGCCTCGTTGGCTTTGCGATCCCAGGCACCCTGGGCATCATCCTGGATGCCCCCGCCTGGAAAACACTGACCAATACGGAACGGATGTATCCCTTGTTCAGAGGTGAGGAGTTTATTCACAGCGACCGCCGGTCGGCGCAGCTGAATTTTGTAGCCCTGGAGGCCGACGATATCAGCAGTCACCGCTTCAACATTGAGCAACTCGATGCCACCTGTGTCATTTTGCTGCATACCGAGAACATGCATGCCATGCCCGCGCTGAGAAGGGCTTTCCTGGAACTGCAGCTGCGCAACAGCAGCCTGCCGGTGGTGGTGTGGAGAAGTTACCGCGGACTGACGGAGGAGGAGGTACAGCTGCAGGCGGCGACCGACCTGGGCGGACTCCTCCTGGACGGGTACGGCGACGGGGTGATGATCAGCGCTAACGGCGAAGTGTCACCGCAAAAGCTGAACAGCCTGGCTTTCGGCATTCTGCAGGCGGCCCGCACACGCATTTCCAAAACGGAGTACATCTCCTGCCCCAGCTGCGGCCGAACCCTATTTGACCTGCAGGAGACCACCGCTAAAATACGTGCCCGGACCGATCACCTGAAAGGACTCAAAATCGGCATCATGGGCTGCATCGTGAACGGACCCGGCGAAATGGCCGACGCGGATTATGGGTACGTAGGATCCGGTCCGGGAAAAATCACGCTGTACAAAGGCCGTGAGGTGGTGCGCAAAAGCATCAACACCGATCTTGCCGTGGACGCCCTCATTGACCTCATTAGGGAGCACGGCGACTGGGTGGAGAAAGGAAGCTGAAAAAAAGATGTGCGGTGTCTTCCTCCCGCTCCGGGGTTCCGCATCCACCTTTTTCCGGGAGCACCAGAGAATTTGGTAGCACTTATCGTCTCCGCCACCCGGTCTCCGGAAGCATACGGTGGCTTGTTTTTCGCCGGCTGACCCCGACCGCTTATCTTTGCGCTGAAATGATGCAAACCGTACGCTTTCACGACCTCGGCCAGATCGATTATAAAGAGGCCTGGGACTTGCAGGAGACCCTGCTTGCCGAAACGGTCAGGCAAAAAACAGAGAACAGAAGCCTGGCTCCTGAAGCGCAGCATCCTTCACGGCACTTTCTGCTTTTCTGCGAGCATCCGCATGTATATACCCTCGGGAAGAGCGGTTCGGAAGAGCATTTGCTGGCCGATACCCAGGGACTCAGCGAGATCAAAGCGACCTATTATAAAATCAACCGGGGAGGTGACATCACCTATCACGGACCGGGTCAATTGGTGGGCTATCCCATCTTCGACCTCGACCACTTTTTCAACGACATTCACCAGTACCTGCGGCTGCTCGAGGAAAGCGTGATCCGCACCTGCGCGGAATACGGGCTCCGTGCCGGGCGTATTCAAGGCTTGACCGGTGTCTGGCTCGACGAGGACAACCCGGCGAAAGCCCGGAAGATTTGTGCCTTCGGTGTACGCTGCAGCCGCTGGGTCACCATGCACGGCTTCGCTTTCAATGTAAACAGTGATTTGTCGTATTTCAGCAAAATTGTTCCCTGCGGGATCAGCGACAAGGGCGTGACCTCCCTCCGGCAGGAGCTGGGCCGTGAAATTGACCTGGAAGAAGTGAAAGAGAAAGTGCTCCGACACCTGATGAGCCTGTTCCCTTTTCGTCTGCAGGCAGGAGTGAATGAAGAACTGCCCTGGCCGCTGCAAAGCAGCTGAACCGGATGCATCCGTATTGCCGTCCGGCAACCAACACTTGTTGATTTCATTTGTGAACAGGCCGGTCTTCGGCTGTACTAGTTGTTTCAGGCGAATCGCTATTTTTCGGAAGAATTTAATTTCTGACGCCGATGAAATATGTAAAGCGCACGGGTGTATTGCTTTTGACGGTCTTGCTCCTTTTCAATGTGTGGCTGCTCCTCAGCGGGAAGACCTGGGTCTACAAAGCGCTCGTCTATAACTATGTCAACATTGACGACCATACGATTTTCATTCAACGCGAAGTGCCGGCCGGCGCCCCGCGCCCCTGGCCGCTGTCTCGTCTTTACAACCAACTGAAACCCGATACGGCCACGGAAAATGAATTGCTGCGTGAGCGGAGTGTGGCCTACCTGGTCATTCACCGGGATTCGATTTTGTACGAAGCCTATTGGGACGGATACAGCGATTCCTCGCTTTCCAATTCCTTTTCCATGTCGAAAAGTGTCGTTGCTGTACTCACGGGAATCGCCTTTCGCGAGGGAAAAATCAGGAGCCTTGATCAGAAGGTGGCTGATTTCATTCCCGAGTATGCCGGCAACAGCAAGGGGAAACTCAGTCTGCGCAACCTCATCACCATGTCGGCCGCGCTCAGTTGGGACGAGGCCTATGCCAGTCTTTTCAGCATTACCACCGAAGCCTATTATGGAAAGGATCTCAAAGGCCTGATGGACCGGCTGGAAGTGGTAGGTGAACCGGGGAAGAACTATGAGTACCAGGGCGGCGCCACACAGCTGCTCGCCATGGTGCTGATGCGGGCGACCGGAAAAAGCCTCAGCGAATACTGTTCTGAGAAACTATGGAGGCCACTCGGCGCCGAACATGCGGCCGAATGGACCATCGACCGGGAGGGCGGCATGGAAAAGGCTTCCTGCTGCATTTATTCCAATGCACGTGATTTTGCCCGGATCGGGGCGCTGTACCTGCATCTCGGCAACTGGCACGGACAGCAGTTGCTCGATAGCGCCTTCGTGAAGGAGAGCGTGGTGCCGGCTCCCCTGCTCGACGAAGGAACACCCAATGTGGAATATGGCTATCAGTGGTGGATAGCCGAAGTGGATGGCCATAAAATATTTTACTGCCGCGGTATTCTGGGGCAGTACATCGTGGCCATTCCCGACAAGGATATCGTGATGGTCAGGCTGGGGCATCAGCGTCGCCAGGCCGCTGACGGCACGCTGCTGGACCTCCCCCTTTATGTGCGCGGTGCCCTGCAGATGGCCGCCAAAGCGGAGGCCGGCCGCTGATGCAGAATGGCCTTCTTCCCTCAGGACCTGAACCTGTGAAAGCCTGGAAGCAGCGGAACGGAGTAGGGTATTCATTGTTTTTCAGGATGTAAGCAATGAAGACAGAATGCCTGAAAGGGCGGCGTTTTTTTACCGGAGGATGGCAGCGAATGGCCTTATCTTTGCAACCATAGCACACGGAAATCGTTAAAATGAGCAGAAATTCCCCATGTTAAGAGACATTCAGCGTGTATCGGTGGAGGACATCGCCATCGCCGTCCTCCCCAAGGAACAGACAGCAGCGGATGCGGAAGGACCGTTGTGGGAAGTCTATCTCCTGAACCTCAAGCAGGCGCCCATTGAAAATGTAATCATTGCCAGCAAAGGCTATGGTGTTTTTAAGGGAGAGGAAGTAAAAACGTCTACGCTCCGGCATTACCTGGGCGATATGAGCCCGATGAGTTATATGCTGATTGAACCGATTCAGGAAACGGTGTTCGGGTTGAACAACGAGTACTGGCTGAGTTTTTACATAGACCGCGAAATTTTTGATAAGAAATACATCTTTCTTCCCGAGTCCATCAGTGAATCGTATTTCACCATGATTCCTTTGCTGGGCAAGCGCGGGGTGATGATACGTTAGTGTCATTTCCCGGAATCACCATACCTGCATGGTCAAAGAATGCGTTAATGGGCCACGGATTTTCATGATGGAGGAGGATGGCTTATGATTTACGCTTAGGTATTTTTTGATAATCGGACAGGAGATGTAGTTACCTTCTCGGGAGTTTCCTCTTCCCTGTAATTCATGATACCGCAACGGGCTATTGCTTTTTATTTCAGCGAAGCGATACTTTCATGTTTGATGGGCCACTGATTTTCATGATGGCGTAGGATGGCTTATGATGTACCCGCAGGTGATTTTTGAAATTGTGGGCGGAATAGCCTGTTTCCTTCGCTAAATCTTTCTATTCCGTGCGGTTTGTTTCTGACCCATCCATCAGGCCTGAGAAGTGTTCTAGGAACCGAAGGATACGCTCAGTTTCACCACGATGTTGTCGGATTTTTTCTCCAGGGCATACGCGCCGTAGCGATAAAAAACAGCAAGTCCGAAGCCGGAAAAACCGGAGTGCAGGAGGCGGTCGATGCAGAGCCCGCTCTCAAAATAACCCCTGGAGGCCACACGGCCGGTGTGGAGTTGTTGTTCCGGTTTCGTAAGGCGTCCCCAAAGCATGTTGCTGACGATGCTGAGCTGCGGCCTGAAATTTTTTGACCGGAACAGCAGGTCGCGGAATTGATGCCGCACATGTACCGCCAGAAACGCGGAGTGCATGAATTCATTGGTGCGCATGGTTTCAAAAGTGTTGGGTGCCGCGATGCCGATGTACCTTTTCCTGTCGTAATTGATCGTGTTGGTGCCACGGGCATTGTAATAGAGGGAGAGGGGCAGGGCTTCCGGCACATATCCGCCAAGGGCACGGAGGATGAAGTCGCCGTACAAGGTACTCCGGAAGGTTTTTTCCACCATGGCATCCACGCGTTCGTACTGCTTCAGACGGTCCAGTTCATCGATTCTTTCAAGGGCATAACGGAAATAGAATACCGGCCATTTTCCGCCCATGCTGACTTCTCTTTGTCCGGCCACGGCGAGTTGTTCGCCCGGAGCCCAACGCAGCGTGATGCCCGCCTGCTGCAGGGTGAAACGGCGGATGATGAGATCGGCTTCTTCGGTACGCGGATAGAGGAAGCCAAGGTCCCTGTACATTTCTGTTTCCTGTTCATTGGCAAAAAGCGTAGCGCTCAGGTTACCGATCAGACGGCCATTCAGGGAGACTTCCTTCAGCGTAACGTGATCCATCCGGCTGATAAAAAAGGGGTAATAGTTGGTGTTCAGAAACGTTCCGGGACGAGGATCCAGCTGGCGGCCCCCGCTTTCCAATACATCGTCTTCATAGCGCAGCTGTATCCAGGCACTGCGCCTGCGGTACAGGTGCACCAACACATCGCCGCCGTATTTATGGGCTTTGTCTTTAAAGCCGTAGGCATAGTATCCGCCGATGCTGAACCTTTCCGACAAAAAATCGTTGGTGTGAAGGCCCGCTCCCAAACGCAGTCCTTCGTAATCGTTCATCCGTATCAGGCGGTTGATGTCGAAGCTGACCGGGCCCAGCGGCAGTTTCCCGCTGGCCAGGATGCCCAGGACTTTTATTTTTTGCTCAAAATTCTCCGCTTTGCCGACACTGTCCATGTAGACATAGGTTTGCTGCTCTTTCGGATCCAGCGCATGTTCCCGGTATTGATTCCACACGGAGTCGGGCACCTGGGTGGCACGCGGCGCCATGCGCAACACTACGGGTCCGAAATCACGTTTGCGCAGACTCGGTTGGATGTTCAGGTTGCGGATGTAGGATTTGCTAATGCCGGTTACGGTCACGCCGTTCACCTGCATGCCGGGGATGCTGAGAAAGGAATTGAGTTGTTCGGGAAACCACACCCCTTCCTTCCTGCTGTATTGCTGCTGGATGCGGATGCCCACGGAAGCGGCGCTGTCGGCCGGTTCGGCGAGTACATTTTGCAGCGCCCAGCCATCGGAGTTGATGAAGAGGGTTCCTTTGAGCCCGTTGAACTTCTTGTTTTTCCGGGGAAGAAAACGGATGGTATAGACCGTGGCGTTATGCATCACGGAGCTGTCTTCCAGAATAAAAAGGTATTTGCTGATGGCGGCATCGTTCAGCGGACTGAGGTATTGCAAATCGAGTATGCTAACGTTGTCGCCGTAGAGAGAGAAAGACTGCAGCTGTGTGCCCAGCAGGGCAAAAGCCGGATTTTTCAGTCCCGACACGCGGGTGGCGAGGATCTGTTCCTCGTCTTTTCCGGGCGGCAGGTGTTTCCGGTGACTGGCACTCTCCAGCAGAAAGAGGTGTTTGTCATCGAAATAATCTTTCTTCTTCACCAGGGCGGTATCGAGGCTGTTCTCTACCTGTGGCACCTCGCGGCTGGTGGTATCCGGCACCCCGGCAAACACCAGTTTGTTGTAGCTGTCGTAGGTGAAGGACAATGCCCTTTCGGGGTCGTTGCGCTTTTTGTTTTGCAGCACCCTGCGCATGATGACTTCCGCCGGATTATCTCCCGGTAGAATTACCACTTCTTTCATGCTGATGGAAGCCGGTGCCATTTCCACGATCCACAATGCATCTGACGGAGGGGGTAGTTTTTGGGTTTCGAAACCCAGGCAGGAGAAGACCAGCGCGGAACCGGCACGGGTCAGCTTCAGGCTGAAATAACCATCGATATCGCTATAGGTGCCATTCTGACTGCCTTCCTCCACCACGGTAACGAATGCCAGCGGAACACGACCGGCGCGGTTGAATACCCGGCCCCGTATGCTCTGCGCCGCGGCGGTGAAAAAAAGCAGCTGGAGGGCAAGGACGCATAAAATATTTCGCATGCCGCAAAAATAGAATAAGAACGGAGATTGAAATTTATTCCGGACATCGCTTTCTCCGCTTTAAACGTTTGTATCCGCTTGTCATCGGAAAGAAGACGCGCATTGCCTATTTTTGAAATTCACGATCTGCCTATGCTAAACGATCTGCAACTTGAAAATATCCTTTGCCTCGACATTGAAACCGTACCCCAGTACCCCGCTTTTGAGCAGGTCCCGGGAGAGCTGCAAAAACTCTGGCTGAAGAAAGCTTCCAACCTGAAGCGCGAGGAAGGCACGGATGAAATTTCCATCTATGAACGGGCGGGCATTTATGCGGAGTTTGGAAAAATCATTTGCATCTCCACCGGTTTCCTGAGCGGGAAGGAGGGAGGACGGCAATTCCGCCTGAAGTCCTTTTACGGAGACGATGAGAACGCCTTGCTCACAGAGTTCAGTGCGCTGCTTCAACAGATCAGCGAATACCGGGGCAGGAACCGGCGTGCGCCGATGATCCTCTGCGGACACAACGCCCGCGAGTTCGATTTTCCGTATCTCTGCCGCAGGATGGTGATCCATGGCATTGCCTTGCCTCCGCAGCTGGATTTGTTTGGCAAGAAACCCTGGGAGGTGCCGCACCTGGATACGATGGAGTTGTGGAAGTTTGGTGATTACAAGAGCTACACTCCGCTCAACCTGCTCGCCCACATTCTGGGTATACCGAGTCCAAAGGACGACATTGACGGTTCACAGGTGGGTGCGGTGTACTGGTCGGAGAAGAACCTGGAACGAATCGTTACCTATTGTCAGAAAGATGTGGTGACGGTGATGCAAATCCTGTTGCGCCTGAAGCAAGAGCCTTTGCTGACGGCGGAGGAACAGGTCATTGCCTGAATTGACCCCTCCTGAATGGCTATTTGCCAAAATCTCCGGTTTTTTCTAGGCAGTAAACGGTAGAAGTTTTACTTTCATGGGATGATGAATCATGGCTTGAAAATGATTCGTCTCACCGCCAACACGCCCACCAAACAATTTTTTATTATGAGAGCCACGACCCTTGTCCTGATCTTTTTCCTGTCCCTTGCCAGCGGCAGGAATGCCTATGCACAATGGATCAATATTTCACCCAACAACAGTGACTTCTGCACCAACACCTCCATCACGTATACCTCCGGTCCGCCTGCCCCGGGCAATGATATCATGTGGGAATACGGCGATTACAGCAATTATGCGAGTCTGGGCATAGAACAGGTTTTCACCCTGGGTTATGGCACGGTGTTAAACATGAACAGTTATCCGATGACGAATTGCCCCGGCGGCACCATCAGGGCCATTGAGATCGATGCGCTCGGGAATTACATTCAGGCCAGTGTGGTGCACCTGTTGTCCAGCGTTGGAAACCTGACGATTCCGGTCGTGGCGGGCACCTTTTTCGGATCCTGCTACAGCTTGTCGGTTCCGCCCTGCTTTGACCCGAACAGCACCATTCCCTGGGGTACGCCCCGCTGGGCCATGTGGTACAAAAACGGTGTGGCCACCGGCGAAACCTCGTACCTGCTGAGCGGCCCGCTGAGCGACTCGGCCTGGTATCAGTACAAGACGGTACTGACCTGCGGGGATACCCTCCGTACGGATCCCTATTATTTCTGGCAGCCCTCCAACCCGGTCATCACCGCGCAGGGACCCACCACTTTTTGTACAGGCGATACCCTGCTGATTCAGGGTAGCTCCGCCATCACCATCGACCGCTGGACTAAGAACGGCATCACCATCTCCGGCAGCAGCGGGAAAACCAGTATCAAGGTTACCGAGAGCGGCACCTACGTCATGGTGGGGAAAACCAGTTCAGGCAGCGGAGGGTATTGTTACCGCAATTCAAATGCTGTGCTCGTCACGGTCAACCCCGGCGCTTTCATTACCTCCCCGGTAAGCGTGGCCTGTAACGGCGATTCCATTCAGTTGAGCTGCACCTCTGCCCCCAGCTATGTCTGGAAACGCAATGGCGTAGCGATGGCCGGAGCGGTTTCCCAGAGCATCTGGGTGAAGCAGAGCGGAACCTATCAGGTAAACACCAGCGGACTCACCTGCAACAGCAGCCCGTCTAAGCAAATCACCTTTTACGCCAACCCGACGGTCAGCCTGAATCCCGCCGGCACCCTCACGCTTTGCGAGGGCAGTGCGGAAAGCCTCACTGCTTCGGGGAACAACATCAGCGGCTATCAGTGGTACCGGAACGGTACGGCATTACCGGGAGGCGATACGCCGGCACTTTACATAACAAAAGCCGGAAAATACAAATGCGTAGTGTCTAACCTGATCGGATGTACGAAAACATCGTCCAATGTGACCGTCAGCAACGCCTCCACCGCTTCACTTCCTGCCCGGACACTGGTTCTGCAGCCGGATACCAGCGGCATCGATGCCTACATCACCTGCGCTTTCGGTAACTTCGGCAACAATTTCGGGGGCGCGCCAACGATAGAAGTATCCAACTGGTACAAGCACTTCCGTACCGCCGAGCGGGGCTATCTGAAGTTTGATCTGAGTGCCCTGCCGCCGAACAGTCCTCTCGTGAGCGCCAGCCTTCGACTCTGGGTGGATACGGTGAACGAAATCAATCCGACGCTGTATCCGCCGAATTCCCTGTTTTTCAAGCGGAACACCCAGAACTGGACGGAAAGCAACGTGACCTGGAACAGTTCCATCGACTCCACCGATTTTCAATGTTCGTCCGTGGCTTGTTCCACGCTCAGCTCAAAATCATACCTGAACCTCAGCATCCTGAACCTGGTGCGGCACTGGTCCTATGTGCCCTCCCAGCACTTCGGCATGCTCCTGCACCTGGATGAATTGAAGCGCCAGACCTGGATACGCCTGGCCTCCTCCGACGATGCGATCGCGGCCCACCGACCCAAACTCACGCTGGAATATTATTTCGCCGATATCATCGCCGGAGGATCTACCGCCCTGTGTAGCGGAGGATCGGTTACGTTCAGTACCAACAGCGGACCCTACACCTATCAGTGGCTGCGCAACGGGCAGGTGATTGCGGGCGCCAGCGCTTCTTCCTATACGGCCACGGTGGCCGGCGATTACCAGGTGATCCTGACCGCCGCTTCCGGATGCAGCGTGACTTCTGTCGCCAAAACGGTGACGGTGAATGCACCGCCGGCCGTCAGCATCAGCCCTGCCGGAGCGGCCACATTTTGCCAGGGCAGCACGCTGCTGATTTCCGCCGACAGCCTGCCCGGATACAGCTTTCAATGGAGGAAAAATAATGTGAACATAGCTGGCGCCGTCTTCAGCACGTACACGGTCAGCCAGAGCGGGACCTATTCCGTGGTGGTCACCAGCCCCTGCGGCGTAACGTCCACCGCTTCGGTTGTGTGTACCAAAATCAACAATCCCGCCGCCAGCATCAGCGCAGGCGGTCCTACTACCTTTTGTGCCGGACAAAGCGTAGTGCTAACGGCCAATGCCTTTGCCGGAGTCACCTACCAATGGCGCCGCAATGGCATTGACCTGGCAGGGGCCACCGCACAAAGCTATACGGCTACCCTGGCCGGTAATTACACGGTGCGCGAAAGCGCCAACGGCTGCAGCAAAACCTCCAATGCCATCTCCGTGGTGGTGAATTGCCGGGAGGGTGATTTTGGCGCGCCGGCAAACCAGACACGCGTAGGACCTGTGCCGGCTGCCGGTGCAGTACGACTCGAACTGGAAGGAGACTTCAGCCGTTCCGGAGTGCGGTTTGAATTGCTGGATCTGCACGGACGCGCCCTTCAAATGCTGCCGGCGACTGGAAATACAACGATCCTCTACCGGGGAGATCTGGCCGCGGGCATTTACCTGCTCCGGACGTTTGTAGACGGAAATATGGTGGATGAAGACAAACTGATCTTTACGCAGGACTGATTCCGGCGCATTCAGAAGATCAGCGGGATAAAAATCAACAACCCTGCAAGGGCGGCGGCCACGGCGCTGATTAGCACCGC
>JAEUTF010000198.1 GCA_016788185.1 Bacteroidia bacterium | reverse complement strand
TTAAAAAACTCTTCCGCGTCAGCATGTCCCAGCCGGCATTGGAGGTAAGTACCTCCGGCGGATCCGGAACGAGGGTAACCTGCTCCGGCCGGATGTCGGCGATCAATTTCATGAAATCATCGGAGGGATATCCTTCTATGTTGAACTCGGTATGGACCAGCGGTTTCAACGCGTACACATCGCTGTAACGAACATGACGTTCATCCGGACGGGGATGCACGGTAATGCCATCTGCGCCATATTGTTGAATATCGATGGCAGCTTTCAGCAGGTTGGGCCTGTCGCCGCCCCGGGCATTGCGCAAGGTGGCAATCTTGTTGATATTGACGCTTAGTTTTGTCACAATGCTGCAAGATTAACAAGTTCTTCTCACTTTCTGTAAGTTCGGCACATTCTTTTCTATGGCAGCGTTAACAAGAACGCTGAAAGTCTGCTGTAAGAAAAAGCGCGAAACAAATACCGATTCAAAATGAAAGATCTTCTTATGTTTGCGCCGAACTTGACACAGACCGACACCGTTACACCCGAAACAATTAGCATGTTTGCTGCCCGCCTTATCTCCGATAATGTTCCCCCGCTGAAGCCCGGCGACACCTGTGGTCGCGCGCTGACATGGATGGATGAACTGAGGGTCAACGCCTTACCCGTCATTAAAGGAAGGGAGTACCTGGGCCTGATTTACAAGTCGGGGCTCAACCATCCCCAACTGGCCAACAAAACGATTGAGGAAGCGGATATCCGTTACCACAAGGTATTTGTTTATGAGAATCAACACGTTTACGATTTAACGAAAGTAGCCTCCCTGCACAAGCTCGACCTGGTTCCCGTTCTCAACAACGAACAGGAGTACATAGGCCTGGTGACCGTGAACGACCTGGTATCATATTTTGCAGAGAGCAAGAGCGTTTATACGCCCGGCGGTATCATCATTCTGGAACTGGCCCTGAACGACTACTCCATGTCGCACATTGCGCAGGTCATTGAATCGGACGGGGCGCACATTCTGAGTTCCAGCATTTCCGCCACACCCGATCCTGCCCGCGTAGAACTCACGCTGAAGATCGACAAGGTGGACCTCACCCGGATTCTCTCGGCTTTTTACCGTCTCGATTATCACGTGATAGCCTCCTACCATCAAAGCGAACACTCGGAAGACCTGAAAAACAGGTACGAGTCACTGATGAACTATCTCAACATCTGACCGTTGGTTTTTTTTGTTGAAGGCCGATTCGGGACATACTCCTATTGCTTTTCTTCGCATTGATGCGGCTTCGACTTCTTCTGATCTTCCTCTTTGCGGATCTGATCTACGTATCCGCGCAGGATCTCAGCGACAGTCTTTTGCTGAGGCCCTCCGTCATTGATCAGATCGTTATTACCGGCAACCGCAAGACCCGTGCGTTCATCATCAGACGAGAGCTGACTTTCAGCGAAGGCGACAGCCTTGCCCCCTATGTACTGGAACCGGCGATCGAGCGCAGCCGGCAGAACCTGATGAACACCGCATTGTTCAACTTTGTGGAGATCCGGTATTTCCAGGGACTGGGAAACACGGTGGTCATCCACATCAACCTCACGGAACGCTGGTACCTGTGGCCCTCTCCGGTATTTGAAATCGCCGACCGGAACATCAACGAGTGGTGGCAGACCAAAGACTTCAGCCGGACCAATTACGGCATGTTTCTCCGCCAGGAGAATTTCAGCGGACGCGATGATATCGCACAGGTACAGGCACTTTTCGGCTATACGCGACGTATAGGCGTTTACTACACCCTCCCCTACATAAACCGCAAACTCAACCTCGGTCTGAGCGCCGGTTTTTTCACCACCAGGGTCAAAGAAGTGGCCTACAACACCTTCAACAATAAAATTCAGTTTTACAAAGACCCGGACCGCTTTCTCCGCAGGGAAATGCAGGCCTTTCTCCGCTTCACCAAACGCCAGGGACTTTACAACTATTACAACACCACCATCGACTACCGCTTTTCGAAGGTGGCCGATACCGTGCTGCAGCTCAACGAACGCTACTTCACCTCCGATGCACCCCGGCAACAACACCTCGCCCTCACCTGGAGTTACCGGTACGACACCCGCGACTATCAGCCCTATGCCCTGCGGGGATTTGTCTATGAACTCGATGTCAGCAAAATCGGTTTCGGCTTTCTGAACCACGAACCCGACCTCTATGCCATTTCGATGGGTTTCCGGCGCTACCTTCCACTGGCGAAAAAATGGTACGGCGCGATTTCCGCAAAAGCCCGGGTGATGCAGCGGGAAGGCGGCCCCTTCTTCAACCAGCGGGCATTGGGCTATGGAGGAGACTACATTCGTGGCTACGACCTCTACGTCATCAACGGACAAGACTTTGCCCTCTTCCGATCCAACCTTAAATTCAACCTCGTTCCGCTGCGTACCTACCAGTTTTCCTTTCTCCGGACCGAAAAATTCAGAAAGTTTCCGGTATCCGCCTACCTGAATGCCTTTTTCGACGCCGGCTATGTCAGCGACAAGCAATTCGCACAAGGCAATCCGCTCAGCAATTCCTGGCAGATAGGATATGGCCTCAGTTTCGACTTTGTGACCTATTACGACGTGGTGCTCCGTTTTGAATACGCGCTCAACCGCCAGGGCGACCAGGGATTGTATTTCAGAATGGGAACCGTGTTTTAAACCGTATGGATCTGGCCCGGGATGCCGCTATGCCATTGACCTTTCTGGGAAGACACAACGCACGGAGCATTTCCTGTGTATGACGGAGGCGGGCATTCATCCTTTCATTACCTTCGCATGAATGAAAATAGCGCTGTATGCCCGACAGGTAGCCGCTGAGAACTTCCCGCTGATCCGTGAATTGCTGAACGAGCTGAAGCGTCATCAGTGTACCCTATACATCTACCAGCCCTTTTTACACCGGATAAAATCCCTGGGCAGCGATATTCCGGAACACATTCCCTTCAATTCAGGTTCGGAGATCCGCGGACAAATTGACTTTCTGCTCAGCCTGGGTGGAGACGGCACCATCCTGGATACCCTCACCCTGGTACAGGATAGCGGCATCCCGGTCCTGGGCATCAATATGGGACGACTGGGCTTTTTGACAGGAGTAGGCACGGAAGACATCCATGCCGCCCTTGAAGCCCTGGTAAAAGGACATTATTCCATCGATAAAAGGAGTTTGCTGCGGCTCGAGTCGAACCGGAATCTTTTCGGCGGTGTCAATTACGCGCTCAATGAACTGACCATTCACAAAAAGGACAGTTCCAGCATGATCATCATCAATACCTTTCTCAACGGTGAATACCTCAACTCCTATTGGGCCGACGGACTCATCATTGCCACGCCCACCGGCTCCACCGGTTATTCCCTGAGTTGCGGAGGCCCCATTGTGGCGCCCTATTCAGGAAATTTCGTCATCACCCCCATTGCACCACACAATCTCAACGTGCGCCCCATTGTGGTTTCCGATAAAAATGTGATCTCCCTCGAAGTGGAAGGCCGCAGCCAGTATTTTCTCGCCTCCCTCGACTCCCGTTCCGTCACCATTGACTCGGCTATCTCATTGGCAGTCAGGCGCGAAGATTTCACCATGAATCTGGTCAGGCTGGGAAGTTCCAATTTTCTGAATACGCTGCGGAAAAAACTCAACTGGGGTCTTGACACCAGAAACTAAGCCACTCACCAAATCATAGCAGGGAAAGCATTTGTATAAAAGGGAAAATATTACTTTTGTCCAAAGGCCTTACCCAACCCGTATGAAGAAAAATATACTCCTTTCCATTATTTTCCTGCTGGTGTTCAGCTCTCTGAGCGAAGCACAACGTCTGCGAGCGCGGTGGAAAGCCTACCGCTACGAGTGGAGTTTCGGCATCGGCGCCAGCAATTTCCTGGGCGAACTGGGAGGTGCCAATGCGATCGGAACGAATGGTTTCAAAGACCTTGAATTCAGTCTGACTCGCCCGGCCCTCACCGTAGGCCTGCGTTATAAACTGACTCCTTTTTTCTCGCTTCATTCCCATCTCACCTACGGACATGTGAAAGGCGACGACAAACTCACCAAAGAGTTTTTCCGGAACAACCGCAACCTGAATTTCAAATCCAATATTTACGAGTTCAACGTGAATTTTGAAGCGGCCCTGCTCTCGCAGCGCGAAGGGGGCATTTACCGTCTGCGCGGCGTTCGGCGCACCACTTCTTTCGAAGGCTCTCTGTACGGTTTTGTAGGCATCGGCTTGTTTCACTTCAACCCGAAAGGAGAGTTGAACGACAAATGGTACGAACTTCAACCTTTGGGAACGGAAGGCCAGGGAATTTCTCCGGCACGGGATAAATACAAAAGGACACAGGTTTGTATTCCGGTGGGCATCGGCGGCCGTTATTTCTTCAACCGGCGCTGGGGTGTAGGATTTGAATTCGGTATCCGCAAAACCTTCACCGATTACATCGATGATGTGAGCAAGACCTATTACGACAAAGATGCCATCCGCCAGAAATACGGCGAGGTAGCGGCTGTTTTGTCAGATAAATCATTGGGGTTGAGTGAATTTCAAACCCTGGAAGGCCAGCAACGCGGAGATCCCCGCGACAACGACGCCTACATGTTCGCCATTGTCAGCCTGCATTATAAGATCCGTACCGGGCGCACGAATTTCCCGATATTCTGATCCTTTTTAATTTTGCGCCGGCAGCGCTATCCGTGGCAATGAATTAAGCACTTCCACGTTCTGGAAAGCATTATGAGGCGTATCGTCTATCTCTCCCTTCTTTTTTGTTCGGTTCTCCCGCTGGCCGGTTCTGCCCAGTCGCGGGAGATGGGCATCATGGTGGGTGTCATGGGATACAAAGGTGATCTGGATCCGACCATGTATGACACGCGTTTCATGGACCCCGGCATTGGCATTTTGTATCGCCGTTCCTACAGCAACCACTGGGCTTTCAAAGCGGGCCTGAGTTATGGACATATCCGTGCCAGTGATGAAAAGGCGGAGGATCAGTGGAGCAGAAACCGCAACCTGAACTTCCGCTCACACATCATCGAACTGAGCGGTCAGTTTGAATTCAATTTCTTCCCGTACCAGACGGCCAACCCCTATTCCAAAGCAAGTCCTTATTTGTTGTGCGGACTCACGCTTTTTCATTTCAATCCGAAAGCCGAAATAAACGACGAATGGGTGGAACTTCAGCCCCTGGGCACTGAAGGACAGGGACTGGAGCAATACCCTGACCGGGACCCGTACCGGCGTACCGGCGTGGCCTTCACTTTTGGCGGGGGCATAAAATTCAAAGTACTCCGCCGTTTTGGCATCGCCCTCGAGTCGGGTGTACGGAGAACCTATACCGACTACCTCGACGATGTCAGTTCTACCTACGCCGATCCGCTCGCCATCCGCAAGGAATACGGCAAGACGGCGGCCCTGCTCAGCGACCGCTCCCTTGACCAGGCGCCGGGAGGCAATGTAGGCCGGCAACGCGGTGACACCCAACACCGTGACTGGTATGTGTTTACAGGGATACAATTCACCTACACCCTTTCAAAAAAATACATCGACAGCTGCCGGCCTTTCCGCATAAAACTCTGGTAGCGCTGTTAACAGCCGGTTAATCTTGACGGGGGGCTTCAGAAGGCCGCTGCATTTACTACATTTGCCAGCCCGAATCATGTCAATTAAAGAGCAGATAGATTTACAGCGACTGCCGCGTCATGTCGCCATTATCATGGATGGCAACGGCCGATGGGCAAAGCAGCAGGGAAAAATCCGCACGTTCGGCCATCAGGGCGGCGTAAAAGCGGTGAGGGACACGGTAGAAGGGGCTGCCGAACTGGGAATTGACGTGTTGACCTTGTATGCGTTCAGCACCGAAAACTGGAACCGCCCCAAATACGAAATTGATGCGCTCATGCACCTGCTGGTGCAAAGCATTTCGAAGGAGACACCGACCCTGATGGAAAACAACATCCGCCTGGCTACCATCGGTAACACCGACAGCCTGCCGGAGAAAGTAGCGAAGAATCTGAAAAAAGCCATCGAGAAAACAGCCGGCAATACCCGCATGACGCTGGTGCTGGCATTGAGTTACAGCTCACGCTGGGAAATTACCCATGCGGTGCAACGCATCGCCCAGGAAGTCAAAGACGGTACACTGCAGCCGGAGGAGATCAATGAAAAAGTCATCAGCGAACACCTGAACACCTCCCTCTGGCCCGACCCGGAACTCCTCATCCGCACCAGCGGGGAGGCACGGATCAGCAATTTCCTTTTGTGGCAGATTGCCTATGCAGAATTATACTTTACCCAAAAATTATGGCCGGACTTCCGACGTGAAGATCTTTTTGAAGCGATTGTAGACTTTCAGCACCGTGAACGCCGTTTTGGAAAAACCTCAGAACAACTGAAATCGGAACATGCGTAAAATAGTCTACCTTTTTCTGGGCCTCCTTTCCCTTTGCACCCTGCCTGCTTTCGCCCAGGTAGAAGCCATCGGCGGAGACGATACAGAACTGGATTTCAGCAATCCCAAAGAATATGAACTCGGTGGCATCACCGTGAGTGGCGTACAATTTCTCGACGAGGGCGTACTCATCACCCTCACCGGACTCAACATCGGGGAACGCTATAAAATTCCCGGCGATAAAATTGCGGCGGCCATCGAGAACCTGTGGAAGCAGGGACTCCTTGCCGACATCAAGGTCACCGCCTCCAAAATCACCGGCGACCGCATCTTCCTCAACTTTCAGCTGAGCGAACGTCCGCGGCTCTCCAAATTTGCCTTCAGCGGCATCAGCAAGAACGAAGCCGACAAGCTGCGCGACAAACTGCAACTGGTAAAAGGCAAGGTGATCACCGAAAACCTGGTGCAGATGACCAAAAACCAGGTCAGCGATTATTACATCGAAAAAGGGTTTTTGTTCATCGATGTACAGGTAAAAACCGAACGCGATTCCGCGGCGGGGCCCAACCAGGAACTCATGCGCATTTTCGTGGCCAACAAGCGCAGGGTAAAAATCAACGACATCGTGTTTCACGGCAATACGCAGTTCAGTGAAAAGAAACTGCGCAGGAAAATGAAAGGCAGCAAGGAAAAAGGCTGGTATAAAATTTTCATATCCTCGAAGTACAACGACGATGCTTTTCAAAAAGACAAAGATAAAATCGTTGCCTCCTACGCGTCCAAGGGCTTTCGCGACGTGAGCATCAGCAAGGACAGTGTATACAAACACAGTCCCAAAACGGTAAACATCGAACTCTGGATCGACGAAGGTCCCAAATACTATTTCCGGAACATCACCTGGATCGGAAACACCAAGTACCCCACGAGCCAGCTCAACCAGATTCTGGGTATCAACAAAGGAGACGTATTTAACCAGCAGAAGCTGGATGAAGGTTTGTTCATCTCCCAGAACAGCCGCGACATCAGTTCCCTGTACATGGATGACGGCTACCTCTTTTTCCAGGTAACACCGGTGGAGGTGCTCGTTGAAAACGATTCCATCGACATTGAGATGCGCATTTACGAAGGCAAGCAGGCCACGGTAAACCGCATCACGGTGAAGGGCAATACCAAGACCAACGACAAGGTGGTGATGCGGGAAATACGCACCCAACCCGGACAACTCTTTAACCGTAGCGACATCATCCGTACGCAACGGGAGCTGGCCCAGCTCGGTTATTTCGACCAGGAAAAACTCAATGTCATTCCGAAACCCAATCCTAACGACGGCACGGTAGACATCGAATACATCGTGGAAGAGCGGCCCTCCGACCAGCTCGAACTCAGCGGTGGCTGGGGAGGCGGTGCCGGTGTGGTGGGAACACTCGGGGTGTCCTTCAACAACTTCTCGGCACGCAACATTTTCCGGAAAGGAACCTGGTCGCCCCTGCCCACCGGCGATGGTCAGCGGCTGAGCATCCGTTTCCAGTCGAACGGACGCTTCTTCCAGAGTTACAACGCCTCCTTTACTGAACCCTGGCTGGGTGGCAGAAAACCCAATTCACTCAGCTTTTCGCTTTTCCATTCGGTACAAACCGACGGCTTGCCGAAAAGCAACGAGGATCGCTCTACGCTGATGATCAGCGGCGCCTCGCTCGGCTTGGGACGCCGCCTGAAGTGGCCCGACGATTACTTCCAGGTGTACCATGAACTTACCTACCAGCGCTATTCGCTCGACAAATGGTCGGGGACTTTCCTCTTCAGCGATGGCTATTCCAACAACCTGAACTTCGAACAAACCATTTCCAGAAATTCGGTCGACGGTTTTATCTGGATCCGCAGCGGCTCCCAGCTTTCCTTCACGCTGCAGCTCACGCCCCCGTTCAGTCTCCTTGACAAAGGCACCGACTATGCCACGGCCAATTCCAATGTCAAGTACAAATGGATTGAATACCACAAATGGAAGTTCAGCGGCTCCTGGTACAAAAGTCTCGGTACTAAATTCGTGCTGTTTTCCAGGGCACAGCTGGGCATTCTGGGGTATTACAACGAAGACATCGGCCCCTCGCCTTTTGAACGCTTCTATCTCGGTGGTGACGGTCTCTCGGGTTTCGCCCTCGACGGACGTGAAATCATCGCGCTGCGCGGATACAACAACAATTCGGTAACCCCCCGGATCAATGGCAGTACCGTGGGAGGTACCGCCTACAACAAATACACGATGGAACTGCGTTTCCC
>JAEUTF010000175.1 GCA_016788185.1 Bacteroidia bacterium | reverse complement strand
AAAGACCGGCCTTTGTTTTTATGCGGCAAAGCGATCATCGGCACCTTTCCTTTCCCCATGTACAAAGCCTATTACCCGAAGGCGGAGAGCCGGAGAAAGAGAGGAAAGAGGGAACAAGGGGAACATGGGAACTATGGAAGTAAAATCACGCCAACGACCGGAGTGAAACCGGAAGGCTTTCCGCAAAAACTATTGCTATAAAAAAGCGCCCTCTGCCCAATCAGCAAAGAGCGCCGGCATAACCTGCTAGGGTTTTATCTGCTCAGCCCGAAACTCAGTTCGGCCGTGAATTTCTGATCGATGGCGCCGATGCGCTGCGCGGCGGCCTGCGTGATTTTGATGATCACGCTGATGTTGTCGCCGGTATCGGGCAGGGGGCCCACCACCTTCACAAAAACGGAATTGTTGTTCATCCGGTTGGTCACCTTGATGATGGTGCCGGTGGGCGCGGTACGGTGCAGGGCATAAAACTTATTCTGGTTCATGTCGCCCTCGGTAATCCAGGTGGCCACCCCTACTTCCGTCACCCTTTCTATTTCGGTGCCGCTCTTCGGATCCTTTTCGATGACGCTGCTGCGCGAGGTGCCCGGATTGCTGTACACTTTGGGCAGTTCGGCGTTCTCGGCGGAGGTTTTGGGCGTATCCACACTGGCAGACGGCGTTGCCGCTTTCGGGGTTTCCTTCACCTCCTCCTTCGGCGTCTCCTTCACGGCTTCTTTCGGCGTTTCCTTTGCCAGGTCCTTCGGCGTTTCCCTGACCGGAGGAGCAGGGGTTTCCCTGGTGGCCGCCACCCCGGAAGAGGGGGCTGCTTCCTCCCGCGGAACCGGCGCCGGTGTTACCGGCTCTATCCTTTCGGGAAATGCGGGCAGGGCACCGGCGGGCACCTTGATTTTTTGTCCGATGGAAACGTTGTTCGACGCCAGGCCGTTCAGCTTTTTAAGCTCATCGATGCTGGTGTTGTACAACTTCGAAATCCGGTACAGGGTTTCGCCTTTCTGGACGGTATGGGTTTTCTGTGTTGTCGTAGGGCTGCTCTGTTTGGGAGGAGCTGGTTGGTCCGCGCTTCCTTTGGGCTCAGCGGCGGCCGGAGCAGGTTCAGGGGCACCTGAAAGCACCGGCACATTCACGATCTGCCCGATTTTGAGTCCGACTACCCCCGGATTGGCTTTCTGGAGCTCCTGCAGCGAAACCTGGTAACGCCGCGAAAGACTTGAAAAGGTTTCCTTGGGCGCCACCTTGTGCAGGGTATATTTCTTCCCGTTGATCCAGCGCGTGCGCAGCGAATCCGGATGCAGGGCTTGAGCGCCGGCACCTAACAACATGAAAAACAGGAACAAGATTCCTGCCCTTTGCTTTCTAAAACCTATCCCCTTTTGATTCATATCTTTACACAAGTATAGCGGTAAGGCCTCTCAGACCGGGCCGACCTCCCCTTCTCTTTTCAACACTTTAATTAACACGATGATTCCTACGCTCCACCGGCCATTCACGCTGATAACGCTCCTGCTTTCCCTTCTCGTATCCGTTCCCGCCCTCCCGGCCCCGGAAACGAAGAAAGTCACTGTTTTCCAGATAGATGTCCGCGACGAAATCAACCCCGGCATGGCCCGCCAGGTATCCAAGGGCCTGGAAGAAGCCCGCCGCCTGCAGGCCGGCCGCATCCTCATCCGCATGAACACCTACGGGGGCCTGCTCGACGCCGCCGACAGCATCCGCACGGCCCTGCTCAACAGCCCGGTGCCGGTGATGGTGTTCATCGACAACAATGCCGCCTCCGCGGGCGCCCTCATTGCCATCGCCTGCGAGAAGATTTACATGCGCCGGGGCGCCAGCATCGGCGCCGCCACGGTGGTGAACGAAAGCGCCGAGGCCCTGCCTGACAAATACCAGAGCTACATGCGCAGCATGATGCGCTCCACGGCGGAGGCCCGCGGCCGTGACCCCCGCATCGCGGAAGCCATGGTGGATCCCCGCATCAGCATTCCGGGGGTGAACGACAGCGGCAAGGTACTCACCCTCACCAGCAGCGAAGCCCTGAAACTGAATTACTGCAACGGCCTCGCCGAAACGGTGCCCGAGGCGCTCAAAGCTGAGGGCCTCACCGACTACCGCCTGGTGAAATTCGAGCCCGGCCTCCTCGACCGCTTCATCGGCTGGCTCCTGCATCCCGCCATCAGCGGGGTGCTCATCCTGCTCATGCTCGGCGGACTCTATTACGAACTGCAGCATCCCGGCATCGGTCTGCCGCTGATCGTGGCCCTGGGCGCCGCCGTCCTTTATTTCGCCCCCTTGTACCTCGAAGGGCTCGCCGCCAACTGGGAGATCCTGGTCGCGCTCGGCGGGCTGTTGCTCATCGCGGTGGAAATCTTTGTGCTGCCCGGTTTCGGCATTGCCGGCATCGGCGGCATTGTGTTGCTCCTGTTCGGACTCACCACCAGTTTGCTCCGCAACGACGGCTTCGACTTCAGCGGCGTGAGCGGCTATGCCTTTGCCTCCTCCATCGCCGTGGTGCTGGTGGGCATGGCCGGGGCCCTGGGCTTGTTTCTGCTCGCCAGCCGGGTCTTGTCCGACAGTCCCTTGTTCCGCAAACTGGTTTTGTCCACCGAAATGAACGCCGCCGCCGGCTACAGCGCCGCCATTCAGCTGCCCGCCCCCGGCAGCAGGGGCCGAAGCACCAGCCTGCTCCGCCCCAGCGGGAAGGTACGGGTAGGCGAACAGGTGTACACCGCCAGCTCGGAAAGCGGCTTTATTGAAAGCGACGCCGAGGTGGAAGTGGTGGCGGTGCAGGGCAGCAACCTGATTGTAAAAGCAGTTTAAAAGGGCTTTTTTCTGTTTAGAAGGGGAATTCCTCAAGCTCCATGACCCGTACCGGTCCGGCAGGAATGTTCCCGGCCAGGCACCACCCCTGTATCAGGAGCTTACGGGAAATCAAAATTTCCCGTAATTTTAGAACGCCCAAGCTTTTAGTCCCTAGCCGGTTTTCAGTCCGCGAAACATGCTTCATAGCTCCTCCCTTTTTTAACCCACACATGAATAATGATCAATTTGAATAAGCGCAACAAACCTTCGCCTATACAGCCGGATTGGCAGGCTAAGCGAATAAGTATTGCGCCTATAAGGTAGTT
>JAEUTF010000164.1 GCA_016788185.1 Bacteroidia bacterium | reverse complement strand
CAATTGTGGTTGAATTTTGAAAATTTTGAAGATGGTTTTTACTTTGTAAAGACCACGACCAATTACGGAAGTGAGGTAGTTAAAATTATCGTGAACAAAGTTCCCTGAAAATAGAAAGATTGTTTCACCGGCCGTGTCGACGGCGAGTTTGATTTCTGCAGCATCACCGTTTCCTCCATGGAAAAACTGCCTACGGCAGGGAGGGGCTGAAGCAAAATCGCGTTCCCCGGCTTAGCGCCATCATCCTAAATCGGCTCAAGGTAAACTCCAATGTAAACGCCGCGGACGCCGCGGAATCGTTGCGGACGCCGCGTTTAAATACGGATATCTTTCTCACAACAGAAGTCCCCCGCGGAGGGCTCGCAAAGGCGAAGTGGCTACAGAATTTTTCTCGCAAAGACGCAAAGATTGTGGTGGAATAATGGTTCTGGCATTCGCCGAAAAAACGCCGCGGTCGCCGGGAACCCGCAACAGACGCCTCGATTAAACACCGCTGCTGAGTTGTCGCGTCCCATTAAACAACTGAACATCCCGGAAGAGCCCCCTGTTTAAACGCCGCGGTCGCCGCGGAATCGTTGCGGACGCCGCGTTTAAACAGGGCCGCAGAACTTCCGGAGAACATCGGCAAAGATATCTCCATCATCGGGTACCTGGTTAGCGGCAACCCATCTGAAATGGTAAAGGAGTGCCAATCCGACAACGTATTAGGAATGTTTCATACCTATTCCTTTCGCTCGTCCCTCCTGGTATACCCCATGCCCTGAAGTTTTAATTCACGTACCACGCGCAGCTCCACATCCTGCTCCACCGGATCACCCAGGGGCTCCAGCAGTTCAATGTCGTTGGAGCGGGGATTCTTGATCCGGGTGCCGATCGGGTAGGCATTCATTTCATCGCTGTCATACGGCTCCAGCAAATCCGTGATGCTGGCAAGAGGTCCGGCTTCCAGCCATTGGCGTTCATCCCGCTCATGGAGGATGACCGGCGAGCGGTGGTGATGTATTTTCTGCAAGATCCTGTTGGGCGTCGTGGTGATGATGGAAAAGGAATACAGAATCTCACCGGTGTTGGGATCGGCCCACTGGTCCCAGATACCGGCCATGGCAAAAGGGCGGCGTTTGAGGTAGACCAGGTAGGGCTTATCGAGTTTTTCCTTCTTCGGACCTTCGATGAAATAATCCGCAATCACCAGGCAGCGTTGTGAACGGATGGGTTTCCGGAAAGAAGGTTTGCTGATGATTCCCTTCGCTCCGTGATAATCCGGATCATCGTCTGCATTGTGATCGCCTTCGGCACGCGCATTGATCAGGTACATGGGCTTCTTAGCCCAGAAGGGGGTCATCCCAAAACGAAAAAACTGAATTTCATCGGGCTTATCGTTCGTGATCACGGGAGCGAGTGCGCCGGGAACTACGTTGTAATTGGGGAGACGGATGTGTACGGAGAACGGGCCCGCGGCGGCGTTAAACCGCTGTTCGTAGGCTTCCAGTTTATCGATGAGTACATAGCGGCCGCACATGATACAGACAAGGTTGGTTTCTCAAAGGTAGGGAGAAGGAAGATACGCTGAGGACCATACCGACACTGTTGTACAGGGGGAATACCGCGACCTGCTGGAGCAGGATACAAGGACGTTCAAAAAGATGATTTACAGTACGCCATAACAACCTGATGAACGAATTGAAAAGAGTTCCGGAGGGCGAGACCCTCTCCGCATGGAACCGTATCACCATGCGATGCCGGGTCTGATAAAAATCATGCAGGGATTTAATTTCAGGGCTTGCAGAACGGGACATTGCCCTGTACCTTTCCGCTTCAGCATTCCTCATGGGCGATCAGCGCATACGCCGTGCTCTTTCCGTAAAAGAAAAGCAAGGTTTCATCCACCACCTGCTGGGTGATGTGGATGCTTTGGAATTCATGTTGAAGGAGGATTGGTTCGAAAAGGATAGTCCCCGTATCGGCGCCGAACAGGAACTCTGTCTGGTGGATCACGATTTTCGTCCTTCCATGGATGGTCCGGAAATTCTCCGGAGCATCCCCGATCCGCATTTCAGTCCGGAGCTGGCCCGATACAACCTGGAGATCAACCTGGATCCGCTGGACCTGAGGTCGGGCGCTTTCACACGCATGGAAGCACAACTGAAAGAACTGCTTACTGATGCATCGGCCTATGCCAGCCCCTTCGGCAACAAGGTATTGCTATGCGGTATTCTTCCCTCACTCACACCAAGGGAACTGGATCCGGCGTATCTGAGTCCGCAGGCCCGCTACCGTGCACTCGATCTGCGGCTGCGTCAGATGCGCAACAGCGAGTTCGAAGTCCATATACAGGGCAGCGATGAACTGCTGCTGCGTCACGACAACATTCTGCTGGAAGCCTGCAACACCAGCTTCCAGGTTCACCTGCAGATCAATCCCGCTGATTTCAGAGACCTCTATAACTGGGCACAGCTGATTTCGGGCCCGGTACTTTCCATCTGCAACAATTCACCGCTGCTTTTCGGAAAAGAACTATGGGCCGAAACAAGGATTGCGCTTTTCCAGCAAAGCCTGGATATCCGCAACAAAACCAATGACCTCCGTCAGCGAAAGCCGCGTGTCAACTTTGGTGAAGACTGGGTGCACGGCACATTCACCGATATGATTAAAGATGATATCGCCCGCTTTCCTTTGATTCTTACCGGCGAAACCGAAGATTCCATCGCGCAGATCAGGAAAGGCAGCCTTCCGTCACTGACGGCCTTCCGACTCCATAACGGCACCATCTGGAAATGGAACAGGCCCTGCTACGGCATCCACCGGGGGAAAGCGCACATCCGCATCGAATGCAGGTACCTTCCGTCGGGGCCCACACCCGAGGATGAAGTGGCCAATGCCGCCTTCTGGGTCGGACTCATGCAGGCCTTGCCGGAGCAATACCGCCATCTGCCCGCGAAAACGGAGTTTAACGAAGTACGCGAAAACTTTATCAAGGCGGCCCGTTACGGCATCAACACGGAGCTGAAATGGAACGGACGTTCGGTTCCGGCAAAGACCCTGCTGCTGGAAGAACTGATTCCGCTTGCCGCCCGCGGGCTGGAAAAGTCCGGACTCACCTCCTATGAGGCCGGACGCCTGCTGAACCTCATCAGCGAAAGAGCGGATACCCGTCAAACCGGCACGCGCTGGACGGTGGGCCAGTACCGGGAACTGAAAAAACGCTGCGAACCCGTGGAAGCGCAGCTCGAACTAACTGCCTGTCTATACGAATATCAGCGCAGCGGGCATCCTGTGGCCAGATGGAAAACGCTGAAAGGGATTGAACGGCGGGCCACACGCATCCGGCTCGTGGATGAATGCATGACCACGGACATCCTCAGTGTGCAGGAAGATGATCCGGCCGAGCTGGTGGCCAGGATGATGGACTGGCGCAACATTCACCATGTTCCGGTGGAAAACGATGCAGGCCACATCACCGGCCTGATCACGGCAACCTTGCTGCAGAAACTTACTTCCCGGGGTTCGCTGGATCCTTCGCTGAGCGCCGCCGACATCATGGTGAGGGAATTTCACCGGATCCCCGCGGGCACCACTGTACTGGATGCCATGCAGATCCTGCTCCGCGAAAACATCAGTTGTTTACCGGTAATGAGCGACAGGCGGCTATGCGGCATCGTTACGGACAAAGATCTGGCGCGGGTCTGGGAAAAAATGAATGCCGGTTCAGCGGGTACCCTTTGGCCCCCGGCCACTATTTCAGGTAATTGAGCCGGAGGATCAGGCCGCCCGAGAACTGATTTTTCTTCCAGGAAACATCCCCTTTCACCAGCGGTATCAGCCACTCGTATTGCGCAAACAAACGGATTTTCTGATTGCCCAGTCCGGTGCGTATCCCCGGCCGGAAGGAGAGGGTACTTCGCTTCATCTCGTACGATTCATATCCCGGTTCCAGATCGAAATGCTGCAGGTAAAAGTAAGAGGCCTCCAGGCGGTTCATGAAGCTAAGCTCCGCCGCTCCGCCTCTGAAGCCGGCATTGTACTGAAGAAAATACTGTACAAGATCACGGTATTCACGCAGGTTGGTTTGCGTAGCGGCGCCATACGCCAGCAGCTCGATATCCTGATGGGTCGTGGCGCGTCCGAAAGCCACGCCCGTCCAGGTTTCATGATGAAAGTTACCCTTCACACGGTTAAAATATCCGCCTGCCAGCTCGAACAAGACCTGCTCATGCTTCATCGTGCCCTGGAGGGTGCCCTTGCCCATGAAATCATAGGAGTTGGTCAACACATCGTTTTCGTAATGATTTACGTGCACCAGCACATCTGCGCTCTCCGAATACTCTTCTTCAAAGCGGTTACCGCTGATCCTGGTATAAAATCCGAATTTATTACCTGTGGCCATCGTGAGGCAGAGGTTGCTGCCGTTTCCGATTCCACCCTTCAGGTACACATCGCCCTTGCGACCCGGCATAGGCGCTTCGAGGTGATTGGGCTGCATGGCGAATTTCATGTTGCCTTCTCCGTAGTTCTTCTGGTTGATGGCCTTCTTCGGGTTGGGAATGGAATAATAATCACCTTGCAGGGGCGGAGTACAGGCATGAAAAAGTAAACCTGAAACAAGTAAGCCAATAGCAAAAAGAAGCTTCCCGGTGTACATGGACTGTACGATTTAAGGCTAAGATAATAAAATATCCAACCCGCCGGAATTCCGCTTTGCAGGGGAGGGTGAAAAAATTACGGACGGCGACGCTTCATTGAGCAGACCGGCCGATCCGGTATACCCGGGATGGGAGCGTTGTAGCCGGCACGATCCCTCCTCCTCCATGACTTTGCCTACCGCTCTTTGATCAGTTTTAGCGTTCCCGCCGGTACCTGATCGCGATCGTACTGCAAAAGGTAGAGGCCGGCGGGATGTCCGCTGAGGTCGACCTCCCTGTTCAGCAGATCCACGCCCTCCACGCAGCGTCCGCTGCTGTCAAACACGCGGCCTCCGCTGATGGGAGAGGTGCCGGCGTCCTCGAGGAGAAGAAAACGACCGTCGGCGGATGGATTCGGATAGGCCTTCACGTTATCTATACGGGTCGTTTCGTCAAGGCCGACGGCGCTTCCCCCGTACTTGATGGTGACCATTTTAAAGAGGAAGTTGTTGTAAAATTCAAAGGCACTTTCGCCGGTAACTATGAAATTCCCCTGGCTGTCGCGGGTCAGGGAGCGCAGCTGATCGGGGTTGGACGTTCCGTTGGTGGTATTGGCATAGGTATTCAGAAACTGCTGCACGCCGCTGCTGTTGTATCCCACCAACACATAATTCAGGTTGGTGGAGAACGCATCGATCCACCAGCCGGCCGTTACCACGCGGTTATTGGGTTCCACCAGCAGGTCGACCGGTTCGCGGTCGCTGGCGGTCTGGCTGTATACGGTGGCCCACTGAAAAGCGCCGGTCCCGCTGTACTGCAGGGTGGTATAGCGGGCTACAAAGCCGGTCCATCCACGGCAGATGTAGGCGATATTTCCGGCAGGGGTAAAGCTCACTTTTACTCCATATTCGTTGGTGGTATTCGGATTGTACACCTGCCTCCACAAGAGCTGACCGGTATTTCCATCGTAGCAAATCAGTGCGGAAGTGCCGGTGGTGCTGAAGCCCGATAGTCCGGTTACGGCGACTACACCTCCCGGGCTAACCGTAACGGCTCTTGCTTCATCAAATACATTGGCTGAGTCATAATCGGCGGTCCACAAGCGGTTACCGGCAGGACCAAACCGCTGCACGAGACCTCTTGCTGTATTTCCGCCGGAGGGTTGAGTAAACCCTGCAACCGCAAGATCTCCGTTCGGAAACAAGGCCACACTGTTGACTCTGGTAGCGGCAAACTGTGTTGAATCGAGTTTAGCGGCCCACTGGAAGACCTGCTGATTGTCAAAGTAGAGCAACAAGCCCCCGTTGATGTTTGAATTGGCGCCCAGCACCACACTCCCGTTGTTCCGGATCACCATGGCGCTGGCCAGCGTACTTCCCATCGGAGCAGGGAGGTACCAGGCTGTATCGAGGAAGGTACCGTTCTGATCCATCTTCACCAGGGAGAGCCGGTAATTGTTCTGCAGCATGGCGGAATCGGAAGAAATACACAGGATCAGGTTTCCGGAAGGATCCAGTTCCAGGGCCGTGAGCGTATCGTTGTTCCAGCCGGGCGTGCTGTAATAACGTTCCCACAACAAGGTCCCTGCCGGGCTGTATTTCACCACCGCCACATCCAGGCCGTTGCTGTAAAGCCGGTCGATGGTGGCCGCGCAATACACATTATCCTGCGCATCGGTACGTACAATCTGTCCGCGGGTGATGGCATCGCCGGTACCGTTATACTCCCACTCAGTGATGCTGTTGCCTGCGGTATCCGCCAGCATGGTCAACAGATTTTCATCCACGTACGCGGTGTCGGTCACAAATCCGCCGGCGTACACCTTCCCGTCACGGGCCGTGACCGCGAAACCCATGGAGGGGTTCAGGGTATCGGCGCTGCGGCAGGTCCAGAGGGAATCGCCTCCGGTGCTGTATTTGGCGATGATCTGCGAGGTGAGTCCTCCGTTTCCATAATAATCCACACCGGGATACACCCCACGCCCGGTCGCATAGACGCCACCGTTATTGTCTACGGCGATGCTATGGAAAATATCATAGCCATTGCTCATGGGGCCGATCCAGTTTTTTCTCCACCCCATGGTGCCGTTGGCATTGATGCGGGTCACGAACCCGTTCGCGTAATTGGTTCCTGCCAGATAGGTATGGCCGGAATCGTCAACGGCCACATCCAGCACGTACTCATCTCCTCCATCGACCGCTCCTGCATACAAGGTGGCCCATTGCCGCACACCGGCGCTGTTGTAGGAAAGGGCCACGGCGTCACGGTCGAAACTGACGGCATTTCTCGAATCACCGCCCACAAAAAGATCGCCGCTGGCAGAAAAGCCAAGTCCTCTGGCTTCATCGTTTCCGGTGAAGGCCGGATTGGTCCAGGTGTCGGACCAGGCTACCCCGCCGGCAGCAAGGTACTGCCTGACGATGATATTCACACCGCCGGTGGCATTGAGAGTATACGTATAGCCGCACACGGTAGGGTTGCCGTTCGGCGCGATGGCGATATCGAGGAATTCATCCCCGCCGTTATCGGGACCGTTGAAAACATCGGCCCATTGCTGCACCCCGGAGGAATTGTATTTTATCACCAGTCCGTTTTCACTCGAGGAGGAGGGGTCGGTTTTTCCGGCCACATACACGTTACCGGAAGCATCTACCTCCAGGGCATTGCCGAAACACTGGTTGGGCGCTGCCAGGGCATAGCGCGACACCCAGAGCTGGGAACCCGCAGGACTGATTTTCGCTGTGAAGCAATCGAAGACGGCATTGCTCACCTGCTCCGATCTGCCGGTGATATATGCGTTTCCCAAAGCATCTACGGCCAGATCGGTGGCATAATCCTCCCGGTTGCCTCCGGCATCGTAATAGTACACCCAAAGCGTGTCACCCTGGGCATCGCGCTTCATGGCAAAGGCATCGGCAGCGCCGTGGTGATTACCGGCATACCCGGCCGCATACACGTTCCCGGCGGCATCGGTATGAAGGGCGGCAATGCGGTCGGAATTTTTCCCCTGCGCCTTGAAACTCCGAAGCCATTGCTGTGGCAGGGCCTGGGAAAAGGATGGATGATGGAACGGGAAAAGGAGAAAGAATGATAAAAGGAGTCGGGCGTGATTCATACAATTGTTTTGGATGATTGGCAAAGGTAGACAGGAAACTACATACCTTTTCTGAGGTAATAACGAATTCAAAAAAGAAAGGGTTTACCGGTACGGGAAATTTAACATTCATACCTGGGGCGTTTCCATAAAAAGCAATCGCCGCTCCTGTACTACAGACGCGGCGATGGTCATGAAACACGAAAAAAATCAGTCGGCCTTGTATTTTTTCTTCCCGGTACCCATCATTTTGAGGAATCCGATTTCCTTCTCTTCCAGCATCCTCCACCTTCCGCGCGGAAGATCCTTTTTGGTAAGGCCGGCAAAGCCCACCCGGTCCAGTTTTTTCACTTCGTAACCCAGCGTCTCGAACATACGGCGCACGATCCGGTTTTTGCCGGAATGCAATTCGACGCCCACCGACTTCTTATCTGTGCCATCGCCCTGGTAAGACACTTCGTCCATGCTGCTGATGCCATCTTCCAGTTCAACTCCCTCCAGCAACTTTTTCATATCGGCCACCTTTACGTTTTTATCCAGTTCCACCTGGTAAATTTTCTTTACCTGTGAGCTCGGGTGTGTCAGGTGACGGGCCAGATCGCCGTCGTTGGTAAAAAGAAGGAGGCCTGTGGTGTTACGGTCCAGGCGGCCTACGGGGTAAATGCGTTCAGGGCAGGCGCCGGAGATCAGCTCCATCACCGTCTTACGGTCGTTGGGATCTTCGGCGGTCGTGATGTAATCCTTGGGTTTGTTGAGAAGCAGGTAAACATGCTTCTCATTGCGTATACGCTCTCCGTTATACCTTACATCGTCACCCGGCTTTACTTTTGTTCCGAGCTCCGTTACCAGTTTCCCGTTTACGGTAATCAGTCCGGCGGTGATGAGGTCATCGGCTTCACGGCGCGAACCGATACCGGCCATGCCGATGAAGCGGTTGAGCCGTATTTCCCCGCTCAGATCAGGACCCTGGCTGGCGCTGCGTTTCCTGGGCGCTGCACGACGGTCGCCGCCTCTGCCGTATGACCCGCGGGAGCCGGCTCTTTTTTCAAAATGAGCATGGCGGTCTTCCATGCTGGGTCTGCGGCTGCTTCCGCCTTCTCTTTTTGTATACGGTCGTTTTTCTTCACGGTCGCCGTAGGGCTTGCGCTCCTCACGGTCGTCGCGGCGCTGGTAAGGACGTTTTTCTTCACGATCGCCGTAGGGCTTGCGTTCCTCACGGTCGTCGCGGCGTTGGTAGGGACGTTTTTCTTCACGATCGCCGTAGGGCTTGCGCTCTTCACGGTCGTCGCGGCGCTGGTAGGGACGTTTTTCTTCACGGTCGCCGTAGGGCTTGCGCTCTTCACGGTCGTCGCGGCGCTGGTATGGACGTTTCTCTTCCCGGTCGCCGTAGGGCTTGCGCTCTTCACGGTCGTCACGGCGTTTGTAGGGGCGTTTTTCTTCACGGTCGTCGCGGCGCTGGTAAGCACCTTTGCCTTCCGCTCCGGAAGCAGCTCTTCCACGACCAACCCTATCGTTTTCAGCTCTTTCAGGCCGATCTGAAGTCCGCGAGGGACCTCGGGGCGCTGTTTCACGATCAAAATCATCCCACGCAGAAGGCTTCGCGGCGCGGGCCGGACGGCTGTCCCTGTTTGTACTTCTGGGAGACCAGCTCTTGCCGGATGCCGGACGCGAACGGTCATTGTTTTCTCCACGTGATCCACTACGGCCCTGGCTTGGTTTCCTCTTCATTTTGAATTAATTGAGCGCAAAGGTCGGAAAAAATTGTTAATAAAGCCGATGTGCAACCGGTAGAATATTCGTTCAGTGGTACGGAAAAGCCGGTTTTTAGTGCCTGCGGTTGAAAACGCAGTCATAGGGAAGGAAAAAAATAGCTCCATGAACTTCGCCCTCAGGCCTTTGGCCCTTTGCGTTGGTGCTGATCACGAAAATGCTTCGGGTACCGGATTGTAAAACAGCCAGGAGCCACAGAATATCAGGTGGATCTATGATTCATTTTGACTGAGCCTGAAAACTTCCTGTCCTCCGTGGTGAAAAGTATGGTGTCTCGGTTCTCTTCTTTCCTATAAACCCAACCCCCATCCTTCATGCATGAAAGGCATCCCGAAAATGCGCCAGTCTCGCCTTTTTATTCTTCGGAAAATGAACCGTAATAATATCGAAGCGTATTTCGAGACGTATGTTGTGCAGTTCCTGAAAGAAACCCGCCGCCATCGAAAGCAGCTCTATCTTTTTACAATCGATGGCCGTTTCCGGATCCCCATGGCTGAGCGTACTCCGGCTCTTCACTTCCACGATGATGAGAAAAGCCCCTTCAATCGCGATGATATCTATTTCTCCTTTCCGGTGCCGGAAGTTCCGGGCAAGAATCCTGCAACCGATTTGATTCAGGTAGCGTATCGCAATGGCTTCGCCGCGCGGACCAATGCTTTCGAGGTCAGACATGTCTTTGATTTTGAAAAAGAGCTTTTACAAAAGACTAATCATTCATTGGTGTTGTCAACCTGCCGGAAGTGAACCCGGGTACCGCTCTTAAAATTGTAACGAAACGCTTTCGCCCACTTCCAGGGTGACCTTCGCACCAAGCCGCAGCGGATTGTTATCGTGAATATGTCCGGCAGGGAAATTCATACAGACCGGAAAATCATATTCCGCGACCGCCTCCGCGATGATGGCTTCCGCCGTTTTACCAAAGGGGACGGTATTGTCTTTCATATCACTCATGCCCCCTACGATCAGTCCTTTCAGCCCCGATAATTTACCCGACCGTTTCAACTGCAGCATCATCCGGTCGATATGATACAGGTATTCGTCCAGATCTTCGATAAAGAGTATTTTTCCGTTCGTATCCGGATCCGATGCGCTGCCCGACAAGGCATACAACAGCGAGAGGTTACCTCCCACCAGGACCGCCTCCGCCTTTCCCTTCCGGTTATACACCGCATTCTCTACCGAATAAAGTACCTCCTCCCCCTGGAGCATTCGCCTCAGTTGCTCCAGCGCCCCGGCTGAGGTACGGTTCTCTCCCATACTGTACACCATCGGCGCGTGCAAGGTGGCAAGGTTCAACTGCCGGTACAGATGGCTGTGAAAAACCGTCATGTCACTGAACCCGATGATCCATTTCGGATGCTTCTTCAGCACGGTAAAATCCAGCCGGTCCACGATCCGCATGCAGCCATATCCTCCACGGGCACTGATGATCGCATCCACTTCTGCATCATTCATCATCTCCTGGAAATCAGCCGCCCTTTCCGCATCGGTTCCCGAAAACTGATGATGCTCTCCGTACAGATGCTTCGACAACTTCACCTTCAATCCCCACGACTCCAGCAAGGCAATGCCCGGTGCCATTTCAGCCGGTGAAACCTTACGGGCGGGAGCCAGGATGCCAATGGTGCGGGGAGGCGTAGAGGGAAGCATGGGGGTAAAGATAGGAAGGATACAGGTGTGTAGATATCACAGAACAGGATTGCAGATGGTACAGATTTGGGAGGGTACAGATTTACAATCAGGAACAAACTGAATGATTAGTCCTGGGAATTAAAGAAATGCCGGTTGATGATTCTTTTGACATATACTTTTTCATATCCAAAATGGATGAGAAGTCCTATGGGTTGTTGAATCGCTACCAAATATTTTTCCACTTGTTTAATTCTAGAAATATGAAAATTACTATCTCTCTTGATTTCAACAATTATTTTATCGTCGACGAGAAAATCTGCGTAGCCATAATCAACCATTGTCTGATTGTAATACATTGGTAATCTGGCTTGTTCCTTATAGTTAATTTCTGCTTTTTTCAGTGCGATTGCCAATGCATTCTGATACGCCTTTTCCAAAAGTCCACCACCTAGCTGAGCATGGACATTAAAACACAAGCCGATTATTTTGTGGGTAATGTCACCAAATAAAAATTCTTTTCCCTTCATATTTTTTTTGCAAATATGCGAACCGAAAAAGTTTTAAGCCGTCATTTAAACGCTTCTATACGAATACAAATATTTAAAAACGGCTACTCCTTTATTCAGACATTGAAAGTTCTTCTCTACTCCAATTTCTACCCAAAACAACGCCTCCCTATCTGTAACATCCGTATCCTCTGCACTATGTGCAAAATCCTAAATCTGTACTATCTGTATTATCTGTACCATCTGTAATCCTATTCCTATTATCTGTACCTGCCCCAGGCAGGTATCTCTGCAACAATCTGTATTATCTGCATCTTCTGTACCATCTGTAATCCCATTCCTACCATCTGTAATCCCATTCCTACCATCTTTACTATCTGTATTATCTGTACCATCTGTAATCCTATTCCTATTATCTGTACCTGCCCCAGGCAGGTATCTCTGCAACCATCTGTACTATCTGTATCTTCTGTAATATCCTAAATCTGTACCATCTGTACTATCTGTATAATCTGTAATCCTATTCCTACCATCTGTAATCCCATTCCTACCATCTGTACTATCTGAATCTTCTGTACCATCTGTATTATCCCCCCTTAAATCACTACCTTTGCCCCTTCCTTACGCCCGAAGTCTGTCTGTCCATGCGTTACCTCGTCACCGCCGCCCTGCCTTATGCCAACGGTCCCCTGCACATCGGTCATGTGGCCGGCTGCTACCTTCCGTCTGATATTTTTGTGCGGTACCTGCGGCTCATGGGTCGTGATGTGAAGTTTATCTGCGGATCGGATGAACACGGTGTGCCGATTACCCTGAGAGCGAGGAAAGAAGGAATTACTCCGCAGCAGGTGGTGGACAAGTACCACGCCATGATGCGCGACAGCTTTCAGGAGTTTGGCATTTCCTTCGACATCTACCACCGTACGTCCGACCAGGTACACCATGAAACCGCCTCCGCTTTCTTCAAGACCCTGTATGACAAAGGCGTTTTCACAGAAGAAGAGAGTGAGCAGTATTTTGATGAGGAAGCCGGTCTGTTCCTGGCCGACCGCTACATCACCGGCACCTGTCCGAAATGCGGCAACCCGAATGCCTATGGCGATCAATGCGAAAAATGCGGCAGCTCGCTGAGTCCGCGGGAACTCCTCCACCCCCATTCGCAGCTGAGCGGTAAGGCGCCGGTGTTACGTAAAACAAAACACTGGTATCTGCCCCTCGACCGCATGCAGGAAGAGTGGCTCCAAAGCTGGATCCTGAGCAAGGAGGAGAGCTGGAAGAAAAATGTGTTCGGCCAATGCAAGAGCTGGCTCGACCAGGGCCTGCAGCCCCGTGCCGTTACCCGCGACCTCGACTGGGGCGTGCCGGTACCTTTGCCGGGCCATGATGGAAAGGTGTTGTATGTCTGGTTCGATGCTCCCATCGGATACATTTCCGCCACCAGGGCGCTCAGCAACAACTGGGAGCACTACTGGAAAGACAAGGACACCCGGCTCATTCATTTCATCGGCAAAGACAATATTGTTTTTCATTGCATCATATTCCCCGCCATGCTCAAAGCGCACGGGGAATATATCTTACCCGAGAACGTACCGGCCAATGAGTTCCTCAACCTGGAAGGCGACAAAATCTCCACCTCCCGCAACTGGGCAGTCTGGCTGCATGAATACCTGAAGGAATTCCCCGGCAAGCAGGATGTTTTGCGCTACGCCTTGTGTGCCACGGCCCCGGAAACCAAGGACAATGATTTTACCTGGAAAGACTTTCAGGACAGGAACAACCATGAGCTGGTGGCGATATTCGGAAATTTTGTGAACCGCACCCTGGTGCTCACGGCAAAGTATTTTGACAGCAAAGTTCCCGCCAGAGGGGAATTGCTGGAAGCAGAAAAAGTGTGCCTCGGAGCGCTCCATGCCGCGCCCCAACTGGTCAGCGACAGCCTGGAGAAATACCGGTTCAGGGAAGCCTTGTCGCACATGATGGATCTGGCCAGGGCCGGCAACAAATACCTGGCGGATACGGAACCCTGGAAACATTACAAAACGAATCCTGATTATGTTGGAACCGTTTTGAATGTAGCCCTGGAAATCACCGCCACGCTGGCCTACCTCTGTGAACCCTTTCTTCCGTTCACGGCGGCGAAACTACGCAACATGATCAATGTACCGGAACGCAGCTGGGAAGAGGCCTTCCGGCACACACAGTTTGAAACAGGACATGTTCTCGGAGAGGCCTCCCTGTTATACGAAAAAATAGAAGACGACGCCATTCAAAAACAACTATCGAAACTGGAAGCTACCAAATCGGACCGTGAGGCAGAACGCGCAGCGGCCGCACCTGCAGATCAGACATCCCTGAAGCCCTTCCGGGAAGTCACCACCTATGATGATTTCAGTAAAATGGATTTACGGGTCGCCACCATCCTGGCCGCTGAAAAGGTGGAGAAAGCCGACAAGCTGCTGAAACTAACGCTCGATACCGGCCTCGACCAGCGCACCGTAGTCTCCGGCATCGCCCTTCATTTCAGTCCGGAAGAAATCATCGGAAAACAGGTGACCCTGCTGGCGAACCTTGCCCCTAGAAAAATACGCGGCATCGAATCCAACGGCATGATCCTGATGGCTGAAGACGCAGACGGGAAGCTGGTATTTGTTCAGCCGGGACGTGCGACCCGTGAAGGGAGTACGATTTCCTGAAACCCATCCTGTCTGTCGTAAGGCCTCCTCCTGAACACCAGGAGAAACTTACTGGTTCATGTACAGCAATAACCAGCTTTTCAGATCCTGCAGCACCTCCGGGCTGATCTGATGCGCCATGTTGTATTCCTTTGCATGCACCGCAATGCCGCCGGCTTTCAGCTTTTGCACCACCTGCCTTCCGTCGGCGATGGGAATCACCTGATCGCGGTGGCCGTGGCTGGCAAAAACCCTGACTTTCGATTTCACAACGGCCGGAACTTTGCTTAAATCCAGGTCGGGAGGAAAACGACCGCTGAGACAGATGAGTCCTCTGGCCGGAAACGGAACAGACAAGCCAAGGCGCAGCGACATGATTCCGCCCTGGCTGAAACCACCGATAAATACCTTCCGTGAATCCAGATGGTACTTCGCGATCATCTTTGGAATAAAAGCGCTGAGTCGCCTGCTGCTCTCCGCGGCCTGCGACAAGCCTTCTTTGAAGACGCCATTGCCAAACTGCAGATCGTACCACATGTAGCCCCCTCCCTGGTGACGATAGGGTCCCCTCACCGAAATGATCACCAGGCCGGAAGGCAACGATGATGACAAATCAAGGAGGTCGTTCTCATCACTGCCCCAACCGTGCAGGAGGAACAGAACCGGAGCGGGCTGCGACTTGTTGCTGCGCGGATCAAGGATTTTATAGGTCAATTCCTCCTGTGCCTGGCAGGCCGGAGCAGGTAACAACAGCAGGAGCAGGCAACTCAGGTACAGGAAATTTTTCATCGGGGACGGAGCATAAGGTTCTGACAAAGGTAGAAATCCCCTTTTATACTTCTTCCCTGCATCGCCGGATCACCACCCTGACGCCTTGAAAAAGGATAAACTCCGTACCTTCGTGCTTCCATGAAAATTCCCTTCCACCTGTTCACCCTGGCATGGATACTGGCCGGCGGCATGATGTCTGCACAAACCATCAGCGTCAGTCCGTCGCTGCTGAATTTCGGTACCGTGACAGAAACCGCTCCCGACAGTCAGCAGGTGACCATCACCAACAACAGCGGCTACACGGTAACGGTAGAGGGATACCGCTTTTATTCTTTTTTTGGCCATACCCCTTTCAGCACCTCTTCCGGAAACATCAGCATTCCCGACGGAGGGAGTGCGGGCCTCTGGATAAAATTCAGTCCGCGGCACAACATCTTCCACAACTCCGAATTGTTCATCCTAACCGACAGCCGACGTGGCGCACTTCGTGTCAACCTGCTCGCACAGGGGCATTACAGCAATGCCTATTACGATCCTACCGAGAATACGGAAGAAGAAGTACTGAAAGACAGCCTGCACACGCTTCTGGAACGCAATTACTACAATGCAGGCTATGTGACCGCCCGCGATTCCATGTTCATGTCGTATGACAATAAAAAGCTGAACGGCCAGGGCGCCGCCGTCAACACCATTGAATGTGTGTACACCGGCCGGAATGCGGCGGGGTATTCAGACCGTACCGACTGCCAGACCAATTTCAGCTTCAACACCGAGCACACGTTCCCGCAGGGATTCTTCAATCAGCAGGAGCCCATGCGCGCCGATCTTTTTCACCTCTTTCCCACCGACGACAATGCGAATAATATACGCGGCAGTCTTCCTTTCGGAACGGTAAGCAATCCAACCTGGCAGCAGGGAGGCAGCAAAACCAACGGCACTACGTTTGAACCCCGCGATTTCCACAAAGGCCGGACGGCAAGAGCCATGCTCTACTTTGTCACCCGGTATCAGAATTACAACAATTTTCTCGACAGCCAGGAAGGCATCCTACGGCAGTGGCACGTGCAATTCCCTCCCGACAGCATTGAAATTTTACGCTGCCAGGCGATCAGCCTGCTGCAAAACAACCGGAATCCACTGGTGGATTATCCGCAATTCACCGAACGCATCAGTTCCTTCAGCAATACCAGCGCAGGGATCCAGGCCGCTTCCACCGATACGCCGGAAGACACCATCCAATTCGGCCTGGTCAACGCGGCCAACCCCGTTTCCTATACCTTTTGGGTGGCCAATGACGGCAATCAGCCGCTTACCCTTTCCGGTTTGTCTTTAAACCCGTCGGCTTTGCTCAGCTTCCTGAACGGTACGGGGAACAACGTGAGCATTCCGCCTGGCGAAGCCAGCGCGATAGAAATCGAACTGGCCAATCCTGCACCGGGTACTTTACTCAGCGGCAGCCTGAATTTTATCGCACAGGGAACAGGACTCCTGGCCAATGTGAGTATTCCCATCCGTGCGCAAATGAGTTTCACGGGATCGGCGGAAATTACTAACGCCAAAGGCTATACGCTTTATCCGAATCCGGCCACCGACCTGCTCTGCCTCAGCGGAGAGGAGCCTCTTCCCGCTGACCTGATGATCACGGATCTTTCCGGACGCGTACTCCGCCGGCTTTCAGGGGCCGGAAAGCGGTGCGTTGATCTGGACGAACGGGAAGCCCCCGGCTTTTACTTTCTTCAATGGAACGCAGGCGGAAAAATCTTCCGCAAAGCCTGGATCAAACAGTAGTTTGCTCCATTGGATCCGGCAGTGCCGTACGATAACCAGAAAGCCAAGGATTCCCGCTTTTGCTTCCGTAACGATGAACAAGGAGACCGTCAGGGAAACAGTCCTCAATTCAGGCAGATTAAGGACTATTTCAAGAATTACTATGAAATTACCGTCATAGGTGACCGTGATGTATTTTCTACTTCTATACTTTTAGTTTCATAACCTAAAAAACCTGTATCATGAATACGAAAGTCATCATTGCCGGTCTGGTGGCCGGATTAACGGGATTCCTGCTGGGCTGGGTGGTATACGGCATGCTGTTGATGGATTTTATGACGGCACATTGTACGAACTATCCCGGGCTGATGAAAGAGCCTCCGGTGCTCTGGGCCATTTTCTTTGCCAACTGTTGTTCAGGATGGCTCTTCGCCTATATCTTTCACCGGATCGGGGGCATTCAGAGCTTTGCCGGTGGATTCCAGACCGGTTTGATCATTTCACTGCTGTTCACCCTGAACCTGGACCTGTATTATTATTCGATGATGAACATGGGTGACAGCACCTATTATGCCGTTGATGTAGTGGTCAGCACCTTGATGGGTGCGGTGATGGCGGGTGTGGCCGGCGCCATGCTCGGAACGGGTAAAAAAGCCGCCTGAAAGAAATAAAAAAAGGCGGATCGTATGGTCCGCCTTCACTTGAGTTCATCATACTATTTCAACTGTGCCGAGATAACCGACGCATCGGTGAGTCCCATGTTTTTCCAGACCAGCTTTCCTTCCTTGTACAGTTCCAGGTAGGGAATGCCTTCAATCTGCTTGGCCCTCATCAGTTCCGGATTTTCATCCGCATCAATCTTTATCAGAGTCAGACGACCATCTTCCTTCTTCACGATTTCATCAAGGATCGGAGCCAGTTTTTTACAGGGTGCGCACCAGGTGGCATTGAAATCCACCAGCACCAGCGACTTTGAAGCCACCAGTTCCAGATAGGCCGCTTCGCTCAACCCTGCTGTTTTCGGAACTGCGCCGGCGTTATCAACCGCCTTTCCGGCATTGGTCCAGGCCAGCATTCCGCCCTGCAGGTTATACACTTCGTTAAACCCCATTTCCTTCATCATCCCGGCCGCTTGTCCGCTGCGCCCACCCGACTTACAATAGACCAGCACCGGCCGGCTTTTATCCAGTTTCCCGAGTGCTTCTTTAAAAGCCGCATCGTAAATATCAAGATTGAAGGCCCCTTTGATGTGACCGGATGCAAATTCCTGCGGCGTACGCACATCCAGAATCTGTGCATTGGACTTTTCAGCCAACAATTTTTCGAACTGGTCCGTGGCTACCGTTTCGTTCTTTGCTTCCGTCTTCAGGGCCGGCTGCTGACAGGAGGCGAAAACGACTGCGAAGAGCAGGGTCAGGCTAAAGATTATTTTTTTCATAGTGCTTTTGTCCCGGCAAAGGTAGGGAACTGATTTCAGCCCTTCGGCTTCTTTTGTTACAAAAGGACAGCGTTCATCCGCTGGCTGCAAAAAATTCATTTCCGCAGGTTTTTTTGGTAGAACGTAAAGAAATCACGCAGGATCTCATCGCGGATGGATCTGAAAAACTTCATGATCTCCTCGTCGCTCCCCTGTGCCAGGGCCGGGTCTTCAAATCCAATATGAAGCCGCTGCTTCACTTTTCCGGTAAAAACCGGACAACTTTCATTGGCACCGCCGCAAACCGTAATGACAAAATCCCATTCCTCCGGGAGGTATTCCTCTACATGGACGGGCTGATGATGACGGATGTCGAGGCCCAGTTCATCCATCGCCCGCAGGGCATTGGGATGGACACGCGGGGCGGGATCGGTGCCCGCCGAACGCACGTGTAGTGTATCGTCGAAAGCCTGCAGGATGCCGTGCGCCATCTGGCTACGGCAGCTGTTACCGGTACACAGAATCAGAATCTTCATGCTGAATAATATTTTCTTTTGAGGTACAAGCCTGCTTTTACCAGGAGAATCAATACCGGCACCTCCACGAGCGGGCCAATCACCCCGGTGAAGGCCTGGGGCGAATGCAAGCCGAATACCGCGATGGATACCGCGATGGCCAGTTCGAAATTATTGCCGGTAGCCGTAAAGGCCACGGCGGCATTTTTATCGTAAGGAAAACCCATCTTTTTCCCCATGAAAAAGCTCACGAAAAACATCAGGATAAAATAAATAACAAGCGGCAGCGCGATTTTCAGGACGTCAAAAGGCAATATCAGTATTTGATCTCCCTTCAAGCTAAACATCAGCACGATGGTGAAGAGCAGTGCATACAGGGTTATGGGCGAAATACGCGGAATAAATTTGCGGTTGTACCAATCTTCCCCTTTCCATTTTACGAGGTAGAGGCGGCTCAGGAAACCGGCCAGGAAAGGGATGCCGAGGTACACCAGCACACTCCGGGCCACTTCCGCCATGGGAACCTCCACCTCAAAATTTCCAAGCTGGAGCCAGGCGGGTAAAACCGCGATAAAAAACCAGGCATAGAGACTGTATGAAAGCAGCTGAAAGACACTGTTCAGGGCCACCAGCATGGCGGCGTATTCACGGTTACCACCCGCCAGATCGTTCCATACAATGACCATGGCAATGCAACGGGCGATACCGATCAGGATCAAACCGGTCATGTAGGCGGGTTCGTCGCGCAGGAAAAGTACGGCCAGCACAAACATCAGCAAGGGACCAATCAGCCAGTTCAGCAAGAGTGAAAAGGAAATGAGTTTCCGGTCGCGGAAGGCCATCGGAAGCAAGGCATAGTTCACCTTCGCCAGCGGAGGATACATCATCAAAATGAGCCCGGCCGCAAGAAACAGGTTGGTGCTTCCGGCAGAAAATGAACTGGTGAATCCGGAGAAAGCCGGAAAGTAATACCCGATGGCCACACCCAACAGCATGGCCAGGAAAATCCACAGTGTAAGATAGCGGTCAGTGAATTTTAATTTAACAGGCATAATTGTTCTGTTGTTTTACGTGCAAAATTAACCTATAAAAGAGGAGGCGGGTGTTGAGCCCGCCCCCGGAACAATGTCAACGTGAGTTCAGTTACAGCAACCCGGTTCACAGCAGGCCTCCGGTTTTTCACCGTAAAGCGTGATGCTTAAAATCCCCGTGCCGGACTGCTTATACTCTACAATTTCCTCGTCTGAAAAATACTGTTTCAGAATCTCATCCGGGATGATGATGGGCTTTTCCTTTTGGACCGTCAGCTTCTTAAATCCGGCCTTCTCTGCATAACCCATATACTCCTCTTTCCGGATGGCCCCCGAAACACAGCCCGCATACATTTCCGCTGTTTCCTTCCATTTCGAGGGAAGTTCTCCCAGCAGCACGATATCAGAAACGGAGAAGTGACCGCCGGGCTTTAACACACGGAACATTTCGCTGAACACTTTTTCCTTATCCGGGACCAGATTCAGCACGCAGTTGCTTACGATCACATCGGCCAGATTCCCGCCCACCGGCATGTGCTCGATGTCGCCCTGGCGGAACTCCACATTGTTAAATCCCAGTTTAGCGGTGTTTTCACGCGCCTTGCTGATCATGGCCTCCGTAAAGTCAATGCCGATCACCTTTCCTTCCGGTCCGCACTCGTGACGCGCCACGAAACAATCGTTTCCGGCGCCGCTGCCGAGATCGATGACGGTATCGCCTTTTTTGATTTTGGCGAATTGTGTCGGTAAGCCGCAACCGAGTGATAAATCGGCATCCGGATGATAGCCCTCCAGCTTCGAATAATCATCGGCCATGATGTTGTACACTTCATCGCCGCAGCAGGAAGAAGTGGCCCCGCAGCAGGAAGCCGCATTTGAATCTTTATCCTGTAAGGCGATTTCACTGTACTTCTGCCTTACCATTTCCTTTACCTGGTCGTTCGTTTTCATGATTTGATTTTTATATCGTATTATTACGATTATTAAGATTAAATTTTTTTAACAACATTTCACTTT
>JAEUTF010000153.1 GCA_016788185.1 Bacteroidia bacterium | reverse complement strand
TCGACATGAATGGATTTCAGAATGAGCCGGTATTCCTCAGCCGGCAGCACACGGGCAAGACTCAGCCCGCTGATGTATTCGCAGAGGGTGGCCAGCGCGCAGGCATGCATACCCTGGAGGTGGTTTTTGTTTTGGCGTATAGCGGGCAGCGTTAGGAGCAGTGTATGATCCATCACCTGCTCAATCTTCAAGTGGTGCGCACCGTTAAACGGAATCATCCTGCGGAGTCCATAGTTGAGCAGGTGACGGTGGATCGCCGATGTTTTGGCTTTTTCCAGGAGACGGTTCAGTTGCATACAGGCGGGTGTGGATGGAAGTTTGCCTTTTAAACGGTCCTTCGATGGATCTCCGGGCTCGTAGCGGGAAAGCAGATCACCGGCATCAGGTTTAGCTTGTCATTTTATTCAGCTGCAGCATGGCTGCTTCCAGCTCGCTGTCGAGACGGCTCAGGATGTCTTTACAGGGGAGAATGTCGTGAATGAGTTCTACACTTTGTCCGGCCGACCAGAGGTTGTCGTAGTTGCCCGGTTTCACGGCCGCCTCCAGTTTTTTCAGGCCACGGTATTGAACCAGCATTTTGAAATATTTTTTTGTGGTCTGGTTCGAGCTCATCCATTTTTCGAGGCGTCCCTGTGTCGCTCCGATTTTTTTTGCATAAGGCGTGCTGATCACGGCACAGGGTGTGCCCGAGAGCCGCTCGGTCAGCATGATGTCTTTCATGCCCGATTGCACGATGGCTTTTTTATATTCATCGCTGACGCCGGCTTCTGTACTGGCGATGAATCGCGTGCCGATGCTGGCGCCGGCAGCGCCCAGGGCGAGGCAGGACAACAATCCGCTGCCGCTGGCGATCCCTCCGGCCACCATGACCGGTTTATCGGGAAAACGGGCGCGCAAGGCCGGTACCAGTACACTGAAAGGGTAGGGGCCTGCGTGTCCGCCTGCCCCCTGGGTAACGGCAATAAATCCGTCGCAACCCATCGAGGCGCTCTTCTCGGCATGGGTCATGTTGGTTACATCGCAGAATACTTTGGCGCCATAAGTATGCGCTCTTTGGATGACTTCCGCCGGATTGCCCAGACTGGTAATGTAAAAGGGAACCTTCGCCTCCACGCATACCTCGAGGTGCTCGTGGAAGAGCGGATTGGTTTTTTGTACAATGAGGTTGACGCCGATACTGCCCGGGCTTTGGTGGCTGTGTTTATAACGGTTCAGCTCCTGCAGCAGGGACCGGAGTTCAGCCGTTTTCCTGTAGTTGAGGCTGGGAAAGGTCCCCATGATGCCGTAGTCGAGCGCGCTCTTTAGCATGGCTTCGTTGGACACTAAAAACATGGGCGCCATGATCACCGGCAGGCGCAACTGAAACATTTGGGTGAATGCGGTATGGAAGGGCATTGATCACAATTCTTTAAGCTGCTTTTCGGAATTTGCGGCGGCGGGTGTATATTTGACCTAAAGCTAATCCATTTCTTGCTATGCCGGTAACCCGACTCTTCGATTTATTAGACCGCTACTGTGAATTGTATCCGGATAAGGAAGATGCCCTTGCTGCGAAGCAGGACGGGCAATGGAAAAAGTACAGCGCGAAGGAATTGGTGAGCCAGGCGGAACTGGTGAGCTACGGCCTCCTGGCCATGGGCCTGCAGAAAGGCGATAAAATCGCCACCCTCAGCAACAACCGCCCTGAATGGAATTTTATGGATCTCGGCATGATGCGCGCCGGGGCGATCCACGTGCCGGTGTACCCCACCATCAGTACCGGCGATCTGAAGTTCATCCTGAACGATGCCGAGGTGAAATATATTTTCGTTTCCGGTCAGGAACTCTGGGATAAGCTGGAACCCCTGGTCAGCGAGATGGGCGGCATCAGGGGGATGTTTTCTTTTGATCGCCTGGAGGGAAAACCGCACTGGACCGATATCACGAAGGAGGGCAAGGCGCATCCCGATCCCGGAAAAATAAAGGCCATTGGTGACAGCATCGGCCCCAACGACCTTGCCACGCTGCTGTATACCAGCGGAACCACCGGCTTTCCCAAAGGCGTGATGCTTTCGCACGATAACATCCTCTCTCAGCTGCTCGCGGCGCAGCACCTCGCGCCGGTGGATGAGCACAGCAAAGCCCTCAGCTTCCTGCCCCTGAACCATGTGTACGAAAGGGTGCTCAGCTATTTGTACATGTACAAAGGCGTGGGCATTTATTATGCTGAAAGCATTGAAAAGGTGGCCGACAACCTCCGGGAGGTGCAGCCCGAAATTTTCGGGTGCGTGCCGCGTCTTTTTGAGAAGGTGTACGACCGCATCATGGCGAAAGGTTCTGAACTGCGCGGGATAAAGAAAAAACTGTTTTTCTGGGCGGTTGACCTGGGCCTGAAGTACGAGCTCAACGGTGCTAACGGCCTCGTCTATGAGATGAAACTGAAGATTGCCCGGAAGCTCATTTTCAGCAAGTGGCAGGAAGCCCTGGGAGGGAAGGTGAAGGCCGCCGTTTCGGGAGGGGCCGCCCTGCAGCCCCGGCTGGCGCGGATATTCTGGGCGGCGCAGATCCCCATCCTCGAAGGCTACGGCCTCACCGAAACCAGTCCGGTGATCGCGGTGAACACCCTCGATCCCGGCGGACTGAAGTTCGGGACGGTGGGGAAGGCCATTCAAAAAGTAACGGTGCGGATTGCCGGGGATGGGGAAATACTCTGCAAAGGTCCCAATGTAATGCTGGGATACTACAAACGCCCCGACCTGACGGCCGAGATGATTGATGCGGAAGGATGGCTGCACACCGGCGACATCGGCGAGTTGGTGGACGGGGTGTACCTGAAAATCACCGACCGTAAAAAGGAGATTTTTAAAACCTCCGGAGGGAAATACATCGTTCCGCAGCTGATCGAAAATAAGCTGAAGGAGTCACGGTTCATCGAGCAGGTGATGGTGATCGGCGAGAACCGGAAATTCGCCGCCGCCCTCGTCGTTCCCAATTTTGCCTTTTTAAGGGAATGGTGCGAACGCAAGGAAATTCCGCTGCCCGCATCAAACAACGAACTCATTGCCATCGAACGGGTGAAGAACAGGGTGATGAAGGAGGTGAACCTGGTGAACGAGGGTCTGGGGAGTTTTGAAAGCATCAAGAAGATAGAGTTGCTTCCCCGCGAGTGGAGCATCGACAAAGGAGAGATGACGCCCAAGCTCAGCCTCAAGCGCAAGGTCATCCTGGAGCTGAACAAGGATCTGGTGGACCGGATCTATGCGGAATAAGGCACGAGACGTTCAGCCATCCTGCTGCTACTGTGCTTCGTGCACGTTTTGCCTGTTAGCGGCAATCCTTTCTTCCGGATCAGATGTTGCCCTGCCCCAGCAGCACCACGGGATTTTCCAGCAATGCTTTGAAGGTATTCAGAAAACGGGATCCGGCTACGCCGTCCACCACCCGGTGATCACAGCTCAGCGTAACTTTCATGACATGGCCCGGCTGAACGCTGCCGTTTTTCACCACCGGTACCTGCTTGATGGCGCCTACCGCCAGGATACAGGCATCGGGAGGATTGATGATTGCCGTAAAGGCTTCAATGTTGAACATGCCCAGATTGGAAATCGTGAAGGTGTTGCCTTCCCAGTCCTGGGGCTGTAATTTTTTTTCTTTGGCTTTCGTGGCGTATTGCTTGACTTCCGTCGCTATCTGACTGAGGGTCTTGCTGTCGGCATACCGCACCACGGGCACCAGCAAACCTTCGTCAACCGAAACGGCGATGCCGATGTTGATGTGATGATTGTAACGGATGCGATCGCCCAGCCAGGAAGAGTTGACGGCGGGGTGCTGCTTCAGGGCCGTGGCGGCGGCTTTCACCACAAAATCATTGAAAGATATTTTAACCGTCGTGACCTGGTTTATACTTTCACGGGCACGCACCACCTCGTCCATATCGATGTCCATCGTCAGGTAAAAATGCGGGGCGCTGAATTTACTTTCACTCAGCCTGCGCGCAATGGTTTTTCGCATCTGCGATACCGGTACCTCATCAAAGCTTTCACGGGTAAGGGCGTTCACCGCCAGGGAGGAACCCTGCACAAAGCTTCCCGGCTTGAACCACTCGATATCGCGTTTAATGATGCGGCCCTGTTCTCCGCTGCCCTTGAGCATGCCCAGGTCGATGCCCTTTTCGGCGGCGAGGCGTTTCGCCAGCGGTGAAGCTTTCGTGCGGGTATCCGTACCGTTGTGTGGGGGGATGATTTCCCGGGTCTGCGGTGCCGGAAGAGCGGACGCCGTGGCCATAGCCGGGGCCGCGGCAGGAACCGTGCTCTGCGCTACAGGCGCCGGAGCGGGAGCGGGGGCAGAGGCAGAGGCAGTGGCAGAGGCAGAGGCTGTGGCCGCCCTGGCCTGTGCCGCGGCGGCTTCTTCTTTCGCCAGCAATTCCTTGTACTCCTCACCGGCTTTTCCAAGTACAGCCAGCACGCTGTCCACAGGGGCGGCTTTTCCTTCTTCTATTCCGATGTAAAGCAAGGTCCCGGCCTGGTAGGATTCAAATTCCATGGTGGCTTTATCGGTTTCAATCTCTGCGATAAGATCGCCGTTTTTCACCGTGTCACCAACTTTCTTGTGCCACTTCACCACCACTCCTTCGGTCATGGTATCCGACATTTTGGGCATCCTGACGATCTCAGCCATGGTCTTGTATTGTGCTTTGAATTTTAAATTTAAATGGATGAATGTATGCTTGCTGTTTGGTTCTGTACCGGGCCTGGCTTGATCCCCGGGTAATGTGTTTATTCAGTGATGTACGGATAATCTTCCTGGGTGTATACATCCTTAAACAGCTCGGAAGGATCGGGATAGGGTGATTCTTCCGCAAATTTCACGCTGTCTTCCACCACCTCGTTGATGCGGTTGTTTATTTTTTCAATGTCCTCTTCGCTCGCCATCTTATGGTCGAGCAGGGTCTGCTTCACGATCTCCACAGGGTCCTGCGCTTTGTAACTCTCCACTTCTTCCTTGGTCCGGTATTTGGCTGGGTCGCTCATGGAGTGGCCGCGGTACCGGTAGGTTTTCATTTCAAGATAAATGGGCCCTTTTTCCCGGGCATGCCGGGCCGCCATGTCCATGGCTTCGTGTACGGCTTCCACACTCATGCCGTCCACCGGGTAGGAGGGCATGTCGTAGGCCAGCCCGATCTTATACAAGTCGTGCACGTTAGACGTGCGTTCCACCGAAGTGCCCATGGCATAGGCATTGTTTTCCACAATGAAAATGACGGGCAGCTCCCAGAGCATGGCCATGTTAAAGGCTTCGTGCAAGGCGCCCTGGCGTACGGCTCCGTCACCGAAATAGCATACGCAGAGGTTTCCGGTCTGGTTGTATTTTTCAGCGAAGGCAATTCCTGCACCAAGCGGTATCTGAGCGCCGACGATGCCGTGTCCGCCGAAAAAGCGATGTGCCTTTGAAAACATGTGCATCGATCCGCCCTTGCCTTTGGAGCAACCGGTGATTTTGCCAAAGAGTTCGGCCATCACTTCGCGCGCGCTGATTCCTTTGCCGAGTGCGTGAGCATGGTCACGGTACGCGGTGATCATGGCATCTTCCGCCTTCAGCACACTCATCGCTCCTGCCACCACGGCTTCCTGGCCGATGTACAAATGACAAAAGCCCTTGATCTTCTGCATCCCGTAAAGCTGGCCGGCCCTCTCTTCAAACCGGCGCATCAACTGCATGTCTTCGTACCATTTCAGGTACTGCTCCCGGCTGTATTTGGGCTTGCTCTTCTTCGTCTTGGTGGCTGTTTCCATAGCGACAAAAATAGGGGAAACGGGCATTATTTCCGCACGAAGGAGTCCGGACGACGACAGAAGCGAAGCGGGCCCCGTTGGATTTATAAATTACTGGTAAATAAGGTATTGTGCCTGGTATAAAGGACCGGGCTGATCTTGGCTACTGAGGCCACAGGAGTCAGGAGGAGGGGTGCTGTCCGGTTACAGGCTCGTAGGTCTGATGCCTGCAATGAACATTCAGGCATTACTTCAGTGCTTCCCCGCTGAACAGGAAAGGCAGCAACTGCGCCACACAATTGCTGACAATATAGCTGCCTTTTCCACCTTCCATGATCAGCCGGATCCGGTGATCATAGCGCAACTCGTATTCAGCCATCACCTGCCTGCAATCGCCGCAGGGACTGATCGGCACCGCCGGGATTTTCCGCCCTTCCGGAAAGGCTGTAATGGCGATGGCGGTGATTTTTTTCCCCGGATGTTGTGCGCCTGCAGCAAACAAAGCCACCCTTTCGGCACAAAGCCCGGAGGGGTAGGCTGCATTTTCCTGGTTGCTGCCGCGCACCATCACCCCGTTTTCGAGCATGACGGCGGCGCCTACGTGAAATTTTGAATAGGGCGCATACGCGTCTTCAGCAGCCTTTTTCGCTTCATCCATCAGCAGCCGGTCCTGCGGAGCAAGTTCTTCAAAGGAATCGTACTTTTCAAAATGGCTGTCGAGGGTGAGTTTTTGCATAAAGCGGATTTCTCCTCTCAAAGGTATCAATAAATTGTTGAATCGTGCCGGCGCTGAAGGGTTTTGCTGTTGACCTGGGAGTGCGGAGCGCCTCTCCCTTCCTTTTTTCATCTGTATCTTTAGGAAAGATTTTACATCCCGGGCCACCATGCTGTTTGAACCCTTTCTTCCCGCTGATCTAGCCTTGCTGAAACCACTCGAACCCGAGGGCTGGGGCAATCTGGAACCGCGCTTCGCTTTCTTTCTTGATCACGATTTCTGTTCTCCCTGGAAAATAAGGGCGGGAGATCAGCTCGCGGCAGTGGGAGCCGCTATATTGTTTAAGGGTTCGGCCTGGCTGGCCTGTATCATCACCCATCCCGGTTTTCGCCACCGCGGACTGGGAAAGGAAATGACGGTTCACCTGGCCGGGCAGGTGAAGCGCCACGCCGTTCATTCCATCCAACTCATCGCCACCGACATGGGTTTTCCACTCTACCGGCAGCTGGGTTTTGAGCTCCTGGAGGAATACCTGCACTTTGCGAAGGGGGCCGACATGGTCGCACCCGGAGAGCTGCTCGGTCTGCACCCGCTGGAGGACAAACATCTGGAGGGTGTCTTGAACCTGGACCGTAAACTCTCCGGTGAGGATCGCCGTACCTTGCTGTGGTCGCACAGAGAGGATGCATTCGTATATAACTGGGAGGATAAACTGAGGGGATTTTATTTTCCCCGGCTGGGTGAAGGGCTGATTGTGGCTGAGGATGCGGAGGCAGGCCTGGCGCTGCTGCAACACAGGGCTGCCGGCAGGGACCATGCGGCGGTTCCGCTTTCCAACACGGCAGCGCTCAGCTGGCTGAGGAGCCATGGATGGAAGGAGCTGCGTACCTCCAGAAGGATGTACCTCGGAAATAAACCCGACTGGCTACCAACGTCGATGTATAACCGAATAAACGGACAATTGGGGTGACACAATCAGCTCCTTTGAATTACCTTTGAAGGTTGTGGAATGAAAAATAAACCAATGATATGCTGAATCCTGTCCTGCTTCCCTTTCCGGTGA
>JAEUTF010000110.1 GCA_016788185.1 Bacteroidia bacterium | reverse complement strand
ATCAGGGTGGAGACAATGGCGGCATGATTTTCCAGCATCTGGAAGCGGCCTTTGGATCCCGGAACCATGACTGAACTGACTTCGCCTTCAAATACTTTCTTGTCGGGGGTGATGATTTCAAGTTGCATGTGGAACGGTTTTCAGCGTGTGCATTATTTTGATTCGGCCAGCAATTTCTTGCCTTTCTCAATCGCATCTTCGATAGTTCCCACGAGGTTGAATGCCGCTTCGGGGTATTCGTCTACCTCACCGTTCAGAATCATCTTGAATCCTTTAATGGTTTCTTCAATCGGCACCAGTACCCCTTTCAGGCCGGTGAACTGTTCTGCCACGTGGAAGGGCTGAGAGAGGAAACGTTGTACACGGCGGGCACGGTGAACCACCAGTTTGTCTTCGTCGCTCAACTCGTCCATACCCAGGATGGCGATGATATCCTGCAGTTCTTTGTAGCGCTGGAGAATTTCTTTTACAGCCTGTGCGGTATTGTAATGCTCGTCGCCCAACACAGCTGCAGAAAGGATCCTGGAGGTGGAGTCGAGCGGATCCACTGCAGGGTAAATACCCAACTCGGCAATTTTACGGCTCAATACGGTGGTGGCATCAAGGTGACTGAAGGTGGTGGCGGGAGCCGGGTCGGTCAAGTCATCAGCAGGTACGTATACCGCCTGAACAGAGGTAATGGAGCCCCGCTTGGTGGAGGTGATACGCTCCTGCATCAGTCCCATTTCGGTGGCCAGCGTGGGTTGATATCCCACCGCCGACGGCATCCTGCCCAGGAGGGCTGACACCTCGGAACCGGCCTGGGTGAAACGGAAGATGTTGTCGATAAAGAAGAGGATATCACGTCCGCCGGATTTTTCATCCCCGTCGCGGAAATATTCAGCCACAGTAAGTCCGGAAAGGGCCACGCGGGCACGGGCTCCCGGCGGCTCATTCATCTGTCCGAACACCAGCGTAGCCTGGCTTTGTGCCAGATCTTTCATGTCCACCTTGCTCAGATCCCAGTCGCCGTTTTCCATGCTGTGTTTGAAAGCATCGCCGTATTTGATAACGCCGGATTCAATCATCTCACGCAACAGATCGTTTCCTTCACGGGTACGCTCACCCACACCGGCAAATACCGAAAGACCGGCATATCCCTTGGCGATGTTGTTGATCAGTTCCATGATCAGAACGGTTTTACCAACACCGGCACCGCCAAACAGACCGATCTTACCTCCTTTGGAGTAAGGTTCGAGCAGGTCGATTACTTTAATACCGGTAAAAAGTACTTCCGCTTCCGTCGACAGGTCTTCAAACCTTGGCGCATCGCGGTGAATCGGTACGCCATTGGCATTGCTCACGGCGCCGATGCCGTCGATGGCCTCTCCCACAACGTTGAAAAGGCGGCCTTTGATCGCTTCACCGGTCGGCATTTTGATGGCTGTACCGGTCGCAACCACTTCCATACCGCGAACAAGTCCGTCGGTAGAATCCATCGCAATGGCACGTACGGTGTCTTCACCAATGTGCTGCTGGCATTCCAAAATGATTTTCTGGCCGTTCGGGCGGGCAATCTCAAGTGCTTCCAGGATATTCGGCAAAGCCGTACCTTCACCTTCGAAGCTTACGTCGATTACCGGGCCGATTACCTGAACAATTTTACCTTTATTCATGGTGGGGGTATTTGATTTTGAGGCTGCAAAAATAGATAATAAACCGATCTCTCCGAAGTAAATTCTATTTTTGTAATCATGAAAGTTTATCAACACAAATCACTGACTTGTTGATAATCAGTGAACTCTCCGGCCATATGCAGATTTACCGACATATCGATGAATACGTTAAGCCTTCGTATCCTATCCTGACGGTGGGCACCTTTGATGGCGTACACATTGGTCATCAGATGATTCTGGAAAGGCTGGCCGACCTGGCCCGTGAAAAGGACGGAGAAGTGGTGTTGCTGACCTTTTACCCTCATCCGCGTAAAGTCCTTCTGAAAGATGCCGCCGGCCTGGAAATGCTGACCACCATGGAGGAGAAGTCTTGCCTGTTGGAAAAGTTCGGAGTTAAACATCTTGTAATACAGCCTTTTACACTTGATTTTTCAAAGATGGAATACGACGATTTTGTCAAGAATATTCTGGTCGAAAAACTGGGCGTGAAAACCCTGGTCATCGGCTATGATCATCAGTTCGGGCACCAGCGAAAAGGCAGCATGCAGGCTTTGCAGGAAATGGCGCCTGCCCTGGGATTTGAAGTGGAGGAAATCCCGGAACAGGATATCGATGCCATCGCCGTGAGCTCCACCCGCATCCGTAAAGCCTTAAAAAACGGAGAGGTTGAAATTGCGGCGCAATTGCTGGGTTACCCGTACGGC
>JAEUTF010000086.1 GCA_016788185.1 Bacteroidia bacterium | reverse complement strand
ATGATTGAAGAACTCGAACGACTGGCCAAGAAAACCGAAGCCATGGCCGGTTATAAGAGGGTACGCACCCCGCACCTGGCCAAAGAAAGCATGTACCTTACCAGCGGGCACCTCCCCTACTATGCCGACAGCATGTACCCGGCCATGGAATTTGACGGTGAAAAGTATTACCTCAAGGCCATGAACTGCCCGCACCACCATAAAATCTTTAAAGAGCTCAACCCCAGCTACCGCGATCTTCCGATCAGGTTGGCAGAATACGGTACCTGTTACCGGTATGAGCAAAGCGGTGAATTGTTTGGTCTCATGCGGGTCCGTTCCCTGCAGATGAACGACGCCCATATTTACTGCACCAAAGAACAATTTGCCGCCGAGTTCAATGCAGTTAACGATATGTACCTCAAGTATTTCAAAATTTTCGGAATTGAGAAATACGTCATGCGGTTCTCCACCCACGAACCCTCTAAACTGGGACAGAAATATGTGGATAACCCGGTACTTTGGAAGGAAACCGAGGACATGGTCCGACAAGTATTGATCGACTCCAAGATTCCTTACGTTGAGGTTCCTGATGAAGGCGCCTTTTACGGACCCAAGATCGATGTTCAGGTTTGGAGCGCCATCGGACGCGAATTCACCCTTGCCACCAACCAGGTGGATTTTGCCGTACCAGCCCGTTTTGGCCTGACATTCCGGAATGCCAAAAACGAAATGGAAACCCCGATTTGCATCCACCGCGCTCCATTGGGCACCCACGAACGCTTTATCGGCTTCCTGATTGAGCATTATGCAGGTAATTTCCCCCTTTGGCTGGCTCCTGAACAGGTGGCCATTTTGCCCATATCCGATAAATTCAACGCCTACGCGAAAAAAGTTTTACAAGTCCTGATAAATTCCGATATTCGCGGGCTCGTTGACGACCGGGACGAGAAAATCGGCAAAAAAATACGCGATGCCGAAGTAAAAAAGCTGCCCTTCATGCTCATTGTTGGCGAAAAAGAAGAGCAGGATTTTACAGTTTCCGTTCGCCGTCACGGACAGGGGGATCAGGGCATTCTGAAGGTTCAGGATTTTGTCGACAAAATCCAAAATGAAATCAAAGAGCTTCTATCTGCCTGATTAATAAAAAGTTAAACAAAACCAAAAGGAGGCCACATAGCAACTTTTCCCAACAGACCCGGATTCGGAAGAGGCCGGGGACCGATTAAAAGAGAGGCGGAACACCGCATCAACGACAAGATCAAGGCCACCCATGTTCGCCTCGTAGGTGAAGGTGGTGAGCCCAGGGTAGTGTCGATTCAGGAAGCACTCCGGATGGCCGAGGAAGCCAGTCTGGATCTGGTAGAGATTGCCGCACAGGCCGATCCTCCCGTCTGCAAAATTGTAGATTATCAGAAATTCCTGTACGAACGGAAAAAAAAGGAAAAGGAAACCAAGGCCAAGGCATCGAAACAGGTTCTCAAGGAGATCCGTTTCGGGCCCAACACGGATGAACATGATTTCAACTTCAAAGTGAAACATGCCATCAAATTCCTTGAGGAGGGTGCCAAGGTGAAGGCCTATGTGCACTTCAGAGGAAGGGCCATTGCCTACAAAGCACGGGGAGAAATCATCCTCCTCAAATTTGCACAAGCCCTGGAAGAATACGGCAAAGTAGAAATGTTGCCGAAACTGGAAGGTAACCGGATGTTCCTGCATCTGGCGCCACTGCCCAATAAAAAACCAAAACCGGCGAAACCCGCGGAAGAGAAGGCCGCAGAAAAGTCCGCTACAGAATCCGTATCGGATCAGCCGGAAAACAATAACGAAGCATAAAATAATTGTCATGCCGAAAATGAAATCAAACTCTAGTGCCAAAAAGCGGTTCAAGCTGACCGGCACCGGAAAAATCAAGCGCAAGCATGCCTTCAAACGTCACATCCTGACCAAGAAGACAACCAAAAGCAAACGCGCATTAACTGCCACCGGACTCGTTCATGAAACGGATGAGTACAGGGTAAAGCGCATGTTAGGCGTAGCCTGATCTGCCCCCTCCGCAGTAAAAAAAACAAATTCTAACCCGGTAATTAGCATCAAGATCCCGAAAAGTCGGGGCGCTAACGCCAAAAAAACGAAAACAACATGCCACGTTCAGTCAACCACGTAGCTTCAAAGGCTAAGAGGAAAAAGGTCCTCAAACTTGCCAAGGGTAATTTCGGTTCCCGTAAAAATGTATGGACAGTTGCTAAAAACACTGTCGAAAAAGGTCTTCAGTATGCCTACCGCGACCGCAAAACCAAGAAACGCAATTTCCGGGCGCTCTGGATTCAGCGTATCAATGCAGCGGCACGCCAACACGGCATGTCCTATTCCCAGTTCATGGGTAAGATCCATGCCAGCAATGTGGATCTCAACCGCAAAGTACTTGCGGATCTGGCGATGAACAATCCGGCCGCTTTTGAAGCGATCCTGAATTCCGTGAAATAAGCACGCATTAAAACCTTCTCATGAAAGCGGGACCTCCAAAAGGTCCCGTTTTTTTTTGCTACATAGGGATCTGTCCGCCTTTTAAAGAGAAATAACTTTTAAAAGATCAAAATGCAGCCCTGGTCAGCTTGAAACGGAACGATGCACTATTTTAGTAAGGATGTTTAAAAAGTACCCGGCTCATGTTCTGATGCTTGTGTGCATGGGCTTCGGCTACCTACTGCTGTCCTACTACAATGCTCTGCTCGATGATGACATTGTCATGCTCCGCTCGGTCAGGGAACAGGGCATTATCGGAGCCACCATCGGACAATACGAAAGCTGGAACACCAGGTGGATGTCGTTCCTCTTTTTACACAGCTGGATGTACTTCTGGAACGAAGACAGTTCACCATTGCTGTATCATCTCTTTACCTTAACGACCCTGCTCTGTTCCTTCCGGCGCCTGGCCAGGGGCTTATCGGCCAAAGGCCTGATCAATCCTGCCGGTAAAGCGGAGATACGCTTCTATGCCGCCCTGATGACTGCTGCGCTCCTGGCAGCCACGTACCACATCGGCGATACCTGGTTTTGGGTCAACACCTCCACCATGTATGGCTGGAACCTGACCGCCATCGTATGTACGCTAAGCCTTGTGCTGCTTCCTCTTAAAAACAGTTTACTGCAGGATATTTTCATCAGCCATGCCGGGCTTTACGTGGGAGGCGCGGCGGAACCGGCCGTAGCCTGCTTACTGATCCTGCTACCGTCCCTGCTGTTCTTTAAAAAGGAACTCAGCCCATCCTGCCGCAGAGACATCACTCATTTCCTGATTGGTATGATGGTCAGTTTTGGCATCGCCCTGGTGGGAGAAGGACACGGCCGGAGGGCTGCTGCCCTGCCGGACTTACCCTTTATCACTTACCTCTGGAAAAGCGCTTACTTCAGTGCCAAAATAGCATGGTATCATTCACCCCTGAGGGTACTGATGGTACTCGTCCTTCTTTTACCATTGTTTTCAAAGCTGAAAAACGAACCCGACCTGCGTCCTTTACAAACTGCCCTTCTGGCACTATCGGCATGGATCGGAGTCATTCTGATACACACCTTTTTTATCACCTGGATCATGGGAGATTACGGTCCGGAAAGAGCCTGGAGTTTCATCAGTCTGTGGACCGTACTTGTAGCCGGGTGGTGGTGGTACAAAAGCGGAACCCGTCTGATGGAAAGAGCGGGCCATTTACCTTCCTGGGCCGCCTGTTTGGTAATTGCCTGGGTACTCTTCGTGCAACTACGCGTACTGCCTGCTTACCATGATTATGTGAAAAGCGTCAGAAATAAAGAGCAGCATTTTGATCCGGAAAAAATTCCAGACTCAGGACTCTTGCATCGGATGAACTCTATTTAGGAAGCCATTGGAATGCTTGCCGGCAAAGTGGCGAAATGCATGGTCCTCTTTTATCTACTTTGCAGACTGACTGACTCTCCCTAAAGCGTCGGCTGCATTTTTATAGGCAGGATTCAGTTGAAGGGCTTTCCGGTAATCGGCATTCGCAGCGCCAATATTTCCTGAAGCCTCGTATGAAAGACCGCGGTTAAACCAGGCTTCCGGCCAGGTTGAATCGGAAGCAATGGCATCGTTGTAATGCCGGATGGCCTGATCGTACACTTTCAGATACTGATAATGCAGGTATCCCAACGCATAATGGGCACGGGCAGCACGGGGGTTTAACTGTGTGGCACTGGTATAATCCTGAATCGCCTTATCATAGTCACGCAGGTTTTCCTGGTACCACAATCCGCGCCCATAATACGCATCCACGCTTTTCGGATTGATTCGAAGAGCGCCATCGTAGTATTGCAGGGCTAGCTTATTGTTCTTAGCATGAAAAATCATTGCCAGTTGTAAGTAGGCATCATAATAGTC
>JAEUTF010000072.1 GCA_016788185.1 Bacteroidia bacterium | reverse complement strand
CCCGAATTCCCGCCCGAACCCCGTCCGGCCACAAATCCCTCCTGCGCGTTTATAAAATGTCCTTTCACCACCCGGTTCGAGGTGCTGTTCAGCGAATGATGCGCCCAGGTGGCTCCGCCATCGTTCGTCACCAAACACAGCGAGGTGATGAAGGTTCCGTTTTGTGTGGAATCGCCAAAAATAAATCCATGATTGTCGTCAAGGAACATCATATCGGCAGGTTCAAAATTGGAGAACTGCGTGTGAAGATTCCAGGATTGAGCCCGGAGGCCTGTAACCAGCAGCGATACGACCAGCAATGTATAGAGTTTTTTCATTTGGTTTAAATTGATTTTTGAATCTTTAAACCAAAGAAACCCTGCATTTGAAAAACGTCCAACTAAAGCTTACTGAACGGGAACAGACAGGGGCTGAACGGGTATGCCCGGGAGGTAATGGACCGGGAGGGTGACACTGTGATGTTAAACAAGGCGCGGTAGCGGCAAAAGCGCTGCCTGTGAAATCACCTCCCTTCCGGCAGGAACAACGGCAGGATTTCAAGCCGCCTTTACACCTTTTCAAAGGTCAGCAGGTCGGTGCCCCCGTTCCCGCCGCTGACATCTTCCAGACGGATTTTCGCCGTCGTCTGATTCAGGATATGCCAGTCATCACTGATTTCCGTAAAGTTTCCTGTGCTGAAATTCAACACCAGTTTTAGCTGGCTGTCGTCATTTCCGGTCGACCATGTACCGGATACCACCGTAGCGGAACGGGTGGCGGTCACCGTACCGTTGCTGCTAAAACGGAACACATATCCGTCAAACTTCGTTGTTTCATCGATTCCGTTTTCAGAAAAGTGGGTCACCTGCCATTGACCCTGCGTGATCGTTTGGGCGGCTACCGAACCGGAAGACGAATCATCCTCCTTTTTACAGGCACTGAATCCCATACTGATGACCATGGAGAACAGGGCCAGTCTGATGATGTGTTTCATACTGTTATTATTTTTAAATTTTTACAACCACTTTCAATTGCCTGTGCTGAACACTTCTCAAAGGAAAGGCCGCGGAGGCCGCAAAACAAACCGACCGCACTGAACAGGTCAGTTTACCCGCTGAAGAGGTTTCCGCTGAAGCGGAAAGATTCCGGCAGACACCCGGATTTTCTATAAATTCGTATAAACAATACATGTTGCTGCGCCGACATCCCGATACACAACGCGACCTGATCGTCCTGCAGATTACCGGGCAACTGTTCTTTATTTGCCTGGGGGTGCTGGCGGTATACTACTGGAAAGAGCGGCAGGCCTTTGATGCGGCCCACTATCTTTTTGAAATTATTGACCGTAAATTTTTCTTCATCGCGCACCATCGCCCGCTTGGCCTGGTGTCGCAAGTGCTGCCGGTGGCCGGCGTCTGGCTCGGTCTTCCGCTAAAGGTCATTGCCATTTTATACAGCCTCGGCGACATCCTCTGGTATTATTTTCTGTTCCTCTGGATGGCCTACGGACTTGAATCGCGCCGCGGGGTGGTCAGCCTGCTGCTCCTGCTTTCGCTCACCGTCCGCTACAGCTTTTTCTGTCCGGTCACCGAACTTCTGCAGGGGCTGGCCCTGATTCCGGTCTGGATGAGTCTGCTGAATAAATCCTTCCGCTTCCGCCTCCCGCTGCTGACCGGACTCATGGTCCTGATTGTATTTTCGCACCCGCTGCTTTTCTATCCCCTTGCCTTTGCCTTCGCCTGGTGGTCGCTGAGCCGGGCGGAAGGCGCCACCGCACTGAACCATGAGCGCAGCCGTCTGCCGCGGATCCTCTGGCCGGCCCTGGTGCTGATCAGCGCCGCCAAATTTCTGCTGCTCGACAGCTACGACCACGGCAAGACCTTTTACCCGGTGGTGTATAACGACTACGGATACCTGAAAAGCCTGGATTTTCCGGCGGTCTGGAATCATATACGGCTGATTGCCGCGGAATATCCGCTCTGCGGCATCCTCTTTCTGGCTACCTTCTTCACCTATATCCTGCGGCGCAAAACCGCGCTGGGGCTGCTGCTCCTGTTCGGGCTGCTGGGGTATCTGGTGTTGGTTACAGCGACCCACCGCTTCGGCGCCATCAGCAATTATTCGGAGCGCATCCTGCTCCCCTTGCCGGCCATGCTGGCCATCTCCGCGGCGGGCATCATGGTCCTCTCGCGGGTGCTCATCCCCAAACTGGCGGCGTACGTGGGTTTGGTTTTGATCCTGCTGCTTCATTTCGATTTACTGCGACTCACGGCCCGTCCCTACACCCTGCGCGTCCTTCAACTCGAAAGCCTCTGCGATGCCGCCCGCGAAACGGGTATCCGCAAAGGGATTATCAGCGAGGAACTGATGGAACAAAACAGTTTTGCCATGACCGGATGGAGTTACCCCCTCGAGACCCTGCTGATCTCCTCGTACAAAGGACCCGATTCAAGCGTCACCATCGCGCTGCTGAATGAACACATCCGGCGCATTGAAAAGTCGGGCAACAGTGTCAGAGCCCGGCAATGGATCAAATGGACGGAGTACATCCTCCCCTCTGCGGAACTGAACAGTACCTATTTCCGCCTGCCGGACGAAAATTACCTGTCACTCAACGAGGGGCATTCTTCGTATACAGATACCGTACTGCTCCATTTCCACTCCGCCGAAAAAATCCGTGACCATGCCCTTGTGCTGGCCTTTGATCTGGAGACCGTTGCGCAAAAGCCCCTGTATTGCTCCGACAGCACCTACCTGCGCATCACGCTGCCCCAAGGACCCGAACTGCGTTTGCTGCTGCCATACACGGTGAAATACAAGACCCGGCTCTGGGCCGAAATCCCCGTGAAGGAGCTGGAAGAAAACGCGCTGGTGGAATGCGCCTTCCTGATCGGACCGAAGGCGGCGGGAACCTGCCTGCTGCGTTTTTCGGAGGGCCGTTTGCAGGCTGAAAAAAAGCCCTGAAAGGAGGCCTCCCCGGATAATAACAATTCCCGGTCTTGATTTTCAAGACATTAACTCGTTTTTCGTTCATAATTAGTTGAACGGAAATCCCTACTTTTGAAACCTCAACTAAAAAAACACAATGAAAAAACTATTACTCTTTGCTTTAATCGTGTTAGGCTGCGTTAACGTTAACGCACAGGGCACGTGGGTGAGCCAGGCGACCAACTTCACCGATGTTTCCAGCGGTGTGCGTTATGTCAGCGCTGTTGACACCAATGTGGTATGGATCTGTTCCTATGATGGTTCCGGTGGTGGTGCCAGCCGTACAGATTTCTCCAGGACCATTGACGGCGGAACCACCTGGACCGCCGCTAACGTTACCGGCGTACCGGCAACACACGACTGGTCAATGATTTTTGGACTTGACTCCAACACCGCCTGGTCGGTATTCTACAATGCGGTAGCCGGTTCCGGCGGCGGCATCTGGAAAACCACCGATGGCGGCGCCACCTGGGCCCAACAGGGCGCGGGAAGCATTTTCAATGCCAGCTCTTTCCCCAACGTCGTTCACTTCTGGGATGCCAACAACGGTTTCGCCATGGGCGATCCCAATCCTTCCAACTGGTTTGAACTGTACACGACCACGGATGGCGGTACCACCTGGACCCGCACTCCTCAGGCCAATATTCCCGCGCCGCTGGCCGGCGAATACGGCATTGTAGGCCATTATGAAGTACAGGGTGATACCCTCTGGTTTGATACCAACAAAGGAAGGGTATACCGCACTGTTGACCGTGGCCTGAACTGGACCGTGGCCAGCACCGGCATTACCGTTCCTGCCAACGGCGCCATCGATATCTGTTTCTACAGCTCTACCAACGGTCTTGCCCGTCTTTACAATGCCACCACCGGCGGTAACACCATGCGCATCACCAGCGACGGCGGTACCACCTGGACCGCGGCCACTCCGGTAGGAAACTTCTTCGGTTCTGACGTACAAGCCGTACCCGGAACACCTTCACGCCTGGTCAGTACCGGTGCTGCTACCGGCTTCATCGGTTCTTCTTACAGCGATGACGGCGGTTTGAACTGGACGACCATTGAGACCAACGCACAGCGTACCGCCCTGGGCGTGGTAGACTCCTCGCACATGTGGACCGGTGGTTTCACCACTTCCCCCACCTCCGACGGTATCTTCCGCTGGTTCCTTATTCCGGTGGTTCAGTGCACCGACATCGGTATCTCTGCGGGAACAACGACGGCCTCTGCCACCCAGCTTTGCGGTGGTGACACCGTAACCGTTACCTCCACCGGCGTGTATGCGCCCACCGTGGGTGACTTTGCCGGTGTCAGCTGGGTGATCACCACCGCTTCGATCAGCGGCAGTGCCAATCCGCAAAACGAGCCCAGCCTGGTCGCCAGCTATACCTTCACCTTCCCGGCACCCGCCACCAGCTTCCGTACGTACATCAACGACGGCAGCCTCATCAACGGCACCTCGATTCCGTACGGCACCTATTACTGGACACCGGTGGTATTCGGTAACGCCATCGCAGCCAGCAATCCTCCTGTGTTCCTGAGCGACCTGGTGCTCGACGCGCAATGCCTCCTCACCGGTACTTCCGTGGCGGTCGACGTTCTGGATCCGCTGGATCCGAACTGTACCGGCACCGGAGTGAACGAGGTGAACGGCAGTCTCGGCATGAGCACTTCCCTCAACGGACAGAACATCGACATCCGCCTGAATGCAGATCGTAGCGGCGTAGCCGTTATTGAAGTGTTCGACCTCAGCGGACGTAAAGTTTCAGGACAGACGGTTCCGGTTTACAACGGCGTGAACTTCATCATGGTGGATGCCTCTACCTTCGCGGCGGGCACCTACCTGGTAAAGGCACAGCTGAACGGCGCCGCCGGTCAGAGTAAAATCGTGAAAATGTAATGCACCGGGTTCGCCCGGAACAACCCTCTCCTTACCAAACCGCCTCTTCTCAGAGGCGGTTTTTTTTGACCCTTGCCGATCCGGAAAAAAGCCTACCTTTATACAGCAAAGCTTAGCCGCCATGAAAAAACACTTCGCATTCCTGCTGTCACTTGTATTGTTCGCACATTTCAGCTATTCACAATGCCAGGTAAATGCAAGTTTCACCAATGCCACCTGCGGCGCCTGCAACGGAGCGGTATGGTTGTCTTTTTCGGGAGGGATGCCCCCGTATTACGTGAATTTTAACGGAACCCCGCTGGGAAGCCCGAACGGATCCCCCCTGACCATTCCCAACCTGTGTCCGGGAACCTATGGTTTCAGCGTCACCGATGCCAACATGGTCATCTGTAACGGAGCGGTCAACGTGAACGTCAGCAATTTCGGGCAGCCCCTGGTCACCACCCTTACCTACACCAATCCGAGTTGTCCGACCTGCACCGACGGGAGCATCACGGTAAATACGTCCGGCGGCTTCTTCCCCTACTTCTATCAATGGAACACCGGAGCCACCACCCCCGGCATCAGCGGACTCGGTACCGGGATCTATACCGTTTGTGTGACCGACACCATCGGGTGCACGAGTTGTGACACCATCAGCATCAGCTACAACGGAAGCAACGTTTACCCTATATCGGGAACGGCTTTTTATGATCTCAACAACGATGGCCTGTACAATTCACCCGACATTCCGCTCGCGCAGCAGCAGATACAGCTGTTGCCCTCCGGACTCATTACCTATACCAACTCCAACGGCGGATACCTCTTTGGCGAAAGCAGCGGCAACTACACCGTAAGCTATGTGCCGGACACCACCTATGTCATCAGCAACGGGGTTAACTCGCACCCGGTGGTTCTGACCACCACCGGCGTAAGCGGTCTTGATTTCTCGCTGCAGCCCGACTCCCTGTTTCATGCCCTCCGCGTATACAGCTACAGTCCTTTGCCACGCTGCTCCACCAATTCGGCCTTCTACACCACCGTTACCAATGACGGAACCTATATTGATTCCGGACAGGTAGCCTTTACTTTTGATCCATCGATGATCTATGTGAATTCCATTCCGGCAGGAACGCTGAATCTTCAAACCATCACCTTCACGTTTGACAGCCTGCTGCCTTTTGAAACCCGGGTGTTTCAAAGTAATTTTCTGATGCCGGGTCCGGGAACGAACATCAGCACCTCCACCTACGGTGCGCTTTATGATTCAGGAAGCAATGTGCTGGATGCAGACAGTTCCATCTATGCAAGGGTCATCCTCTGCAGCTACGACCCCAACGACAAACAAGTGGATCCGGAAGGCGACGGGCCTTCCCACCGGGTGGACATGGACACCGAACTGCGCTACATGATCCGCTTCCAGAATACCGGCAACGATACGGCCTTCAGCATCCTGATCACCGACACCCTCGATGCCGGCCTGGATCCCAACAGCGCCTTCGTGATCGCTACCTCGCATCCCTGCTGGATACAAAAAGTGAACGGCAATGTCATGAAATTCTGGTTCGACAACATTCTGTTGCCCGACAGTACCACGAACGAACCGGAAAGCCACGGCTATGTGCTTTTCCGCGTTAAGGGAAATCTCAGCAACCCCGATCCAACCGTCGTCAACAATACGGCTTTCATCTTCTTCGATCAGAATCCGCCGATACAAACCAATGTCGCCATGAACACGTTCAGCAACAGTACCACCGGCATGAACGAATGGGCAAAGGCTGTTGGTTCCATCCGTGTTACGCCGAACCCCATGCGAGGGGAAGCGCTCGTAGCATTCGACGGGGTTCCGGAGAACGGGCATACCCTGCGGATGACCGATGCCTTAGGCAGAAATGCAGTCTCAGAAAAACATTTTCGCGGAACTTCGTACCTGCTTGAACGTGAGCATCTATCCCCGGGCCTGTATCTTCTCCGCATCAGCGATGATGACAGCGAAAAGGTCTATCACAGCCGCCTGCTGGTGTACTGACCGGAGCCCGCATCAGGGCACGTATATCCGGAAGGTTTTCCTGAACCGCTCCCCGGTAATGACGATGAAATACCAACCGCTGGGCAGCTGATCGTTCAGCCGGATCTCCTGTGCCGCCGATGTGCCCTGCTTTAACAGGCGCCCGTCCGGCTGAAGGACCCGGTAATCCATCCTTCCCTGCAGCCCGCAGGAAAGCCGGTAAAGACCTTCGCTTTCCCGGAGTAGCAAACAGGCTCCGGGCAGGACCCCTTCCACGGCAATGAGTGAAGAAAAGGACCGCGTGCCATCCCGGTCTACCTGCGTCAAACGGTAATACCCCCTTTCGTTTAAGGGCTCGTCATCGGTAAAATGATAGGCGGTACGAACGTTCGTAGTCCCCTGACCGTTTACCCTTCCGATCGGCATAAATTCTCCGGTAACGGATGCGCGCTCCACTTCAAAATAATCGTTATGTACTTCCGACGCCGTTTCCCATTCCAGCATAACGCCCGCCCCGGTAACCTGTCCGCGGAAGCTGAGCCAGACCACCGGCAGCGGATTCAGCGAAATCCCGTACTTGCCAAAAAAGGTGTTGTCAACGCTGGACGGCGCGGTAAGACTAGCCACACCCGCTCCCGGATCAAAATCCACTGTAGCAGGACTGAAGGCATTGCCATTGAAGATCCCGGCGTAATACAGAAAACCAGCGCTGCCGGCCATGCTGGATTTATACCCCGCCACGCTGCAATAACAGGTATGTCCGAAGACTCCGGCCCAGAGGTAGTTTCCATTGAGATCATAACGGCCAAGGATATTGTAATAGGGTGGTGGTAGACCGGAGGGGACATTCAGGTTCGCCGTTCCCGCTCCCGGATCCATGTCGATGACGGAGTTGTTTATGTTTCCATAGCTTCCGGAAACAAATACGGTTCCGTACTGATCGGTCAGTACATCGAGGTTCGCGGTATTCAGCGGTAGTCCTTTTACCCACTGGAAGTTTCCGGAGGCATCACAGCGAAGCAGGTACGAAGCGGATCCAAGCGCGGCTGTCAAGGCGCTCACGCCCGAACCTGCATCAAAATCCACGGTGACGTTAAAGGTGCCCGTCAGGAAAATATCCCCGCTGCCCGACAGCGCTACCGCCGTACAAAAGTCTGTACCTGTGCCGCCCACACTCTTTACCCAGCTCAGATTGCCGGAAGCACTGTAGCGTGCATAAAAAATATCAGCGCCTCCGGAAGAAAGCACCGTGGAAATTCCGCTGCTGAAATCAAAATCGGCGCTGCCATTAAACGATCCGCACAGGATGAGACTTCCTGTTGACGCATCAAAGGCGATGTCACGCACATCCTCGCTTCCGCTGCCGCCGGCACTTCCCGCCCAGCTATAATTTCCCGCTGCGCTGAATTTGGCCAGGTAGATATCCGTTGCTCCCGCCGAACTGAGCGGCGCATTACCCGGCCCCGGATCAAAGTCAACCGTGGCGCTGAAATTCCCACAGAGGAAGACATTGCCTGCCGGATCACAGATCACTTCGTTGGCACGGTCGTCGCCGGCAGCACCCAGTGTACGTACCCATATAAAATTACCGTTGGCATCCAGCTTCAACAGGTAACTATCATTGCCTCCGGCGCTGGCGACGCTACACACACCCGGTCCCGGATCAAAGTCGACCGACGTACCGGTAAAGTAGCCGGCGATATACAGGTTGCCGGAAGGGTCGATGGCGATGCTGTTGTTTCCGTAGGAGGCATTGATCGGAACATTCCGGACCCAGACGAAATTTCCAGCCGCATCGTAGCGGGCAATGTACGCGTTGCAGCCATAGGGGACCGGTGTCAGCGCATTCACCGCCGGTCCCGGATCAAAATCGACCGTACCGAAAAACACGCCGGTTACATAGACATTGCCGGCGGCATCGGTAACGACTCCACGCTGAATGGACTCCACGTTACCGCTGAGCATTCTGGCCCAGACATAGGAGGGTACCTGCGCCGGCAGTTGCATGGTTATCAACAGCAGGAACACGCTGAACACTTTATTTCGTTTTGGATCCATGTTGTTTAACGTTCCTGACAGATCAGTTTCGCATTCGTTGTTTTGCCATTTACCGTACATTCCATTACATAGAATCCCGCAGGAAGTCCCGGCGTTTGAAAACTGAACTGCAGTCTGCCGGCAGAAACACGGGTTTCTTCCTGCAGGACCTCCACCACCCTGCCCTCCGCACTGAGAAGCTGAATCTTCAGTGTTCCTTCCTCCTTCGTCTCCAGCTCCAGGTCGATCCGGTCAGTAAAGGGATTGGGATAAACCTTCCATCCGCTAACACCAGGCACATCCGATAATCCGGCCATTGATTCATCCCACTGTGCAATATTTCCTGTACCCAGTGTTCCCGCAGAACTGAAAATACCGCCGGCAATGAGATGCGGCCCGTACACGCACAAGGTCTGCACGCCAAAAGCGTTGGCGCCGCCATAGTAAACCCCGCCCCCCATGCCGGTCCAGCTGGCGCCGTCCCATTTCGCGATGCCGTTCACCGTCTGACCATTGGCCGTGGTAAACAAGCCACCGGCAATGAGGTTGCCATTGTAAGGAGTCATCGCAAATACATACTGATAAAAAGTGCCGGACACGCCGGCTCCCAAAGCCGACCAACTGGTATCGTTCCATGCGGCAATGTGATTGGCGGGCAATCCTCCGGCATTCAGGAACAGTCCTCCGGCAATCAAACGGTTGTTAAAGGAGCTCAGCGAATACACGATTCCGCTGATGCCGGTGCCGACCGCACTCCAGCTGCTGCCGTTCCATTTGGCGATGTGACTGGCAGGCGCACCACCGGCTGATGTAAAAAAGCCGCCGGCATACAACTCGCCGTTGTGCACCGCCAAGGCCATCACCTGCCCCTGCGAGCCGCCCATACCACTGCCCAGGTTGAACCAGTTGTTGCCGTCGTACCCGACGATGTAATTTGCCGGAAATCCATCCGCATCGGTGAAATAGCCGCCGATGATGAGGTCGCCGTTGTAAATCGCCAGCGAAGTGACATAACTTCCCATGTCACCGTTCAGCGTCGACCAGTTGGTGCCGTTCCACTTCGCAAGGAAATTGGTATTGGTGCTGCCTGCGGTGGTAAACTTTCCGCCTACGATGAGCTTGTTGTTGTAAACAATCATGGCGTCGGCTTCACCGTTGAGTCCGGTACCCAGGTTATGCCAGGAAGTCCCATCCCAGCGCGCCACGCGGTTGGCTGACCATCCGCCGGCATAGGTGAATTTTCCGCCAACGATCAGGTCGTTATTGTAAATCGTGGAGGAGAACACCCAGTCAGAGGTTCCTCCGGCCATGTCGCTCCAGGTTTGTGCGACAGTGATTGTACCGGCAAGCAGCTGCAGGAAAAGTATGCAGTAAAATATAGATTTGATTTTCATCTTTAGTTCGGTTTTTGAATTACATGATCATAGAAAGGAAAAAGAAAGGACTGCGCTTTCTTTCGGCCAGGCGCAAGAGCCTTCAGCCGGGAATGAAAGGACATCTCAGGAAACAACGTTGTTCCCTCCGCCCCTAAAAATCAGACCAGCTGTGGTGGCTGCCAGATCTCCCCAGAACGAAAAGGAATAAGGTCATCCAGCAATGGAAGAATCAGCTCCCGGCAGTAAAAAGTAAAAGCCTCCGTGGTAAATGTACCCTGAAAGAAAACGATGAAAGTCTGAACAGGATGCTGTGCAGCATGGAAAGGAAGACGATCGTGTTCTTTCTGGTCGAGGGTGTGGCTGACGGGTTGCTGTACCAAATAATGTTCGTAGAAAAAGTTTCGCGGTGTCGTTTCCGGATGCAAGGCTTTATGCCCGAAATAATGCTTCAACAACTGAGGCACTTTCAGCAACTCGTCCATACGAACCGAATTACTGAAAACAGCGAGAGCCAATACGATGGAACACAAGCGCCTCATAGTACAAATTTACGATGGGATCCTCCCCTTCATGTATGACATTCCTCATTAGTCGTGGTAAGATTGCCGATCTTCCTCCGGTTCATCCACGCGTTTATACGCCCGAAAATCCCCTGTCCACAGCTACGACCACCGGCAATTTCGCCAGCGCTGTACAAAAGACAAAATGATTCATGCCGAACCCGGCGAAAGGCGCTTTGAACAAGGCATGACGCCAACCTTCGGGCGGAGCAGAGATCGTTTACTTCGTATACTTAATGATCCTCCCCTGATATACGCTGCGGTCAGCGGCGATGAGCCGGCAAAAATAGAGACCGTCCGGCTCCTGCGACAGATTCAGATAAAAATCTCTGCCGCTTACCTGCAGTGTCCGCAGCGCCTGTCCGGCCGTATTGAACACCTGTACGGTATAATGACCGGCATTGGGGACGGAGATCCGGAACTGGCCGCTACCGGGGTTGGGAGCCACTTCCAGGGGCGAAACGGCATGGAGCTCCTGAAACCCTCCAAAAACACTCACACAGGTATCGGCCGTAATGGCCAGGAGGTTGGACACAGTAATACCAACCGTACTGCTACTTCCTGTTGACAGTACCGATGGGGTAAAAGAAAACATGAACAAGGTGCTTGCGCTGGTCTGAATACCACTGCTCTGCATGCAGGAATGATCCGGCTGCCCCGCCGAATCCGACTGCACAATGCCAATCTCTGTATCAAGAAAGCCGAGGACATCGGGGGATGGCTGCGTAACACCGAATAGCGGACCTCCACCCGTAAACCGCCATTCCCCGTTGGGCGTTTCCAGGGCATGATAAAGCCGCATGTACAGCTGGGAGGACCAGATTACATTGCCGCTGGTATCCAGACGTGCAGCCTGACCCCAGAAAAAACCATCGCCTGTCGTTATCATATATCCGACACCGTTAGCCTTTACCAGGCGATTTCCCTTGAAATCAATTTGCCCGGCTGCACTACCGGTACCAGCGTATTCTTTGGTCCAGAGCGGATTGCCGGCGGAGTCGGTACGCAGCAGAAAATTGCCGTTGCTGCCCACCCCATACACCAGGTAGCCATCCGGCAAGAGGATCATCTCACTGCCCGAACAGAAATTACCTCCCGGAAGCGGCGTATAACGTCTGGCCCACTGAACCGCACCGCTGCTGTCGAGTTTTATCAAAACAGTATAGGAAAGAAAAGGTTGAAGATCCTCGAAATACCCGGTGAACACACAACCCCTATCCGGCGTGGCCTTTACCTGTCGTCCGAAATTATTGTTGTTGCCGCCACTGTAGGTATTTGCCCAAAGGGTGTTGCCGCCGGAATCCAGCTTAGCCACAAAAAAAGTATTGAGGGCCTGCGGCGGAGGTGAAGTGGCCGTACCGCTGACGACCATTCCGGAGCCGGGCAAGAGATCGGCAGAAAACAGACTGATGTTGTAGCCTGCCTGCCCGATCCGCTTCGCCCAGAGCGGGTCTCCTGCAGCATCCAGTTTCATCAACAAGCCATCCTGAACACTGTTGGCAGGATTGTAAACCTGACCGCAGCTGATGGCATTCCCGTCAGGCAAAAGCAAGAGGTGGTTTAGCTTGAGCTGAGGGAATATCAGGGGCTGACCGATATCGTATTCCTTATAAAAAGTAAGATGGGCTGCCGAATCCATCGCCGCGAGCGCCCCGGCATTCACGCCGTTGCCGATGCTCCAATACGTACTGTCCGGCCTTCGGCAAACTTCACGCACCTCCATGCCGGCATAGACCAGGCGACGGAACGTAAAGGGCTGCGCTTCAAGATCGGCCACCCATTGAAGCAGGAGGAGAAGAGTGGCCAGGAAGTAAGGTATACGCATGATGTGAGTATTGATATGGATATTCACGGGAAATCAAGCGACAGGGTTTACCCGCTGATAAAATATGACAATACCCCCCTTCTCACGGGACCTCCACAAAAACGGGAGCATACTGCAAGGCACAGGATGGATCGCGCAGTTGACGAATCTTCCCTGTGTTACCATGCATCAGGCGGATGTGAAATTGCTTCTCCTCCTTATCGCTGCTTTTATGTCACCGTATGATAAAGAACGGAAGAACCCATTCCTTTCCGTTTTCCATCGCGCGGAGGAAGTAGATCCCTTCCGCATTTTGGCTCAGGTCGATGATCAGCTCTTTCCCGGCAGGGATCATCCTGGTCATTTCCTTTCCAT
>JAEUTF010000007.1 GCA_016788185.1 Bacteroidia bacterium | reverse complement strand
TCTTTCAGTTTTCCCCCTGCGGAGAGGTGCTTGTAGCGGAAGCCCGCATCGAAATTCTTCGAACGGAGGCTGTTGAAAGCGATATCCAGCAGCGGCATGTTTTCCAAACCGTACCCGGCTTTCACAAAACCATGGTACAGTTTTTTAATGGCATCGTCCTTGATGCGCACCGGCCGGATGGGAGAAAGGTTGTAATTGGAATTCATCGGCCTGGCTTCCAGACGGTATTCCGGCACGCGGATGCTGCGCAGACTGCCGGTATCACTTTCGGGACTAAGGTTGATCTTGAAGGCGTCGTTCAGTACCGGCTGGTATTCTTTCACTACGTTGATGTCTTCGTTGCCGAGGTTGCCGGTTTTGCCTCCTCCTCCCTGCGATTGGGCAAGCAAGGGGAGTAGCAGGAGCAGGCTGATTGGAAGGAGATTCTTCATAGAGGATAACGGCGCTAACTAGTTTTTTTGTTCTTTGTTCAGGTCAGTTTCCGGATCGCTTTGTTCTTCCGGCTTTTTCATCTCATTCATTTCGATGAGCAGCAGGTCGTCCAGCTTTTCTTTGGCAATGGCCCGGATGTCTTCAGGGTCTGCAGGATCTTTCTCGTAATTCTCCAGGATGCTTTGCAAGGTGGCCTTGGCCTGGAAGGTATCTTTCAGGGCGATGTGATTATCGGAAAGGAGGATAAAGCTTTTTGCAATCCAGAAATCATAGGATGGAACCAGGTTGGCTACATCGTAGCATTTATTCTGAGAGGCTTTAAAATTCCCCATTTTGTAATCGATGAGGGCCAGGGAGTATTTGGCTTCCGCACCAGCAACACCCGATTGTTTTGACACGATGGTGTATTCACGTTTCGCGGCGCTGTAATCGTTCAGTTGCAGGGCGGCGCGGCCGAAGATCAGGTGGGCTTCGGCGACCAGTTCGTTTGAAACCTTTTCCCCGTCGATGAGTTTTTGTGCATAGGCGGTCGCCTGGCCATAATTCGCAAAATGGTAACTCGCCCGCATCAGTCCGGCCTGGGCGGCAAGGATGTTGTCACGCAATTCGGCCATTTGTTCCAGACGCGAATATTGCTCAATGGCCTTCTGGTAGGCCTTGTTGTTAAAATTGATTTCTGCTGCTTTCAGAAGCGACTTTTCGGTGTAAATGTTTTTTGATTCGGCCGAAACGATTTCATAGCCTTTCAGAGCCTCACCGAAATTTTTATTCCGGTAGTCGCATTCAGCCTTGTAAAAGGTGGCGTTGAGGCGGTACGCGCCATTTGGAAATTGCTGCAGGTATTTTTCGAAGTCTTTGGATGCTTCGTCGAAATTGCTCCGGAGATAGCGTTGTTCGGCGGCTTCATACGTAATGGAATCCTGCGCTCCGGTACTCACACTGGCATTGGGAATGTTTTTTACATAGGCGAAGTAGAGATCCGGCTTTCCATCCGAAACATAGATATTCCTGACACTGGTAAGCGCTTCAGTGGCTTCGGGTGTGCCGGGGTACGTGCTGATCACCTTTTTGAATTGTTCGAGGGCCAGCTCATCCTGTTGGTCGTTGTAATGAATCAGGCCGATGTTCAGCTGGGAGCGCTTCGCATACTGGCTGTTCGGATACTCGCGCAGGAGCAGGCTGAAGTTTTCCCTGGCTTTGTCACTCTCTCCTTTGGTCATCAGGGCGCGTCCGCGTTCAAAGAGCGCATCGGCCCTGTAACGTGAACGGGGGTACGCACTCAGCAGACTGGTCAGCGTCTGTGATTTGGCTTCCACATTGCCCTGTAATCCCTGAATCACGCCGCGCTGGAAGAGTGCATAATCGGATGAGGCGGCTTTATCGCTGATGGCATCGTTATAGTATTGCAAAGCACTCTCGAATTCACGCATGGCGTAGTAACAGTCGCCCGTGCGGAGCAGAGCGTCGTGCACGATGGAGGCCGATTCCGTGCCGCGTTTGCTCAGGTATTTTCTGAACCAGGATTGCGACTCACTGTAATTGTTCTGTTTAAAGTAACAATAGCCAACGTTGTAATTCGCCAGGTTGTACATGGGGGTGTTGACCGAACCCGGATTGAAAATGAAAGTTCTGTACTGTTTGATAGCGGCCTCGTACTTTTCCTGCTTATACAGTATTTCCGCTTTCCAGTAAATGGCTTTGGCGCGCAGATCCGGATCGACATCGTTCAGGATGGCTTTTTCGAACAGGCCGATGGCCTTATCGTTTTCACCGTCGTTGTTGAGTTCAATGCCCCGGAAATAGGCTACTTTCTGGTAGGCGGCTTTGGTAGCGGTACTTTTGTTCTTTACATTGTCGAGGGCGATGAGTGCATCTTTGTAATTACGGGTGCTCATGTAAAGTTCGGCCAGTAATTCATTGGCCTCGTCCGCATGCCTGGAATTGGGATACCTGGTAAGGAAATCGCGGAAAGCGGGAAGTCCGCCGGGGAGTTTCAGCTCATAGCACAGCTTGGCGTAGTTAAAAAGGGCGGCTTCCTGGATGCTTTTGTTGTGATCGAGTTTTGAAGCGAACTGGAAGGCATTGCGCGCGGAGGCCTTGTTGTTTGTTTTGAGGTAGCAGTCGGCGAGATGATACCAGGCATTTTGTTCCAGCGAATCCTGGGGGCCCACCACCTTTTCAAAATGGTGTATGGCATTTTCATAATTCCCGCTTTTGTATTCACAAAAGGCAATGGTATAACGGTCGTCGCGGCTAAGTACCGGCGTAGCCTGGCTGTAACCGTCGAAATAAACCAGTGCCTTTTTGAATTCCCCTTTACGGTAATAGGACTCGGCAACGATACGCATGATTTCGGCATTGTTTTGCGGACTCCTGTTTTCCAGGACCGGAACGGCATACTGAATCACATCATCGTATTTTCCCTGTTCAAAATACATCTGTGTGATGTAATAAGGAACCAGGGGACCGAAGGTGGCGGAGCTGTCGAGTTTTGAGAAATACTCCAGCGCGGTTTTATAATTGTTGTTGCTGTAGGCAATATGACCGTAGTAATACTGAGCCGCCGTCTGGTACTTTGATTTTACCTGCAATATTTCATGGAATTTCTTCGCGGCCTGGTCGTTATCGCCTTTGTTGAAATAGCAGTAGCCTGTCTTGAAATAATATTCGGGAACCTCTTCGCCGCTGAGATAGTACACATCCGCCTTTTCAAAGGCCGGTAAGGCCTTGATGTATTTCTTGGTACGGTAATAGTGACGACCGAGATAAAACCAGGCCAGGGGTGCCTTGGTACTTTCGGGGTGTTTGGCGGTGAATGCACTCAGCAGATTTTCAGCATCCGGATTAAACAATTCATAGGAACATACCGCCGCATAAAAAGCCGCATTGATACGGTTGTGTTCGCTTCCGTTCTTTTGATTCAGGTAAAGACCGAAACCTTCTTTGGCCGCACTGTATTTTTCTTTGATGTAGAGTTCCCAGGCATTCTTGTACGCCTTGTCTTCTTCCCGGTAGATTTCCGTTAATTGGGCATTGGCCCCGAAGTTTAAAATCAAACATCCGGTAATCAATATATTACGCATCATTTTCTTCATGCTTTGGGGGGATAGCATTCTTTCAAAAGTACACCTAAGGAACGCCGTATATTATTTTAATCGTATGCACTGTCCTTAAATTATTAACAGCCGTATATGAATTAATGGCCGCTGAACCAGCCTCCTTCAGGGGAAAAGATTGGCAATTTTAGAGGCCGGGTCAGCGTTGAATAGGGGTGGCTCTTTCCCGCTCCGGGGAATCAGCCCATGGCGCATCAGTGATACACGCTCAGATGAGACAGAATGTAATAAAAAATAAAAAATTGTCATTTGAGTGCTTAAACCATTCTTTACTTGTGCTGTCTTAGAGTGGTTCCGGAACCATTCATACTAACTGTAAAAAACAATTGACCATGAATAATTATCTGAAATACGGAAGGGCCTTGATGGCTTTGTCTGTGCTGGCATTCGCTGCCTGTAAGAAAGAAAAGGAAGAAATCGATACGGATACCACCTCCGTGGCCGAGTATGCTTTGGCCGATGCTTCGTTTAACGATGTGGCCAGTATCGCCGATGAAGCCTATGACGGAAGCCTTGAATCCTATCGCGGCATCAGCGACCGGGTCATGACCACCTGTGCCAGTATCAGTTTTGATACACTCAGCATGCCGAAATCGCTGACCATCGATTTTGGTTCAGTTGATTGCTTGTGTGGTGATGGCAATTACCGCCGTGGAAAAATTATCGTCAGCTGGACCGGTCCCTACCGCGATTCCGGGTCGGTGCGCAGCATCACCTTTGACAATTATTTCGTGAATTACAATCAGCTCCTCGGTACAAAAAGTGTCACCAACAACGGTACGAACGGTAACGGTAACCTGAGTTTTACGGTTTCGGTGAACGGATCCATTGTATGGGATCCCCAGTATTTCGGCGGCGGCGGAACCAGTACCTTTACATCGAGCCGCACGAGGGAGTGGATTGCCGGTTCAGGAACGCTCACCTGGCTGGACGATGTGTATCTGATCAGCGGTACGGCCAGTGGCACCACCAGAACGGGAAACTCCTACACCATGAGCACCACCGAAGCGCTGAAAAAGGAAATAGGCTTCAAGCATTTTACCGATGGCGTGCTGGAGTTTACACCGGGTGGAAAATACGTACGCATCATCGATTACGGATATGTGAACGGACAAAGAGATGCCCTTGCCCGGGTCACCATCAACGGATATACGTTTACCATCCAATTAAAATAAACAGAAATACATCATTAAAAAACGCCGGTCAACAAGCTATGACCGGCGTTTTTCTTACCCAGCAATAAAGCCGTGCTACATTGAAAATTAGCGCAGGATGGTGATTCTTCCTTTGAGATTGTATTTCTTTCTGTTAAAATCCCGCACCATCACTTCATAAACATAAATACCGGAAGGGCAGTCAGCTCCGTCGTTCAGGTATTGGCCGTTCCAGCTTTCGCTGAAATCCTTGCTTTCATAAACCATTTGACCGCGCTGGTTAAAAATTTTAATATTGAATTCCTGAACACCTTCAGCAAAAATTTCAAACCGGTCGTTTTTCTGG
>JAEUTF010000006.1 GCA_016788185.1 Bacteroidia bacterium | reverse complement strand
CTTTCACCCCAGCCTCATGCTTGCGAAGAATAGTGACAATCTGTGTTTCTGTGAATCGTGATTTCTTCATAAGAATTTCCATTTAAAGTTAGCGATTTATTAATTTTCCGCTAATTTCAAATGGACGAAGTCCGGGGAAGCTGACACCCTCTCACTTATTTACTGATTGACAACAATAATTTATTTTTTGGGAGCTCAACTTTTCTAGCAAAATATGATATCTCATCACTTTCAATTAAAGGTGAAAACTCATTTATCAATTTTTCTGTTTTCCCTAACCCGGCTTCCACCACATTGACCATAAAATTAAATAGCGAGATTTATGGTTTAAGGTATAAATTGACTACTATAGGTGGGGAAATAGTACAATCCTCTGACTATTTATCTGATAGAATAAATGTAGAAAAATTGCCGAACGGGTTGTACTTTTTACAATTATATAACGATTTCTATAGTGTTACGAGAAAAATATTAATTTTTCATTAAGATTGATCTCCTTCCAGCAAACACTGCGATTTAGTATACAGTAATCACGAAAAGAAGCGGTTTTGCCATATGAAATGTATTACATATGACTAACTGTCGGTACAGCAGAAATAAATACATCAGGGTCCTTTTCTGTATTAGGGACAGCCCTATCCCTAACTAATTTATCTTGCTGTAAACAAGCTGTTTACGCTTAAAAACAGAACCTTCCCGTAACCGGCTTCCTGTGGATACGTTTGAACCTAGGTTATTGGACACGATAACAGGATCTACAACAAAACAATGTTTAATATATGCTCTTCTATTCTATTCAATTTGCTGCCTTTAGCAGAACTTTGTCTAAAAGAATCTTATCCGTTCTCTTAACATTTCTCTGTTCTTCCGTTCAGGCCGGTGATGGAGCCGGCCCTTCAGGTATTACCTCTGTCATCGACAATCCCGGATTTGAAAACGGGCTGGCCGGCTGGAGTTTCAGTACCAACCCGCCCTTTACGGTCAACGTGTCTGCCACCTATTACCGGACCGGCACCAAGTCGCTGAAACAAAGTTCCACCTCCACGACGGATCTGAAAGCCTATCCCACCAGCAACACCATTACGGTGCCTGCCGGTGCCAATTATGTAACGGTCATTGCCTACGTAAAGGCCAGTACCACCAATGGCAATGTAGCGGTGGGCATTTACAACACGAGCACTTCAACAGAAACACCCTCCGCCACCAGGGTGACCCCTTCCACCTCGGCCTGGACCGTGGTATCGGCTACGTTCGCCGCCACCAGCGGTGAAACCTATTACCCCATTCTTTACGGTAAATCAAGCAACGGCTCTACCGCCACCGTTCACTGGGATGACGTGGTCATCTTTGCCAGCAATGTTTCCACCACCGACCTGACGGTACCGCTGAAAGGTACCCACCCCACGGCCGGTATTTCCGGAACAGACATTACGCTGGACTGGGATGCGGGCTCCGATGCGGAAACCGGTGTGGGAGGATACCTGGTGCTGCGTACCAGCGGGATCTCTACCGCCACCAATGTAAATCCCCTGAGTCAGTGCAATTACTCGGCCACCAGCAGCCTGGAAGGCCCCACCAGCATTGGGGTATGGACGGTGGTATACAATGAGTACGACACCGCCACCACCTTTACCGATGCGCCGGGATCCGGAGGCATTTACACCTACCTCATTTTTACCCGGGATGTTTCCGGCAATTACATCACCGGTGCGAATGCTACCAGGATGTACGTCTTCAGCGGCAGCAACCTCAGCGGCAGTGTTGCCGCCAACGTGAGTTTCGACGGATTGTATCTGCCCGCTACCGATACCTTCAAGGTAGCCGCATCCATGACGGCCACAATCCGTGCCGGCGCCGAAATCCGAGTCGATGGCTATGTGGTGGAGCAGGGTAATATTGTCAACAGCGCCGGTGGTACCGTCGAATTTAAAGACGGAAGTACCTACCGTTTCAACCGGAACGGTTCCACCACCGCCATCATATCTCCCGCCACCTGGTCACCCGGATCCACCTGCCTGATTGACGGCATCACCACCACCGCCCCGAACGGATTAAATCAGACCTTTTTTAATCTCATCTGGAATTGCGCCAGCCAGAACGTGAATGTCACCTTCCCCAGCAGCGGTTTCAGGGTAGACGGTGATTTCACGATACAAAGCACAGCATCCAGAAAAATCACCCTGAGAAATTCCACCTTCAAAGGCCATGTATTCCTCACGGGTGGAACGGTCGATTGTTCATCCGGAACCACCATCACCCTTTCCGGCACCGAAGCCCAGGTTTTCGCGATCACAGGCCCGGCCTTCAGCCTCAACCTCAACAATGCAGCCGGCGCCACCCTGGGCCAGAACCTGACGGTGAACACCAACCTGACGCTGACCAGCGGTACGCTCCGAGATTCGTCCTTTACGCTGACCATGGCCAGCCTGGCAAAAATCACAAAGCTGCAGGGTGAACTGAACGAAGCCCCCACCTTTGCGGGCTCAGTGGATCTCACCTACAACGAAACAGTAACTACCGGCTTTGAAGTACCGTCAGGAACCGTCAGGAACCTGGTGATCAACGCCAGCGGAGGTACCATTACGCTCAATTCCCACCTGACCATGACCGGCACCCTCACCCTGACATCGGGCATCATTGCCAGCAGCGCCGTCAATGTTTTAACGATGAATGCAGGATCTTCCGTATCCGGCGTGTCCAACTCCAGTTACGTAGATGGTCCGGTGAAAAAGGTGGGCAATACGTCCTTCACCTTTCCCGTGGGCGACAATGGCAACTATCAGCCCATCGCCATTACAGCGCCAGCCGTGGCCACCGATGCCTTTACGGCCAGCTACAGCGCTTCCGATCCTTCGGCACTGTATGATTCCAGCCTCAAAGCGGTCAGCATCGACCACGTCAGCCTGGCCGAATTCTGGGACCTGAGTCGTGACGCCGGCACCTCCAATGTGCGGGTCACACTCACCTTTGACGGACAAAGCGGCGGCATCACCAACCTCAACGACCTGGTGGTGGCACACTGGACGGGCGGACTCTGGGTGAATGAAGGACGATTTGCCACGACCGGCACCACCACGGCGGGTACCATTCAGTCCAACACCGTCTCCACCTTCAGCCCTTTCACGCTGGCCAGCATCAACTCGGGGAGCAACCCCTTGCCGGTTGAACTCAGCGTCTTTGAAGGAACCTGCACAGAGAACGGCGTGGTGCTCCACTGGGAAACGGCCAGTGAACAGAACAATGATTTTTTTGATGTGGAAAGATCCTCCGATACGGATACCTACCTGCCCCTGGCCCGAATTTACGGTGCCGGAAATTCTACCACCCTGCGCGCCTATCAGTACGAAGATCTCAGCCCTGAACAAGGTGCCGCCTATTACCGCCTCAAACAAACAGATTACAACGGACACTCCACCTTCTTCGGTCCGGTCTATGTAAACTGTCCTTCAGCGGACGAAGCCTTACCGGAAATCTTTTTCAATGAACAGGAGCAACTGGTGGTTTACCATTTCCAGCCTGAAAATACCTATCAACTCAGCGTATACGATATCACCGGACGGCTGCTTCATGCCGAGCCCGTGACCCTCAGACAAGGACGCAACGAATTTGATCTGATCCGGCGCCTGAATACCGGCTCCTGCAGCATCGTTAAACTATCTGATCTGAAAAATACGCACACGGTATCCAAACTGATGCCTACGTTCCACCCCTGAGAATCGATCGGCCTCTGAACGGACGGGAAAAGGAATCCTCCTTTCAGGTCGGTTAACAATTCAGCTGAAGGCGACAAGATGCTAAAAGCCCCTTTCAGGGGCTTTTATAATTTAATGGAAGCCGCTTATCGCCACCAGTATTGTTCCGGTTCACTGCGATTTTTCAATGACAGCAGAACCGGATCCTCCGGCATTGAAGAAAAGGAAAGTTTCCAAACCAATTGGTGCTTATCTGCTCTAAAAATCACGCTTTCAGCACCTGCTCCCGTTAAAATTTCATTACTTTGCCCTACCACACAAAACCACGCAATGACTAAACACCTTTACCACCGACTTAGCCTGATCATGGGCCTTTCACTCGCCCTGCATTTCATGGCTCCTGCTCAGACCTATCAGTACCTCCCGGACTCCAGTTTTGACGGCAACGGGCTCAAGAGTTTCATCTTCTTCAACAACATCGACCGGATACACGGCTGCGCCCTGCAGCCCGATGAAAAGCTGGTGATGGCCGGCCTCAGCAAAAACAACAGCACCGGATCCTTTGAACTGTGTGTGGTCAGGCTGCTGGTCAACGGCGATTTTGACAGCACCTTCAACGGCGATGGCGTTGCCTACATTTCGATGGGCAACCAGAACTCCATCGGCGGGATGACCCCTAAAGTAAAAGTGGCGGTCAACGGAAAAATCGTTGTCGCCAATTCCGGACAAGGACCGGCGGGAAACAGTACCGACATCATGCTCTGCCGGCTCGACAGCAACGGGGTGTTGGACCCGGGCTTCAATGGCAACGGCGTCTTGTTTGTGGACATGCTGGGCACCGGGACACAACCCGATATGGCCAATGCCCTCGACCTCGATGCCACGGGTAACATTTATGCCGTAGGCGTCACCCGAACCGGCCCCTCCCCGCTCGACAATGATTTTGCGGTGATCAAAGTGGATACCAACGGACAGCCCGACACCAGCTTTGACGGTGACGGAAAAAAGCTCTTCAATCCAACGGGTGTAGCCGAATTCGGACGAGGTATCAAAGTACAGGCGGACGGCAAGATTCTATTCGGCGGTACGGCCGGCAGCAACATGTACCTGATCCGGATCGATTCAACCGGAGCGCCGGATAACAGTTTTAACAGTACCGGCACCGTTAGTATCGTGTTTCAGCTCGCCTCTGACATGGGCACACTGGACATCGACGCGCTCGGCCGCATTGTGATCGCCGGGAAACTGCAAACAAGCAACAGCAACATCGCCGTGGCCCGTTACCGGAGCAACGGCACCTTCGATCCGAATTTCGGTTTCAACGGAAAGTACACGTACAACGTGGGAGGGGGAGCCAACGTGATCAGCGACATCCATATTCAAAACGATTATAAAATCATCCTGGCGGGCTATGCCGATGACAGCAGCGGCTTTAGTAATTACATTGCCTCCCGCATCGATACCGGCGGCGTCATTGATCTTACGTTTAACGGACTGGGCTTTGTATCACAGGCGATCATTCCGGGCAATGTGGATGAGGAATGCGGCGGCATGGCGGTGATGGCCGACGGAAGAATCATATTAACAGGGACTACGGTGTATGTTGCCGCGGTGAATGAAGAGGCGGGAATCTGCCGACTCCAGCCGGTGCTGGCCACTTCGGTCAACGAAATCCTTCCCGGTCAGCAGATGCAGGCCTATCCCAATCCTTTCGGTCAGAGTCTGCAGCTGGTCAGCCAGGCAGAAGGCGATGCGGTACTCATGGATACCGCCGGACGTATTCTCTCTTCTTTCCGTGTATTCCGTGGAATCAATACCATACGGACCGCTGACCTTCCGGCGGGAATGTACCTTATCCGTATGGCCGATGGGCCGGCCCTCAAACTGGTAAAAGAATAGAACATCTCCAAACCGGATAAAATAAAAACAGCACCAAACGCAGTCTGAACAAGGGCTGCGTTTTTTATTTCATCCAACTTTCCTGTCCTTCACCGGTCTGCGGGGGCCCCGGTTTCCGCAGAGTCTGCCCGCGTTGTTTATCGCTTCAAAAAACCGCATCTTTGACCCACCTTCCACGGCCCGTCTATGACACGTTATACAGAAATTCCGGTTCTTAAAAACTCCGGCAGCAGTCTTCCAAAAGTTGATTTTAACCAGCTCGAATTCGGCAAGTACATGTCGGATCATATGCTGGTGGCCCGCTATGCGGACGGCCGGTGGCAGGATGCCGAAATTGTACCCTTCGGTCCCATTCCCATGATGCCCACCATCCTGGCGCTGCATTACGGGCAGAGTGTTTTTGAGGGGATGAAAGCCTTCCGCATGAAAGACGGGAAGATTTCAATTTTCCGCATCAGAAAACATTACGAACGATTGCAGCGCACCCTGCATCGCATGTGCATGCCGGACATTCCCTTTGAACTGTTTGAAGAAGGCCTGAAGCAGCTGGTGAAAACCGATGCGCAATGGGTTCCTGACCAGGAAGGGAGTTCCCTGTACATCCGGCCGCTCGTGTTCGCCACCGAAGAACGCTTTGGCGTGAAGATATCCGATGAGTATCTGCTCATCATCATGAGCGGGCCGGTGCCACCTTTTTATCCGCGGCCGCTCCGGGTGAAAGTCGAGGACCGCTACAGCAGGGCCGCCAAGGGCGGAACAGGCGCTGCCAAATGTGCCGGAAATTACGGAGGCGCCTTTTATGCCAGTAAACTGGCTAAAGAAGAAGGCTTCGACCAGGTGCTGTGGACCGATCTTTCACCGGAATTGCGCATTGAGGAATCCGGTACGATGAATGTGTTTTTCCTCATCGGCGGCCGGCTTATAACGCCCCCCCTGTCCGAAACGATTCTGGAGGGCGTTACCCGCGACTCTATCCTGGAAATCTGCAAAATGGAGGGCATACCGGTGGAAGAGCGAAGCATCACGGCCGGTGAAATTACGGAAGCACATGCTTCCGGTACTCTGACGGAAGCCTTTGGAGCCGGTACCGCGGCGGTCACCGCGCCGATCTGCAGCATTGGCATCCGCGGTCGCATCATTGACCTGCCTGCTTATTCCGAAAGCAGTCTTTGTAACCGCCTTCAGAAAATCATGAATGCCATGAAAAAGGGGGAACAGCCCGATGTCTTCTCCTGGAATACCATTGTCTCCTGATCTCTTCTCGTCCGTTAGTACCGCTGAGTCGCCCTGTCCGGCCGGTTTCAGTCTTTCACGGTGACATTGAAGCCCAAGCCCACCACCGGCACCTTTTTCCAGTCCTGCTGACTCGCCGAGCGGTAATAACAGTTTTTATTCAGGAAGCCCGCGCTGAAGTACAGGCCTTTCGTAACCTCCCCTTTCCGGAAATCCCGGATGAGCTCGAGTCCGATGGCAAAATCACCTTCCGCCACGATGTTAAAATCACGAAGGTCGACACTCACCCAGCCGCTTTTCGCGGTGCTGGTGCAAAAAATATTTTTAGTGTTGATGATCTGGCCGGGCCGGCCGTCGACTATATCGTACACATTCACCCGGAAGAGGAGCGTATCAAAAATGTTTCTGGCGATGTGAAACCTGAACGTTTCCAGGTAAGACGGAGAGCGTTTCGCCTTGATTTTGATGACCAGCTCGCAGCCGAGATCGTTGCTTGAAAATCCGGCGGTGACGCCTTCGCTGTCGGTGAAATTGCCCAGTTTGCGTTCAACCAGTTCGCGTGACCGGATGGTGGCTTCTTTCAGGCTGATGCTGCCTTGTGCGAGGCTGAAATTCCCGCCAGTCAGTTCCAGCTCCCGCTGAAACGCGCTGACCGTCATCGCACGCGGTACATAGCCCAGCATCGATACCCGGATGCTGTCACCGGACTCCACGGAATCCATGCGCAGCCTGAAACGCCCCTGCTCATCGCTGACCGTGCCCACCTCGCGGTGCAACACGCCGATGTTGACATAGGGCAGCGGCGCTTTGCTCTGTTCATCCACCAGGATACCGCTGATGAATTGCGCCGGCAATAGCCCTGTTGACGCGATGAAGAGAAGCAAGGTGAAGGTGATGACTGACTTGATCATACGCTCTGGTTTTTTCCTGTTGTAAAAATAAACAGAGGCCGCGATTCTCCATGCGCGCTTCGGCTCAGGTGAATTTTCCGGTTGATCAGGCTGCATTTTACAGCGCTGGTTTGACCGTCCCCCCCCAAAGCAGATCGGCTCCTTGAAAGGAAATCCGTCAGACAGAAAATTTAATCATACGTTGAGCGCCTTGAGTCGCATCAGCATCCAGCCGATGAGGGCACCGATGCAATTGGCGACGAAGTCGGTCCAGTCTGCCGTTCGGTTGCTCAGGAGGAATCCCTGGTACAGCTCAATCAGTCCACCGTACACGGCCCCGCTGAGCAAGGGAATGACGGAACGGTTGCGTGACCAGCGGCTGGCGGGAGACATGGTACTGAAACTGCGCGTAAACAGCATCACGTACACCGCATAGAAAATAAAGTGGGCTACCTTGTCGGGTGCAAACAGATCAAAAAAATCGGGGACTTCCAGCGAGGGGGTGGTGATGGTACTCAGCACCAGAATCAACAAAGCCCAGCTAATGCCGGGCCAGTTGTGCAGGAGAAATGATTTTTCTGAAGGATCAGGCACCAATCAGCGATTTGTAAGCATCGGCGCTGAGCAGCGATGACAACTGCGCCGGATCGGCAATTTTTACTTTGACCATCCAGCCATCGCCATAAGGATCCTTGTTCACGAGTTCGGGCTCGCCTTCCAGCTTTGCATTCAGCTCCAGCACTTCACCGCTTAACGGCATGAAGAGATCAGAAACGGTTTTCACCGCTTCCACGGTTCCGAATACGGCCTCCTGTTCAACGGTATCCCCTACCGTTTCTATTTCGACATAGACAATATCCCCCAACTCACTCTGCGCGAAATCCGTGATGCCGATGGTTGCAATGTCTCCTTCGATGCGGACCCACTCGTGGTCCTTGGTGTACTTAAGTTCTGCTGGAATATTCATGATGGTAATTTATTCGATTCGTTTGTCCAAAAATAGCAATTTCAGCAATTACTGGGACAGGGAGAAACGAACTTCCACGCCGGTAAGGATGTTGGAAGTCGGAAAAGAGGTGGAAATAACCGGCGTATTGATGGTTTGTTCGTAGAAGAGACGGAGGTTAAGCCGTTCATTGACCGCATAATCGGCAGCACCCTTGATGGAGTACACGTTCAATCCGGCTGTGGGCTGGTTGACACCTTCCATGAGCCTGCGGATGATGGTGATGTTGCGCCTTGCACTGAAATCGGCCGTGAGGTTGAGGCTGTTGCTCGATACCTTTTTCTTTCCTCCGAGTCCGAAGGGAAGTCTGAATTTTGGCAGCCGGTATCCAAACCCGAGTACAATCTCATTTCCCTTCACTTCGGTGATCTGCACGCCGGCATAGGTAAGCGATACGTTCCGGTCGCGGCGGAACTCGGCGCGCGTCTGCATGTTGTTTTTCCAGGTCACATCCACACCGATCAGGGGACCAAACTGCTCGCTCATTGAGATCTGAGCCAGCTCCCGGCGTGGGATGAAATTGCCGGAGATGTCTTTCACCAGGGGATAAGGCGCGTCCACATAACTCACGTTGCGCTGGAAGGAGTTTACATTGTAGGTGGCCCTGTAGCTGTGGGTGATGTTCACGCTGGTGAAGATCTTTTTGAAAAGCGGTAGTTTGCCCAGCCCGTCGTAGGTGATGCGCCAGTTGGGCAGCGGGATGCGGGGAAACACGTTCAGATCAAGCGAGGAGGGCGATTTGCCGGTATACGCCGCCAGGAAGGATAAAGCAAGTACCTCCTGCTGCAATCCGCCATAACCATCGTTGTACACCACACCAAAAGTATCCGGATCGCCGAAGCCGTTAGAATTGGGATTCTCGGCGGCCAGCCGTTCGGAAATGATCTTCCGGTAATCGTTGAAATTGTCGAAGGTCTTGCTGCTGTAGGTCGTTTTATCGTCTTTCACGAAGGCCGTGCCCCAGCCAATCACGGAGATGCTGAAGTTACCGGTTTCGGTGATGCCCTGCGACTCAAAGCGGCTGCCGTTGTAGCGGAAATACTCCGAGTTGTTCCGGCTGAACTGCCGCGTGGCGGTGAGTTCAATTTTGAGTCCGTCGAACGGTTCAATGGAGCTGCGCCCCGAGAAATTGGAAGAATAGGTGCGCGTCAGCGGATTGTTGAGCGTGGAATCGGATGTGATCCAGCCATCGCGAACGGCGCGTTCGCGGATGTCTTTCTGCGAGCCCACGGTGAAGCCTATGCCCGGCGAATTAAAATCCAGGTCCTGTCCGAAAACATCGGAATAGTTTACGTATCCCGGGAGGGTGGTACCCGTGTTTTCGCTGTATGTGAAGCCAAGCGTTTTGATGCCCATGAGCATTTTACCCACAAAGCGCACCCCGTCAGGAATTTGTCCGGGCTTCTTCTCTTTGGGCGGCTTTTTGCCTTTGGTGGAGTCC
>JAEUTF010000003.1 GCA_016788185.1 Bacteroidia bacterium | reverse complement strand
CCGGTGGTACCCTGCAGCCCGGTTGGCGGGAGGAGCCATTCCGGCCGGCAAGTTCCATTTCTCTTTCAGCTTTAATGTAGCAGGCGGATGAAGCGCATACTGAACCTGATCGGACAGGGCGAAGGAAGCATGCTTGATTTTAAGAAAGAAATCAGCAGCGTTCATCGCATTGCCAAAACCATTGTTTCTTTTGCCAACCATCACGGAGGGACCCTGCTGGTGGGCGTCAATGACGACGGCAGTATCAGCGGGGTGGCGGCCGAGGAGGAGAAATTCATGCTGCAACAGTCGGCCGGTTTTTACTGTGTACCGCCCCTGGAACTCGACATCCGCGAGTGGAACATCCGCGGCAAAGTGGTGCTGGAAGTACTGGTGCCGGAAGGCCATGAAAAACCTTATTATGCGATCGACGAGGAAGGGAAGAAATGGGTGTACATCCGCCGGGCGGATCAGTCGCTCCTGGCCAGCAAGGTCATGGTGGAAGTACTCCGGCACAAGCACTCCTCACACCCCGCATTGATCCGATACACCCCCAAGGAAAAGGCCCTTATGGACTATCTGCAGGCGCATCCCAGGATCACACTCCGGGAGTATTGCAAACTTGTCAACATCAGTCGCTGGAGGGCACAACGCATTCTGGTGGGACTCACGTCGGTGGGTGTACTCCATGTGCACGATGTGGAGAAGCCCGAATTTTATACCCTGGGCTGAGCGTTTCGCGAAAAAAACGAATTGGTTCGTGGCTTCGGTTGACTGAAAAAACAGGACCCGCGCCACCTGATACCCGTGACGGAAGTCGGTTCAGCAAAAAGAAGCAGGCCATCTGAAAATCCGGATATTTTGTATCTTTCGTACACGCTGATCCACCTGTAGCCCATTCCCTTCAACAGAAAACCAACCCGTCATGGAAACCGAAAGCGATGTTTATTTTTCCAGAGTGATGAAACTTTACCGGGAGGGCTATCCGCTGAAAAGTATACAGGCCATCCTGCACAAGGAAGGACTCAAAGAAGAACTTTTGGCGGAAGCGCTCTGCAAACTGAAACTGCTGGTGTACAAAAAACGCAAGGGCAGGGGCGTGGCGTTTATGGTCAGCGGCGGGGTGCTGTTGCTGGGAGGCTTTGTCATGACGGTGTTTCTTTTCCATGCCAATCACAGTTTTGATGTCATCATGTACGGCTGTACCATTTCCGGTACATTGCTGATGGGCTACGGGGCCTACGAGGTGTTACAGTAAGCCGGCAGCCGGAAGTTTTTAGCCTGCCTTCTTCGTAACCGGATCCTGCTTTCTGCGTAGAATATTCTGACCAGAACCCAATGATCCATCCGCTGGCCTCCGGCTTTTTGAGGAAAAAACTGCTCGACGCCATACCGGCCGATGATGTAGTGAACAAGCAGCGCTTTGTGCTGTTCCGCATCTTTTCATGGTCTGGTACGGTAGTCTGCATCGGTACAGCCTGCAAGATGCTCGCTACCATTCCCGAGGCCGGATTCCTGCCCTGGATGATCCTTTGTTTATCGCTGGTGATGATGGTCAATTACTTTGCAGTGCAGAGCTTTGAACGGCTTCGGCTGGCCTACCAGGTGATGCTCTTCTCGGCTTTTACGCTCCTG
>JAEUTF010000263.1 GCA_016788185.1 Bacteroidia bacterium | reverse complement strand
AATGAAACAGGTGTTGATGAAATAAAATACTGTTATCAAATGGCCTGGGAGAAGGGCCTGAAGGCCATTGCCGTTTACAGGGATGGCTGTAAGTTGTCACAGCCACTTTCTGCAAGAAATGGAATTTCCGTATCCGCAGTGCACGACCTCACCGAGCAGCAGGTGCTGGATGCAGCGAAAAAGCTCATGCAGGTATCGCCGGATACAACGTTCAAGCGTCAGCTGTCGAGTATTGTGCACAGAAAGCGGTTGCCGGACCGGAGAAGTGGCTTTACACAGAAGGCGAAGGTGGGAGGACATACGATTTTTGTCCGAACCGGTGAATACGACGATCAGACTCTGGGCGAGATTTTTATTGATATGCATAAAGAAGGGGCATCCTTTCGATCGCTTCTGAATTGCTTTGCCATTGCTGTGTCCATTGGTCTCCAGTACGGCGTCCCCCTGGAAGAATATGTGGAGAAATTTATATTCACACGCTTCGAACCCTCCGGACCCGTTGATCATCCCAACATCAAGACAGCCACTTCGGTGATCGATTATATTTTCAGGCTGCTGGCTCTTGAATACCTGGACCGGCAGGATCTGGTGCAGGTGAAGCCGGGGTCCGTCACGAAGAAAGAAAGGACTATTCTTAAAAAGGAGGATATCGCCAGTGAAAGTATAACCATCAGTTACCAGGACCAGACGAATACTTTTCTGGGCCATATGATGGGGGATGCTCCCTTGTGTTCCACCTGCGGACATATTACCATCCGATCTGGCTCCTGCTACAAGTGTCTGAACTGTGGTACGAGCATGGGATGCAGTTGATGGCTATACTAAACGATGAAAAGAAGAAAACTGGCCCTTACAAAGATATTTACGTTTGATACGGCACATGCCCTGGAGAATTATCCCGGAAAATGCCGGCACATACACGGGCACACCTATAAGCTGTATGTGACCGTCAAGGGTGAAGTGCTCGATCAAAAAGGGCATCCCTACGATGGAATGATCATCGACTTCACGGATTTAAAGAAGTGGGTGGGAAGTGCCGTTATTGATCGTTTTGACCATGCCCTCTTGTTGCAGGAGGGAAGTACACTTGCCGCACTTCAATTTCCGGAAAGGGAGAAGATTTATCTGACCAGGTATCAGCCTAGTTGCGAGAATATGTTGATGGATATTATCGAAAGGCTGGAAGAAAGCGTTCCTGCAGGCCTTGCGCTAAGCAAGGTGAAATTATACGAGACCCCGACTTCATACGCGGAATGGGAAATGGAAAATTGAAGGTGTGATTGTTTTAAAAAAAGAAAGGCTTCCCGATGGAGAAGCCTTTCTTTTTAGATAGTATTCAGTAATTACTGAATGGTAACCTTTTCTGAATAATTGAAGCCATTGCCTTCAACTTTTACCACATAAAGACCTTTTGCAACATTGCTCAGATCAATTTGGGTGTTAATGTCTGACATACGGCTGTTGTGAATTTCCTGGCCAAGAATATCAAATACACGAATATTGGCATTTTCAAATTTCATGACGCGGAGGTTCAGCAATCCGCTGCTCGGATTGGGGAAAACACTCACGCCGCCGGGGTTGGTGTTTTCATTGATTCCGGTGGCGACAGAGAGGTTAATGAAGTCCACACGTAAGGAGCTGGAACCCTGGATAGGTGCCGTGTTAGGCAGGAATGCGTGGAAAGCCACGTAGTAAATGCCATTGGCACCCACGGTAAAGGTGTTTACAGAGTTGTGGTAGATCGAATCGATGACTTCTGTGGCGATGAGTTGTGTCGATGAAGCAACATCCTGCGCAGTGGCCAGTTTTACCTCAAGGCTGCAGGGAGCCTGAAGATCGAACTGACGGTACCAG
>JAEUTF010000159.1 GCA_016788185.1 Bacteroidia bacterium | reverse complement strand
CCACATTGCAATTGACATTCCGGGCCATGTTCGCCACCAGTTCATCGTCGGCATTGAGGATGGCATAACCGCCGGGCATCACCGCTTCGGCCACGATCGACTTCACGCGGGCCATGTCTTCCAGGGAGTTGATGTCTTTCAGGCCGAGGTGGTCGGCGGCCACATTGGTCACGATGCCAATATCACATTGGTGGAAGCCAAGTCCGGCCCTGAGGATGCCTCCGCGCGCGGTTTCCAGCACCGCGAAATCCACGGTGGGGTCTTTCAATACGAATTCCGCACTCTGCGGACCGGTACAATCCCCTCGCTGCATCATGATGTTCTGGATGTAAATGCCATCGGTGGTGGTAAACCCTACCTTGTGCCCTGCTGTTTTGGCCAGATGCGCCATGAGACGCGTTGTGGTGGTTTTTCCATTGGTACCGGTGATGGCCACAATCGGAATCTTAAAGGGTTTGCCGGGCGGAAAGAGCATGTTGATGACAGGCTCCGCCACATTCCGGGGCAGGCCGTCGGTGGGGGCGAGGTGCATGCGGAAACCAGGCGCCGCATTGACTTCCAGGATGGCTCCACCCGTTTCCGAAAGGGGTTCACTGATGTCGTCGGTCATGATGTCGATCCCGCATATATCGAGTCCGATGATGCGCGCAATGCGCTCCGCCATAAACACGTTGTGCGGATGCACCTGGTCGGTAACATCGGTAGCGGTACCTCCGGTGGAAATATTGGCCGTGGATTTCAGGTAGAGTATTTCACCTGCGGGAAGGACGGAATCGAGGGTTAGCCCCTTTTCCTGCAGGATGTTGTTGGTCATGTCATCGACCTTGATGGCGGTAAGCACCTTTTCATGCCCGTAGCCTCTCCTCGGATCTCGGTTCACGTCATCGATGAGTTGCCGTATGCTGCTGCGGCCATCGCCGATGACAAGGGCCGGAGTCCTTTTCGCAGCTGCTACAAATTTGTAGTCGATGACCAGTACCCGGTGATCAAATCCCGTGATAAATTTCTCACAGATGACGGCACGGGAAATCCGTTTAGCCGCTGCCAGCGCTTCCACCGCTTCTTCGCGGTTCCGGATGTTGATGGTGGCCCCTCGTCCATGGTTTCCATTTACGGGCTTGATGACCATCGGGTATCCGATGGAATGGATGGCGTTGTCGAGATCTTCCTCATCGTAAATGATGCGTCCGCGCGGAACGGGGATGTTCGCCGCTTCCAGGAGGTTCTTGGTTTCTTCCTTGTCGCAGGCAATTTCGACGGCAATGCTGCTGGTGTCACCGGTGATGGTGGCCTGAATGCGTTTCTGGTTGACTCCGTATCCCAGCATCACCAGCGAGTGCCTGTTCAGCCGTATCCAGGGAATACCACGGGCTGCGGCCTCCTGCACGATGGAACCGGTGCTGGGCCCCAGCCGTTCATCTTCACGAAGTTCCCGCATCTTCTGGATGTCCTCGTCCAGGTTGTATTCCGCTCCATCTACTAACGCCTGGGCTATACGCACCGAGGCCTTTGCCGCGTAGATTCCCACCTTTTCTTCCATATAGGCAAACACCACGTTGTATACCCCGTGTTCAGAGGCGGACCGGGTGCGTCCGAAACCCACATCCATGCCCGCAAGGGTCTGGATTTCAAGAGCGATGTGTTCCACCACGTGCCCCATCCAGGTACCTTCCTTCACCCGCTTGAAAAAGCCCCCCGGATGACCTTCTGAACACTCGTGTTCATACATGGTGGGAAACAATTTCTCGAGCCGCTCCGAAAATCCGTCAATGGAATTGGTTGGCCTTTCTTCCATGTCTTCCAGGTCCAGTTTCATCACAATTAAGAAATGGCGGCGGATGGACCAGTAGTTCGGACCCCTCATGGCCCTGATCTCACGTATCTTCATGATTTTTCTTAGCTAAAGTTTTACTATTTTGCCTGTTAATAAACCTCCGCTGAAAGGCCGGTCGGCACGATGAAAATAAGAATAGTTTCGTAATCAGCCAAAATCCGGCAAAGCCCTGGGGAAAGGGTGTACTGGATTTTACTCGATAAACGCAAAGATGTCACTGATAAAAGGGAAACTGATCGCGATAGGCGGTAATGAAGACAAGGGCACCGAGCCGGAGCCGAATTTCCAGCAGAAAAACAATCTTAACTTCTTCGAACTGCAAATACTTTCCAGAATTGTGCAGGAATGCAGGCACCAGAAAGATGCTCATATAGAAGTGATTACCAGCGCCTCCAGCATTCCGCACGAGGTGGGTGACAATTACCAGTATGCCTTTGGCAAGATCGGCTGCACCAATATTCAACTGATGCATATCCGTGATCGTTCCGATGCGCAGAAACAGGAATATATAGAGCGAATCAAACGCTGTGACGGGGTCATGATCACCGGTGGCAATCAGTTGCGCCTCAGCACCATTTTTGGAGGTACACAACTGCTATCGGTACTGCATGAACGTTTGCAGCACGATGAATTCGTAGTAGCCGGGACGAGTGCAGGCGCCATGGCCATGAGCAACACCATGATTTACCAGGGGTCCAGTGCGGGTGCCCTGATCAAAGGGGAAGTAAAAATCACCACTGGCCTGGCCTTCATCAAGGATGTGATCATTGATTCCCATTTCGATAAAAGGGGTCGTTTCGGCCGTCTGGCACAGGCGGTGGCCTCCAATCCGTCTTGTATCGGAATAGGTCTAGGCGAAGATACCGGGGTGCTGATCCGCGACAACAATCATCTCGAAGCCATCGGTTCCGGGTTGGTCATTGTGGTGGACGGACATGACATCCGGCATTCCAACATTGCGGACCTGGCCGAAGGTTCACCCATCAGCATAGAGAACCTGATTGTGCACGTCATGACCAAGGGGAATTCCTATCAAATCAAAGAGAGGCGTTTTTTGGTGGAAGAAAATCTGAATTCCTGAGCTGGTTTTATCCCATGGCCCTGTTGATTTTCTCATCGTATTTTTCACTGGCATGCCGGGCAATTTCCTGCTGTAACAATTGAAATTCGTTTTCCGGATAGGAAAAGCGGATGCTGCCCTGGTCCATGAAATGGATCTTGGTGCAGGTTTCCGTAAGCGTTTCCAGAATGTGGGAAGTCAGCAAAACGGTGGTTCCCTTTTTACTGAAAGAGGGAAGCAACTTTTTAAGCAGTTCCACCGCTTCCAGATCGAGCGTATTAAAAGGTTCGTCCAACAGCCACAATGGCCTTCCTAAAGCGATAATTCCCATCAGTGCCAGCTTCTTCTGCATACCGGAAGAATAGTTTTCGATGTATTCATGGAGGGGAAGATGGAACAATTCATTCCAATCCTCCAAACGAAAGCCGGGATTGGAGGCGGCGAAGAGTTGCATATAATCCAGACCGGTCATGCGCGGATAGAAAAAAAGACTGGATTCCATATACGCCAGGTCTGTTCCCTGGATGCATTTTCCTTTCCACAAAACAACGCCCTGCTGCGCAATTTTTAAACCCGAGATGGCATTCAGCAGACTCGTTTTCCCTGCTCCGTTTACCCCCACCAGCCCGTGTATTTCGCCGGCCGGAAGAAAGAGCGAAGCATCGTACAAAACCCGGTGTTTGCCATAGGATATTTCCAGGTGCTGAATCTCAAGCGACATATTGATCGATGCGTTGAACCGCCTTTTTGTACCACAGGAAGTTAAGAAAAAAAGGTATAGGAATCAGGAAGGGTATGATGAAACTGAGAACCGATACGATCTGGAACACCTGTGCCGGGCTTTTATCCCTGGAGGGTTCATAGTACAGGTATTTGGTAACGATGGTAAAGAGCAGTGAGACCAGGCTCATCCCATAGAAAAAAATGGCCAGCCAGAAGGTACCGGGCTGAAATGAAATATAAAATGCCAGGAGAGGCAAAAACAGAAGCGATTGCAGGGTGAACCCGATTCTGCATTTTGAAAAAAGATAGGCAGCCGCGGTATAGCCGGGGGCACACAGCAATGCACGCGATTCACAGGAGCTATAAAAGGAGAGGATCACCACGTGCAGGAGCCAGGTAAAAGCCAGCGGCAAGACCGGGACCGAAACCGAAGCCAAAATAGCTAGTACCAGCAGGCATACAGGCAGGAAATTGCGTCTGATTCCTGCTCTCCATTCATAGGCCATGGCGGGAAGAAACTGCATCGGGTATCCGGTGCCGTGACGGCCCTTCATGCGCAAGGGGAACACAGCGAACATTACCACGATAAGGGCATAGAGTATGGATAGTACAACCTCTGCATTCATAAGATAGATGAAGAGCAGCAGGGCTCCAGGCAGCAGATAATCTACGATCCGGAGGACGATGGCCTGCTGACCCCACTGGTGAAGAAAATGAAAATCCTTGCGGGTGCTGTACTTCAGCAAAAGGGGGAGACACGATAGGGTAAATAGCAAGCCGGGGTGGGTATTCTTCCTTAGCGCCATCATAAAAAGATACAGGACAGCACCGGTAAAAAGGGTAATCAACAAACCGTACACCGGCCCCAGCGACCTCCATTCACGAGAGGCCTGCCTCAGGCGGAAAAGTACATACGTTGAGATCAGCTTTCTCACAAATCTTTTCCCGAAAATAGAAAAAAGCCCCTTTGCCGGACTCTTGCACGGCAAAGGGGCGATGATCACTTACTCCTGTTCAATGATGATGATTTTCTTCGTACCCTTCCGGCTTCCCTTTTTGGTTTTCTTATCGTCTACCCTGATTTCCATTTTCTTTATTTTCTTTTGAAAATCGGATCGATCCCCGAAATTTTCCTCCATCATTTTTTCCAGTTCCTTCATGTCGCGGTCCAGGTGATCATGGTTATACTGGTAGGAAAAGACCCTGGCTTCTTCATCATGACCCGGCAAAGGAGGCAGCGGGGGCAGCGGAGGATGGGGGGCACCGGGACGAACGATCACAATTTCCTGTTCATCGGGTTGCCGGCCACTATCATAACGAAACTTCATCACACCGGAACCCTCGCGACGGTCCTTGTCATCCGGATCCATGCTCATGCTGATATCGTGTTCTTTCAGGAAATCCCGGTACGAGCTGTCATCGCTTCCATAAAAGGTGGTGTCGATCACCGTCTTTTTGCCATCCTGCTCTTTCACAATGGTCAGGCTGATTTTAGTGGTACTGTCTTTGGCACTGTCGCTGCTTTGTGCATTCACCGCTCCGGCAGCAAGCAGGAAACAGCTCATTAACATAGTGGTTGTTTTCATGATCATCTGAATTTGGTAGGACAAACCTACGGGCCGCGAAGAAAGGATCCGGTTAAAGTGCTGTTAAGCACGGTTAATGTATGGTTAAGGCGTATGGAATTCGGTGCACAAGGGTTAATTTTGAAGCCAATGAAAAAAGGACGTTTTCGTTTTATCGTGCTCAGCATGAGCATGGCTCTTCTTGGCTTGATGTTCCTTCAGGCGTATCTGATCAAACACGACTTTGATATCAAAGCAAGACAGTTTGACGGCACCGTGATGATGGCCATGAACCGTATGGTGGAGCAGATCGAGCAGAACGAAGCCTTGCGGATGGTGGTGAAAAACTTTATATCTGTAGAAGATTCCACATCGGTTTATAACCAGATCGACGACAGTCTCATGCAGATTCTCTCCACGATCGCTACGGAACCCCCTTTGCCGCCTGAACCTCCTTTTCCTGTTCCAGGTCTGGACAAAGAACTTGAAAAGCGCATTGAAGCGGCCAGAGACCGGAAGAGGAACAGGATACCGGACGAGATGCAATCGTTCAGAAACATGGACTCAAGCATCGATATACGAATCGAGAAGGACGTCCGAAAACGTGAAGTGATTGATGTGAAAGTCCATGAAAACCACATGGCTTATGATTCCGTGCTGCACATGGCTGAACAGCGTATGCAAACCAAGATGAAGAAACTGAATTCGATGATGCAAAAGCTGACCTTTCAGATTGTAGATCCTTCCGAAAGCATTTTCGATCGCATCAGTCAGCGGGCGCTCGATTCAATTATAAGGTCGGAAATGAAAAACAGAGACCTCGACCTGGATTTCAAGTATGGCATCTACAAGCAAAAGGGCCCGGACATGGTATACCTGTATCCTCAGACCGATTCCCTTCAGGTATTGAACAGTCCCTATAAACTCACTCTTTTCCCCAATGATGTATTCAAGCGCAATGAAATATTGTCCATTACTTTTCCCGATAAGCTGAACTTTCTGCTCAGCAGCATTCTCCCGCTCCTGGTTTTCTCCATTCTCTTTACCGGCATCATCATCTGGGGCTTCGCCTATACCCTGAAAGTGGTATTGAAGCAGAAGAAGCTGGCGGATATTAAAAGCGATTTCATCAACAACATGACGCATGAATTCAAAACACCGATCGCCACCATTGCGATTGCCAATGAAACACTGCGTGATCCGAGGGTAAACCGGTCGGAGGAGAAGATCGATTTTTATACCGGCATCATCCGTGATGAAAACCAGCGCATGTTGCGGCAGGTGGAAACGGTGCTGCAGATGGCACAGATCGACAAAGGGGAAATCAGACTGAAGAAAGAAACCCTGGACCTCAGGGAGCTGCTGGAATCGGCCATCTCCAGTATGAAACTCACCATCGAACAGAGGGCAGGAAAGATGAATCTTTACTGGGATACGGACACCGTCAGGGTGGATGCCGATCCGAACCATCTGATGAACGTTTTCATCAATCTCCTCGACAATGCAAACAAGTATAGTCCAGAGTCACCCCAGATTGATATCCATGTTCGCAGGGACGGAGACCGGGTGCTGATCAGTATTGCTGACAAAGGTATTGGCATGAGCAGGGAGGTGGTGAAGCGGATATTCGACACTTTTTTCAGGGCCACCTCCGGCAATATTCATGACGTCAAAGGATTCGGCCTGGGCCTCAGTTATGTAAAAGCCATCCTGGATATTCATCAGGGTGATATCAGTGTTGAAAGTGAACCTTCAAAAGGCAGTACCTTTACAGTGAGCCTTCCCATTCTTAACCCATGAAATGATGAGTGCAAAAATCCTCCTGGTAGAAGACGATCCCAATTTCGGCAATGTGCTGAAAAATTTTCTTGAACTCAACGATTACACGGTGCAACTGGTTCGCGATGGCCAGGCCGGCCTGGAAGCGTTTTCAAAGGGAGGCATGGATCTGATCATCCTGGATGTGATGATGCCGAAAATGGATGGCTTTACGCTGGCCCGGCAAATACGGGAAATGGATAAGAAAACCCCTGTCTTTTTCCTGACCGCGAAGGGAATGAAGGAGGACATGCTGGCGGGTTACCGAAGTGGCGCCGATGATTTCCTCACCAAGCCATTTGATACGGATGTACTCCTGTATAAGATCAAAACGGTTTTAAGGCGGTCGATGGGACTGGCCGACCTCGAGGACAGGGATCACTTTCGCATCGGCATGTACACTTTCGATTACAAACTCCGCAAAGTCATCGAACCGGAAGAAACCGTACAACTCTCTCCGAAGGAGGCCGAATTACTGAAATTGCTTTGTGTGCATGAAAATGATCTGTTACCCCGGCAGAAAGCATTGAAGCTCATCTGGGGGGAGGACAATTACTTTAACGGCCGCAGCATGGATGTCTTCATCACGAAACTGCGGAAATACCTGAAGAAGGATCCCAATGTGGAGATCGTCTCACTGCACGGCAAAGGCGTTCGCCTGCTGGTGAACAAAGGATGATGCTAAAGCGCATTCGTGATGACCGGATCCAATGGTTTCACCTTTGAACGATAGCGGTGAATGAGTTTTCCGTTCTCATCCAGCAGAAATTTTTCAAAATTCCAATTAATATCCCCGGCGAAATCAGGATTGCTTTGACTGGTAAGCCACTTGAAAAGCGGTGCCATATCATCACCCTTTACCGATATTTTGGAGGCCACCGGGAAAGTAACCTGATAGTTCTTGGAGCAGAACGCTTTAATTTCGGCATTGGTGCCGGGTTCCTGCCCCCCGAAATTGTTGGCAGGGAAGGCGATGACCACCAGTTTGTGCCTGTATTTAATATACAGCTCCTGAAGGGCTTCGTATTGCGGCGTGTAGCCACATTCGGAAGCTGTATTGACTATGAGTATTTTCTTCCCCTTGAAGGCCGAAAAATCGATGGTTTTCCCGTCCGCATCTTTTACCTTGAATGCATGAATGCTGTTGGCCTGGGGAACAAGCAGGAGGAGAGCGAGGAGTAATTGCAGCATTTTTGTGGTTTAAGAAGAACAACAAAGATAGGCAGGCTTCGGTTTAAAAAATTTCATTTTGCTCTCACTTTGCCTTTCCGGAAGACGCCATTCAGACGTTATGGGAGGTAAAATTGGTCGGCAACCGCCACTGGTTTACTGAAAAAGCTTATATACCTATCTGGAAGCAGGTGGTAGCCTGTGTCATCAACTGGACCGGTTTATCGGCCCGCCTAAATATTTATCGTCAACTTGTACGAAAAGATTAATTTTGTTCCGGAATGAATTTTCTCATCAAAATCGCCTCAACAGCATTGGCCATCTTTATGATCGCCAGCCTGATGCCCGGTGTGGAGGTGCGAAACCTGCCCATGGCGCTGGTGGTTTCGCTGATTCTGGTACTGATGAACGTGTATGTAAAACCCATTCTGATCTTCCTGACTTTTCCGATAACGGTAGTAACCCTGGGCTTGTTCCTGCTGGTCATCAATGCCACCATCATCCTGGTGACCTCTTATATTTTAAAGGATGGATTTAAAGTAGATGGATTTTGGGTAGCCATGTTATTCAGCATCGTGCTGTCTATGATTACTTCACTCATCGATCAGCTTACCTCCAGGGAAGATGACAAGGGGTGGTGAATCTGCTTTTCCGGCAGGTTGACCTTTTTTCATAAAAGCTCAGAAATTCTGGTGTTTTTTTTTGTTAAAGGGATTGCCTGCTGCATAGGTTTTTGTAATCGCAAAAGCGGCATTGCTTCAGATCGTCGGTCTGACGGAAAGGTACGGCCCCATCAAAAAGTTCTGTGATCAGGCGGATCAGCATTTCACGGAAAGCGGCCAGTTGTTCCTCGCGAACCGCATGGCCCTCCTGAAGCCAGCTGACCCCTTCATCAAACTCGCGCATTTTAAAAATTCCGGTTTTGAGAGGCTTGTCATTTTCAGGAAAAGAATCCCTCACAAGCAGGGTGTAAAGCATCAATTGCAGGTTTAGTTTATAGCGGGTATCCCTGAAAATGAGTTCAACCTCTTCGGTGTCCTTCAACTTTTCCTGTCCGGTTTTATAATCCAGAATCCTCAGGTAACCCTGATATACATCGATCCGGTCGATAATACCTTTGAGGAACACCCGGCCCAGTCCCTGTACCGGAACTGTAGTTTTTAGTTTTTCTTCCAGTCCAAGTATACTGAAAGGTGATTCATCGCGGTCGTGAAGAAATATCCTTTTCACCAGTTCTGTCAGTACTCCTTTCATGAGGTAATCGTGTCCGCTGCCTGCCGGTTTGCGATAAGCGATTTCCACAGCCTGGTTCATGGTTTCAGGAAGCAGATCAAGGAGGGTATCGATACGTCCGGCATCGACCACTTCACCTTCACGGTACGAAAGTTCCATGGCCTTGTGCAATACGTTTCCGAAATGACCGGCACTGAGTCCTTCTGTTTTATCATCCGGGCGGATACGAGCCAGTTGATCGAAGTAAAAACGCAGCGAACAGGAGATGTAGCTGTTGATGGCGGAAGCGCTCAAACCGGGAAAAAGCGTGTCGCCGGTATGTCCTTCCACGTATAAGGCCGTCATCTGTTGAAGGATTGCGGGACTCTTCATGACCAGGATCGGTGCCGGCGATGCTGCGGTCATTCGACTCTCCTGCTGTAAAATTGAGCAGGATTGTGGTGGATACTTTTCAATGATTTCGTGATGAAGCTGAAAAAGATACCGGCTTTTTTCACCGCCTCCGGTATCGTTCAGATTGCTGTTGTAGTACAAATTGATCTGCCGGGCCCTCTGGAGAAGCCGGAAGAAGTGATAGGCGGTGATGGCATCCTGTTCTTCGCTGCAGGGCAAATGATGTGCTTTACGCAGGGAGTAGGGTATCAGCGATTTTGAAACGCTGCCGGAAGGAAGTGCTCCTTCATTCAACGGGGCGATGTACACGCTTTTGAAATCCAGCACCCTGGTTTCCAGAAATCCCATGACCGGAATTCCTTCCTTTGCATCAAAAGGAACGCGGAGCATTTCCAGTGCATGCAGGAACAAGGACCACCAATTGTCAATCTGTAATTCCTCCTCGTGCAGTTCCAGCACGGCGAAACAATTTTTGACGGACAAAATCAAATGCTCCTGCAGGCGGTTCATCCATTCGTCCTCCTTGAAATGGAAAGCTTCCAGGACCTCCAGAATTTTCTTTTTCTCACTACCGATGTGCCGGGTGCCGGAATCCGGCAGGATAAAACCGAAGCCCTCTGCTGTCGGAGGAGTACCTTGCAGAAAGCGCTTCACCAGCGGATCTGCCAGGGTTTCCTCCTTCAGACGATAGGCAGCGGCGCCGCTGGAATCCGTAGCACTCAGCTTCCGGAACTGCCGCATCAGGTGCAACAAGCGGAGTGCAGGATGATGTTTCAATGGGAAGCCCATTGAGGGGTTCAGTGCAATTTCCAGCCTGCTGCAATGATGCATAAAAGGAAAAAGGAGCCCTTCATCAGCCAGCACAATCACCGCATCGTTGATTTCCGTTGCATCGGCCCCGCTGTCAATGGCCTTCCGGAGATCCTGCGCCATCTGCAGACACAGGGCATAGCGTCCGTTGCAGGCTATGGTGCGGTAACTTTCCTTTGGAATTTCAAAGTGCGGACGTGTCCAGGGGAGGGAGGCATCCGACAAGGCCCCCTTGCGAAAAAACATACCGGCCTCGTGAAAGGGTGAAATGTAATACGGATCGGCATCGATGTATACCTTCAGTTTACCTGTTACCTGCAGGTAAGCCAGTAATTTTTCCTCTGTTTTGGTAAGGGCATAGAATCCGGCGAAGACCACCTGTTGAAACCGGTCGAAAAAGTGCAGCCGCTTTGTGTCTTCCACGGCCAGGCGCCAGGCCATGCCTTCAAAGGCCAGCCCTTCACGTTGCAACTCTTCTCTGAAGGTCCTGTACAATTGCGGAAGCTGCTTCCAGTATTTCAGAAAAGAATGCTGTAAGGGGGTGTGCGGTGTGCGAATGAACTCCGACCAGAAGCGCTTGAGGTATTCCGCCTCCTCGGCTCCCGGGGCAAAGCGCTCTTCGAGCGTTTTAAGGTCTGATATTTCTTCAAAAAGAAAAGCAGCATGCAGCAACTGGCGATCTATTTCATTAAAATCGTCCAGCACCTGCTCACCATAGGATTGAAAGGAACTGAACTCTTCCTGTCCGAACAAGCGGCAATGCACGGCATACAGCCGCAGGAGGAGGCCCAGGTCATCCTGCACCGGAGGCACCTCCAGTTTCGACAGGAGATCACGCACCGGCAAACAGGTGGGTAGCCAGGATACCTTTCCGAACAGCTTTGCCAGCCGTTCACGGTACACCTGGCAGGCCCTTTGGGTTGGAAAGATCACCAGGGTATCTCTTGGAGGAAGCCCGGCTGTTTCGGCAGCCACCTGATCAATAAAACCCTTCATCCGCGTCGATCTTTAGACAGGAAAATGTTGCGTTTCTTACCAGCCGCTGCGCTTTGGGCGGTGGACAGGCGAAGGCCGGCCGTAAAGCTGTTCAGTAAGAAAGCAACCGGTATGGACCGGCCATGGTACTTCCGCATGCCGCTAAAATAAAAAAGCCCTTCGAGTGCGAAGGGCTTTCTGATCAATAAAAATATTTATTAATGCTTGACGATGAATTTACGAACGGCCGTATCCTCTCCCTGCTGCAGTCGCAGGAAATAGATGCCGTTGTTGAGGCCGCTTACATTCAGTTCGGCCCGGTTAAAGCCTTCTGCCGCGTTGATGGAGTGGCTGGAAATGGTTTTCCCGAGGATATCAATGATCTCAGCCACTACCGTACCCTCTTCCGGATGGAAGAAACTCAGGTTGATGAAGTCTCCTGCCGGATTCGGATACAACTGGATTTCATCCATGCTTTCTGCCTTTTCGGCGTTGATGTTCCCTTCGGTATATTCCGTTCCCATGCCGCTTCTGAAAGAAGTACCCGAGGCGTTGATGCGAAGCCGGTAGCAGGATGTTTTACTGAAGGCTCCGTTGTAGCCCAGCACCTGCACAAAATAATTACCGGCGGTACTTGTGTTGCGGATAATGGTTTCTGTGCTGGTACCGCCCAACTGTGAAACGGCAATCTGATTGCCGTTGGCATTGTATAGTTTCAGGTCATAGTCGGCGGGGAGCTGATCCAACACTACTTTGAGGTTGGTGGCGCCGGCCAGGGTTGTGAACTTAAACCAGTCTTTGTCAGTAGCTGATCCGATCTTGGCTGTAACATTGGTATTGACCGGGATGATCGTTGCTTTCGCTTTCGAATTGTTTCCCTCATAGGTATCGCTGCAGTTGGGAGCATTGGTACTGAAAGTAGCTACCGAAGAAAAACTTCCGGTTGCGCTGCTGCAAACCGCCTGTACCTGGTATTCATAGGAATTTCCGCTGCTGAGTCCGGTCAATGAGAGCGACAAGGTGGTGCTGACGGTGTTGGTCCAGGTTCCTGAACCGAGCAACCGGTATTGCACATTGTAACTGATGGCTCCGTTGACCGGGAGCCAGTTGAGGGTAGCCGACGTGGTGGTGATATTGGTGGCATTCAAGCCGGATGGTGTACCACAGGTACCGGCCACAGGCGGAATGCATCCGTTGGAAGTCAAAAGCGAAGCGCGGGTGCCGTTCAGGGAGGCCAGCATGCGTGCTTTCTGACCGTTGGAAAACATGTACATGCAGGCATCGTCGGTATAGTCCATGTAATTCATGAACATGTCGCCGTTTGGACCGTTGCTGCAGGTGATGCGCGGGAAGGCGGGACATCCGTAATTGGCGGTTTGCTGGGTGGGGGTATCGCTCACCTGGTCGTTGCCGCAGTTGGCATCGCCCCAGATGTGACGCAGGTTAAGCCAGTGTCCGATTTCATGCGTGGCGGTGCGTCCTTTATTAAAGGGCGCCGCAGCGGTGCCGGTATTCCCGAAGGCGGAATGCAGGATGACGATGCCATCGGTGGCGGCAGGACCACCGGGGAACTGGGCATAGCCCAGCAATCCGCCACCCAGGTTACCCACCCAGATGTTGAGGTAGGAGGAAACCGGCCAGGCATCGGAACCACCGCTGGAATAAAACTTAATGTTGTCGTTGGAGGAGAAGGAGGTCACGGTAGTGGATCTGCGAACGATACCGTTGGTGGCATTTCCGTTCGGATCGCGCTGGGCCAGGCAAAACTGGATTTCGCAGTCGGCAGTAAGCGATGAAAACACAGCGGGAACCAGGGATATATCGCTGTTGGTTTTACGAAAATCCTGGTTCAGGATGTTGATCTGCGAATTGATCTGCGCATCGGAGATGTTCTGTGTGCTGTTGTTGTACACCACGTGCACCACCACCGGAATGGTCACGACCACTGCACCCTTGTTGGCAGTGCCGGATTGGATCCACTGATCGGTTTCCCTTTCAATGGCCTGCATGCGGGCACTCAATCCGGGGTCGGCCTGTTCAAGATCGTGCAGGTGCGGCATCGTACCGCAGTTCCTGACTTGCTGCGCCTGGCTGCTTCCATAGAGGAACAAGGCCAGGACTGCCATGTAAATTTTTTTCATTGTTTATCTGTTGATTTTGTTTTGGATGCATCCGTGGCAGGAAAAAAGCGTCTCCGGACCATTCAAATATAAAGAGTTCATCGAAATGTGGCAAGCACTGCTCCTGGAATTGCTTCAAAACCGGTGTCCCGGAATTTGAAAGATCTTAGAAAAACCAAAGCGCAAGCTAGTTGCACTATCCGTAAAGTACAATTAACAAGCTATGTGGAAAAAACCGGAAAGCGGGATTATTCCACAAACCGGTAGCCAACACCGCGTACGGATTGGAAATGAACCGGGTTGGAGGGATCCTTTTCGAAATACTTGCGGAAGGTCACGATGAAATTATCGATGGTACGGGTGGAAGGGTAAATATCGTAGCCCCATACCGTTTCCAGGATGTGCTCGCGGCTCACCACCTCGTTTTTCCTTTCAATGAGCAGTTTCAGCAGAGTGTTTTCCTTTTTGGTGAGATTCAGCTTACGGCCATCGGGCGTCAGCACATTCATCTCAGAAAAATTGATATTAAAATCATCGAAGCTGTAATTGCTGAGTACGGGTGCGGACTTATCGCCGTTGCGCTGCGAGCGTTTCAGGAGTACCTGCACCCGAAGCAATAACTCCTCCAGGTTAAATGGCTTGGTCAGGTAATCATCCGCACCGATCTTCAGGCCCGTTACGCGGTCGGAAGATGAATGTTTGGCCGTGAGAAAGAGTACGGGAATCTGTTCGTTTTCCAGCCGGATGGCTTCGCATACGGTAAAACCATCCATCTCAGGCAACATCACATCCAGCAGGATCAGGTCGAAACGTTCCTGCTTAAACATTTTCAGGGCCTTCTTTCCGTCGGCTGCCCATTGCACCTTGTATCCTTCCATTTCAAGGTTCAGTTTGATGGTGTCGGCAAGGCTTTGCTCATCTTCCACTAAAAGTATGCGTGTGTTGCTCATAAGGGCTCTGCTTTATTCAACAAATTTAGTATTCTTGCACACGTGCAGCCGGCTCCTCTAAACATTTGCCTGCACCAGGTCCGGATTTTTACAATGCACTGATAGAAGGCCTATGAGTCATCGAAATCGTTTCATCGTATCGTTCTGTTTTGCTGTCCTTTTTATTTTTATATACGGCTATCAGTTCAACAACGGCGACCAGGAAGAACATCTGCCCTACGTGTATAAACTGCTGCAGCCGGAACTCTACAGCAACGATTACCTGGTGCCGAAGCAGACCGCCACTTTCACGATCCGGTATTATTATGCACACCTTTTGCAACTGGGCGGCAGGATGCTGCCCTTGCCAACCCTGGTTTTCCTGCTGCACCTTGGCTGTCTGATGATCGTTGGCTGGTCGGTCAGCAGCCTGGCCGATTCAAAAGGACTTCATCCGCTGGCGGGTATCACGGCGCCGATGCTCCTGCTGGCTGTAAACGGCTTCACCACAGGGGGCAACAACATCCTCGATATTCAGTTTACCTGTTCAGTTCCGGCGATGGCCGCCGGAAGCCTGGCGCTGCTTTACACCGTAAGGAAAAAGCCTGTTGTTTCGTTCTCGCTCTGCGGCATCGCCTCCCTGTTCCAGGTATTGATGGGACTGCACCTTTTCATACTGCTGCTGGCCTGGCACTTTTTTCAGGCACCCCATCCCGGGCAACGCCTGAAAACCTTGTTGCACTGCAGCCTCTGCTACCTTGTCTTCGCGGGACCGATGCTGTTTCCGCTACTCCTGCAGCAATACGGCCCCGGAGCCATGAAGGAAACGCCATTTTATCATGAACTGCTCTTCAGATACAGAAACGCCCATCATTATCTGGTGGAGTGCTTTCCGCTGAAAGATTACCTGAAAACCGCGGCCTGGTGGGCGCTCATTTTGTTCGCTGTCCGGAGGCTAAGCCACCTAGGGGAGTACCGCCTGTATTCCTTGTTCATCGTACTGACTGCTCTGGCCTGCTTCACCTATGCTATCGGTTTTGGTGTTTTTCACCTGACTGCCCTTGGAAAACTGCAATGTTTCAAGGCCACGATCTGGCCCGGATTGCTGGGAACCGTTCCGGTATCCAGGTGGCTCGGGAATCTTTTTAGCATTTCATCCCGAAGTATCCGACGTTTTTTCCTGATTGCACCGGGCCTGTCCATCGTCCTGCTGCTCCTGATCTGCAACAGTGCTTCCATACCCTGGGAGAAATTCCGCAGTCGTTACAAAGTGGGAAATTATGCTGCCGGTGACCTGGAAAGAATGCACCTCTGGATTTCGGAACATACCGGACTACACGAACGATTTATTACGCTGCCCGGTGACGATTCCTTTCTTTGCGAAGCCCGGCGGAGCCTGGTGGTGGGGTATAAGGCCATCCTGCACCGCCC
>JAEUTF010000215.1 GCA_016788185.1 Bacteroidia bacterium | reverse complement strand
GTGGACGTAGCCGTGGAATCGGTATTCAATTTCCAGGAAGATCCCGATACGGCCGTGCTGGTGAATGCCCGCGCCCTGGTGAACGGTCGCGCCCTGGTGAATGCACGAGCCCTGGTGAACGGTCGCGCCCTGGTGAACGGTCGCGCCCTGGTGAATGCCCGCGCCCTGGTGAACGGTCGCGCCCTGGTGAACAGCACCACCGCCGATGACGAAGAAGACGAAAGCACCATCGTGATCATCGATGAGGACGATGTGGATGCACCGGCAAACGATTCGCTGACCTTCAACTCCATCAACCTCATCACAGGACTGGATGTCGGTACGCACTCCATCGTGCCGGGCGCCCTGCTTTCCGAAAACTTTGATGTGAGCTATGAACTGGGTACCCTGACCATTGTTCCCGCGGTGCTCAGCGTGACGGCCGATGACAAAACGGTACCTTGCGAAGGCACTGCTCCTGTCTATACAGCCCAGATAAACGGATACCGGTACAGCGATGCCGACAGCAGCCTGGTCATCGGCGGTCCCGATTACACCCTGCTGGACGGAAGCAATGTTCCCGTCGGACCCGGTCTTATTCCGGCCGGCACGTATTCCATTGTTCCATCGAACCTGCAAATGGTATCGCCTTCCAACTATACCCCCGCATACATCAACGGAACGCTCACGAGCAATACCTCTCCGATGTTCAATACGACACCGGCGACCATTTCCTTTATCAGCGGATCGCAGGCTGCCTGCCTGCCCGGGGTAGCCGGCTCCGTCACCATGAGTATCCCGGCCATACCCGGCGCCACTTCCTACACCTGGACGGTCCCAGCCAACTGCAGCATCACTTCCGGACAGGGTACCACCAGCATTGTGATGAGCTGGAACGCTGCGGCTATACAGGCCGGTATAAACGGGCCTGTATGTGTCTATGCTTCTGACCTGTGCGCCAGTACCAACTCCAGTTGCGTTACCGTGGATTACCAGGTATCCGCACCGGTAACACCTCCTTCCATTTCTGGACCCGGCAAAATTTGTCCCGGCGACAATGCGAACTATTCGATCGCCACGGTGGCCAGAGCCAGTTCCTATGTATGGACCGTACCTGCCGGCATGAGCATTGTGAGCGGCCAGGGCAGCAACGTGATCCAGGTGGCCGTATCGGCAGGCTATTCAGGCGGTACGCTGAGTGTACTGGCTTCAAACGTTTGCGGCAACAGTTCCCTGCGCAGCAAGTCTCTCCTTATGAACCAGGCCATCACCCCATCGGCCATCAGCGGAATTAAAAACGGATTGTGCGAATACAGCAGCGTGGTGTATACCATTCCATCCGTAGCCAACGCGAACAGTTACCAATGGGTGGTCAATAACGGAACCATTGTGTCCGGACAGGGCAGCACCTCGATTACGGTGGACTACGGTATTTTCAGCAGCGGCTCAGTGGTGGTGCGCTCTGTCAACGGCTGCGGCAACAGCTCCGCCCGCACCATGAGCACGACAGGCTACCCGGGCATTGCCTCCCCCATCAGCTATACCGGCACGCTGAGTCCCTGTATCAACTCGCAACAGGATTTCACGGTGGCCGTTGTCACGGGAGCAGCGAACTATCACTGGCAGGTGACCTCCGGAGGCAGCATTCTGTCTTCACTTCCTTACAACAAGACCATCAGCGTACAATGGCAGGGCACACCGGTCAGCGGCCAGGCGGTGCAGGTAAGCAGTTCCAACACTTGCGGCAACAGTGTACTGCGCAGTCTCGGCGGTATCACCGTGAGCAATTGCGCCAGAACCAACAATGACGATCTTTTTGAACTGACCCTCTTCCCGAACCCGGCGAACAGCCAGGTCACCCTTCAGTTCAACAGTGAAAGTGATACAGATTATCGTATACGCATCACCGATAACATCGGCCGGACCATGTTCTACGAAGAGCGGCAGGCGGTGGCCGGCCTCAACACCGGACAGGTGAACATCGCCCATTTCGCCAAAGGATTGTACCATGTGGTGCTGGAGATGCAGCAACAGCAGCAGCAAATGATCCTGATGGTTGACTAAGCCGAAGGACCGAAAAGAAAAAACCCCGGAGTACATCCGGGGTTTTTTTATGGATACCAGGTTCCCGTATCAGACGAGCGGCGACCAGGCCTGAATCGCGCGATCGTCGCCGGCGGAAAGCAGGGTACCGTCTGCCAGCCACAATAACTTGTTTACGGAGTTGATGTGCCCGGTGCCGTCATTTCCTTCCAATCGCTCCAGCACTTCCATCCTTTCAAAGTCCCAAAGCTTTACCGATTTGTCGCGGCTGGCCGTGGCAAAGCGGCGGCCGCCGGGATGAAAGGCAATGTCGTAAATGGCATAGTTGTGCGCCGGAATGGACTCCAGCCTTTTCAGTCCATCGGTTTCATACAAGTGCAGGTGGGCATCGCGAGATCCGCTCAGGAAATAACGGCCATCGGGCGAAAAGGCCAGGGCATTCACGGAAAATCCGGGCTGATGGGCCATCAGGCGCTCCACGACCCTGCCTTCGGGCAGTTCCAGTACCACCACACTACCATCGCCACAACCGATCAATGCAAACTGCTCCTCCGGATACAGGGCGAAGGCACGCAACTTTTTTTCGGTAATCCGAAGCCGTTGCAACACATCCAGACTCCCGCGCTCCAGCCGGCACAACACGCCATCGCCGCCCAGGGTAAAAAGCAGCTCGTGCTTCCTGCTTTGCCCGATGCCGAATACAGGACCTTCGTGCAACTGCAGCAGCCGCTCTTCCTTCCCGTCCATCAAGGCGATCACATGCACACCGCCCGCTCCCTGACCGATCAGCAGTACGTGCTGCTCCCGAAGGAGGTGGAGACAATACACCGCATCGGTGGCCCGTGCCACCAGGTCCCCGTCGCCCTTTTGCTCCAGGCTCCAGCGGGCCACAATCTTATCGCCCGCACCCGAGTAAAAATGCTGTAAATCAAAGTCATGCTCCAGGGCATAGACCGAACCCTGGTGACCCGTGAAACGATGCCCAAGTGTGTAATGCATGCCGCAAAAGTAAAATAGTCCATCGTATCAGTCGTCATAAAGGAGAGAAAGCGCCCGAATGACTACCCCTGAAGTATTTAGCCATAACTTTACTGCATGAAACCCGAGGTAAAAAGCATTTTAAAGAGTTTCATACCCGGGACCCTCCTCGTGCTGGTACTGACGGCCATCAAGTATTACGAAGAAAGCCATCGCATCAGTTTTGCCGCTTACGGGCTCTTCCCGAGATCGATAGCCGATTTGCGGGGGATTTTCACTTTCCCGCTGATACACAAGGATTACGAGCATTTATTCTCCAATGCCATACCGTTATTTATCCTCATGGCCATGTTGCGGTATTTTTACAGGGAGATGAGCTGGAAGGTAGTGCTGCTCACCTGGCTGCTGGGCGGATTCTGGCTCTGGCTCGGTGGGCGCGCTTCGTACCATATCGGCGCCAGCGGTCTGGTGTACGGGCTTTCCTCCTTTATCTTCTTCAGCGGCATCTGGAGGCGGGAACGACGGATGATGGCCGTGAGTCTCATCGTGGTATTTCTATACGGAGGGATGATCTGGGGGATTTTCCCCTGGTTCAAAGAAACCAGCTGGGAGGGACACCTCTTCGGCGGTCTTGCCGGACTGATGCTTTCGTGGGTTTATCGAAAAGAAGGACCGCAACGTGTCCGATACCAGTGGGAAGATGAGCCGGAAGAAGAAACGGAGATACTTGAAGAGGGACCGGAGGGCAACCTGAACCAAACGGGTAGTGACCATCCTGACGAAGAAAACACATTGCCACCGGATGAAAAGCTTGCGCAGGGTAACCTGTTTCAGCTCTCCCCACCGGAGATCCGTTATGAATACATCAAACCGGAGAAGGAACCTGACAGGGACACGGATCAGGAGCAAGCGCCGAAGAGCTGATTCATTTGGCGGGATCACCCGCAGCCCTTGTTCCGGAACCGGTTTTTATCGCCAACACGATGGATCATTCTGATACTTCAGGCTCTTCCGGCCGCTATGCTTGTTTTTGTATTGACTAAATTTGCTGCATGATCAAAATTGAACACATCGGCATTGCGGTAAAATCACTGGAATCATCGAACGAACTTTTCCGCAAACTCTTCAACACGCCGCATTATAAAACGGAGGGGGTGGAATCGGAAGGCGTGCTGACGTCCTTCTTCCAGGTCGGGCCAAATAAAATTGAATTGCTGGAAGCCACCCATCCCGACAGTCCCATCGCCCGATTCATCGAGAAAAAAGGAGAAGGAATTCACCATATCGCTTTTGAAGTGGAAGACATTTACGCCGAAATGAAGCGCCTCGAAGGGGAAGGCTTTACCCTGCTTCATCAGGAACCTAAAGCCGGGGCCGACAACAAGCTCATTTGTTTTCTGCATCCCAAAAGCAGCAACGGGGTATTGATTGAGTTGTGCCAGGAAAAGAAAAATCCGCAGGCCTAAACACTCGATGCATCACGCAGGTTTTGCAGCACCGCCCTGCAGGCCTTGACCGGTTTATAACAGATGCATGTACTTTTCTTCAATGCATTCACCCGCCTCCACGTTTAACAACTCTGCAGGGAGACCGACCCGAACCGCTCCTTCGATGTGCTGGATGCAGTCGTCGATAAAGAGTGTTTTACTTCTGTCTAGTTGATTTTCCTTCAGAACCGTCTCGAAAATCTCCGCATCGGGTTTGCGCATGCCCATCCTGCAGGAATAATAGTGCTTTTCAAAAACTCCTTCAAAGACCCCTGGCCCGAATAGCTCATCCGCCATCCTGGTAAAGGCGCTGACATGAATTACATTGGTATTGCTCAGGAGAAAGATGCGGTACTTCTGCCCGGCTTTACGCAACCAGTCAACACGGTGGGGCGGAATACCGAGCAGCATGGCATTCCATGCTCCGTCGATCTGCTCATCGCTCACGGTCTCCGGCAGGTGCCGGCGCAGTGTGGCACGAAAGGTTTCCGGAGGCAGGGTCCCTTTTTCAAAATCGTCGAAGAGATGCGATTGACGAGCTTTGGAATAAATCTCGTTGAACTGCTGCAGGCCGAGATCCATGAAGGCTTTGGCAGTTCGCTGGTAATCGAGGCGGATGATGACACCCCCCAGATCGAAGATGATGTTGTGGTAAGCAGGCATGGGCGAGCGCAAAAATAAGCGTTCCTAACGTATGCCTGCAGAGCAATCGTCCTGAACAGGCTGGCTGCTTACCTATCCTAACACATCGGAACGCAGATCAACATATCCTGCACCTGCAAAACATGCTCCCGCCCGAATGCAGCAACGAACACCGGTAGAAAGCAAGGGATCATTGCTTCCCTTGCTTCATGAACTTCAAGGTGGCTGCGTAGCCTGCTGACCTGAAATGAATGAAATACATGCCGTCCAGGAAATCACTGCAGTCCAGCCGGATTTCCTGCTTTCCGCCCTGAAGCTGTACCGGAGCAAATGTTTTCACCAAACGGCCGCTCAGATCCAGTACTTCCACCTGCATGGTTTCCATTTGCTGCGAACGCCGGTTAAAGTAAACATTCACGGTATTCGTGGCAGGATTCGGGTAGAGCGCCAGGCCATCCCATCCGTAAGGCTCCGCCACGGCGGTGTTGGTCACCTGAATCACACCATCCACCAGCGAATGGCTGATAGGAGTCGCTTCCGGCTCAAAAGACCTGTAATCGCTGACCGGAATAGTAACAGTGGGATTTCCGGTATAGGCGGCATTCACCACAAAGCTCAGGTCTGCCAGTTCGCCATACGCAGAAACCTGATCACCGTCGAGGCGTGCCAGGCTGACGGCGGCTATCCCGCTTGGTTCATCCGCGCGCTGAAAGAGAATGCAGTTGCTGTCGGGACAAAGCCAGTTGTTGGCCAGGCTGATTTTATACGATCCCGGTACAATGATTCCGGGAGGGACATTCACCTTAAAGCCGATGGCCGAAAGCCGGTCGACCGGCCAGGTGCCGGTGCCCGCCATCACTTTCAGATGAACCGTATCGCCGGCAGCGAAAACAGACCCCACCGGAACCACGGCCAGGTCGGGGCCGGACATCAATCGGTTCGGTTCCGGGTTGGCCAGGGCATGTGACTGGCCGAAATTGGCTACAACCACAGCTGTATCGCCGAGATTCACCCATCCGTCGCCGTTGGCATCCACATGGTTCATGTTGATGCCACTGGCCTGCAGTTTACTCCAGAACATAGAAGGCTGGGCAGCCCAGGCCGTGGAAGGATCATCCGGACGTGAAGTACTGTACTGGTTGAAATAGAGTCCGACCGGGAGGAGATCAAAATTATCCACCGTCTTGGTGCTATCGCAATCTCCCGGCCAAACCACCCCGATCAGAGGATTAAAACCGTACTCATCAGCGCCGACGGTGGGCGGAACCGGGCGGGGATCCCCGTCGATGTCGGTACCGATGCCCGGCCAGGCGATGCCCGGCATGGAAACAGGATTTCGCAGGTGCATATCCGTGAGTGTTGTGTACGCCGCCGTCACCGAGTCCGACTGCATGTCAAAGCCAGTCTGAGTCCTCCAGCCCGCCAACGAATAATTCGTGCTGTTGTTGATGAAGTTGATGGGCGTTCCGACAGACTGGTAACGGTTGTTGTTGAATGTATTTATAAAGGTGGGAGAATTCATATCCACGGCAAAACTTCCGTTGGACCGTACCAGGTTGTTCACGAAGTTGAATCCGCCGGTGCTGTAAATCTCCACGCCGTGTCCGAAACTGTTGTTGATCACGTTCACATTGGTAGCGGAGAAGGAGGCGCCCGCCAGGGGCAGCCAGAGCGGCGAAGAAGAAAAAATATTGTTGGCCACGAGACAGGGGGCCGCCACGTTGCAGGAACAGGAGAGACTGAAAGCCTCGTTGCCCCAGTTTTCACTGGACACAAGGTTGTTGGTGATCCTCACCGAATCACTCACATTCACCCGGAGGCTGGCCGCGTACACGTCCCCGACCGTTGTGAGCACATTCTGATCCACGATGAGGCTGTCGACGTTGTAAAACTGCGCACCGTTGTTCTGCCGCGAAACATTGTTATTGAAAAGAACGTTCCTGCATTGAAACAGGCTTCCTCCCATTTTCAGGGCGAGTTCACCTCCTTCCATTTCATTGTTCAGTATACGCATCCGGTACCCCGCATAACAATCCAGGATGGCTCCGTTTCCGGAAACGGCCCCCGAGCGGGAAATGCCATACAATTTGCAATGGCTGATGTTGATGTTGTGAACGCTTTCCATGTTGATGACGGATTGCCCGGCGGGATCCGCCTGCATCACATCGTAGGCTTTGGGAAGTGCATTCCGAAGGGTGAGGTGCTCAAAGGAACAATACTGCGCATGATACAGGTACAACGGATTGCGGTAATACGTATAATCGCATCCAAGTTCCAGGATCACATCGTCCGCGTTCGCGGTACGGGAGGTCCATACTACAGAATCCGAAACGCTGGAAAAGGGGATGGAGTCCACCCTGACCTGCTCCCGGTAAAGCCCGGGCTCAATCACCATGGTGACCGGGTCTGAAACGCCGCAGGTCTTCAGAGTGGTGGCTGAAGCCTGAATGTGGTCGAAGTAGCAGGTGTCGCAACCCACCGAATACACTCCCGCCAAAGGCGCTGAACAGATGATCTGGCTCCGGATGAGGCTGTCGTTCTCCGGGTAATCATCGCTGGTACCGTTTACGTGATCAATCCAGGTCCGGATGCGGTTATAGCTCCGGTTGAAATTGTATCCGTTTACCAACAAAGACAATGTATCGCCGGTGAGCAGCGTCCCGTTCCAGTTCAGGGTTTGCACCGCGTCGTTGTTGATCTGATACTTCAAGGCCAGGGAGCTGACCGGCACCAGCGACTTGCTCCTGACTTTCAGACGCAGGTCGCGCACCGAAGGACCGGTCGTACTTTGATCGCTGAGTAAAACAGAGTCCAGGGCTACATCCCGCAGGTTGGGATCATAGGCTTCAAAGCAATTGCTGCCGCAGCCGGCATTGTTGGTGTGTACGGTGCGCAGCACCCGGTACTGAACGCCGGAATTGGTAGAATGGTACACATGATGATTCCCGCAGGCGTCCTGCTGCAAGGTAAATGCGGTGAACGAGGAGGTACGATCCGCCGAGAGCAATTCGCCCAGGGCTCCAAATCGCAGGAGGTAAGATCCAACTGCTGGGACGGGCGATACATTGTATGGATTACTCAATCCGTCCACGATCAGAAACTTGGTAGACATGGCGGCAAGCACCGTCACGCTTCCATCGCTGTTGATGCCCGCTCCTTTGAAACTCATGGAGTCCGCATACACCAGCCAGTCGAGGGTTCCGGCCGGACTAAACGAGGCGGCGACCTGGTATTCATAATTCTGAACCGGGAAAACAAGGGTTCCGTTGCTCGTTACCAGTTTGTTCTTTGCACGGCCGATAAACACAAAATGACCGTTGACATTTTCTTTGAAATCCGTAATGAATTCAGGCTGTCCGCCCATCAGGCTCCGTACATCCGAAAACCCACTGCTGAGATCATAGCGACTGATAAAGAAACATTTTTCACCCGGAGCACCCACCGGCAGCGTATTGGCCATGACCTGTGTATTGAAATATACCGGCGCCCCTATGCTAGTGGCGTCCAGCAAACCGCCGATCAGCAAATCGCCGGCGGGTGATTTACGTGCCATCAGGTTCTGCCGAAGGGTATCGTAATCAAAATACTGATTCGCGACGGGCACCTTCACTTTGAATTTGGCAGGGCTTGAAACGCCGCCGGGCCCTGCACTTCCAAAGGCATCAAAACCGAGTATTTGTCCCCCGGGGTTTAGCTCCATGAGAAAGGCTTCGCCTTTGTTGCTGATCGATGGCGTGTACTGATACAGTCCTGCCGGTGTTTGAAATGCACATCCGTTCCAAGCATTGATTCCAATGGCGAAGATGCGGTTGTCCAGCGTAATCATGTCTGAAAAATCGGCCAGCGGCGTTTCGATGGCCCATTGGAAACTGCCCTTTTCGTTGAGCTTAACAATGGCATTCCTGTTGCGGATGTAGTTTCCCTGCACATCAAAACGGGACGGAGCCACGTAATGGGTGGCGAAATAGGTATTGGTCATCCGGTCAGCTGTAATCCCGTTCACCAGGCCCTGCGCTCCCGGGTTGTTGCCGGTGGAGTTGAAGGACATGTAATTTCTTCTGAATCCTGCGGAATCAAACTTTGATACATAGGGAATGAAAGCAAAATTCGTAGACTGCGCATTGAAACCCGTCTCGTGCAGGTTATTAAAGTCATCGAAACAATACTTATAGGACGTAGTCCCGATCGTACCGGGAAAGGTATCCAGGTCACAGGCGATGGTGGAAGAAAGCGGCAGGTTCCCGTAAACAAACACGGCTTTGCGGATGGTTTTACTGCAGGTGTAATCCAATCGTGCCGTGAGTGTAAGGGTATCGATCCCCGCGACCGGGAAAACGGGAGCAGGCGGTGTTTGCCCGCCGGCGGTTTGCGGTACCGCATTGGGTCCGAAATCCCAGTCCCAGGCATTAAAACCGGAAGAACTTGCACCCACGGCGAGCGTCTGACCCTGGCCCGTCTGCAGGGTGCCAGGCAGGATGGACACCGAAGTGCCGCGGTAGGTGAGCGGATGCGTACCGGAAAGCGCTTTGACACAGTTTAAGCTCTTCAGGCGCGCATACACGGTGATGGTCACACCCGAAGTGATCGGCCCGACGGGAATGCCAATGGTACCACCGGTGCCATCCACTTTGGTGAACTGGGCGTTGGAGCAGTAATAATCCCAGCCTTGCTCCGAATTGTACACGAGCATAAAGGTGGTATCGCCGGTGCAGATGGTATCACGGTACAGCATAGCCGACACGTTGGCCGCCGGTGTGGCGATCCACAAGGAATCATACACTTCCAGTGTGTCCGACCCGCAGGAATTGGCATAGACGGCCCTGATGCGGTAAGGCTTCACCGTGGTCTGGTTGTTCTGGGTGGTGAAGCTGATCGTATTCCCGGTTCCTCCCTGGGCCGCGCCTACCTGCACGGTGCCGTCAAACAAGGCATAGCTGACCATTGGCTGGCTGGCGGGCACATAAAAATGGCCCTGTCCGCCCTGGCAGATGGTGTCGTTGACCACCGAAAAAGGATTTACGGCCGGCAGCGGCGTCACCTGCATGGTGACGCTGGCCGTATCGGTCAATCCGTTGCTGGTGACCACCAGGTCAATGACGGCCGTTCCGGATGAAGCAAGCAGGAGCGAAGGCGCATACTGGGTGCTGACCGGCAAGCCGTTGATGAACCACTGACAGGACCATGCCGGGTCGCCGTAGTTAACCGGAGTAATGCTCGTTCCGGCGCAGGCGCTGGACGCCGGCAAACTGAAACCGGCCACCGGCGTCGGCAGACCCCCTCCGTTCGCCGTGACCGCGATGTACCCGCTGTCGCCGGCCACCATGCCGTTATTGCCATCGTAAAAACGGATGTCGTTGATGCGTTGAAAGCCGGGTAAATTAAAACGCTCCCAGTACAGGCCCCCGCTGACCGAACGGTACAGCGCATCGTAGGTGCCCAGGTACACCGTATCGGGGCTGAAGGCATAGATGCAGCGGATGCTGACCGGAGGAATGTTCAAGGTGTTCCAGGTCAGCCCTCCGTCGGCGGATTTCATCAGTTCACCGTAGCCCCCTGCATAGCCGGTAGAAGTACCGGGCGCGAAGGACACGTTCTCCAGGTTGCTCTGCCCGCTTACTAC
>JAEUTF010000212.1 GCA_016788185.1 Bacteroidia bacterium | reverse complement strand
GAAGCATCGGGCTCCTGCTGCACCAGGGCGCTTGAGCTGAAGGCCTCGATGGCACGCCCTTCATCGCTTAACTCAAAAAAGGCATCGTGCTTTTCGGCAGTACTGCCCGTCAGGGGCTGAAACCAATGGGTATAATGCGTGGCTCCCATGCTTACTGCCCAGCTCTTCATGGCGGCCGCCACCAGTTCTGCTACTTTCCGGTCGATGCGCTGCCCTGTATTGATGGCCTCCATCACCTGCTTAAACACCTCCTTGCTGAGGTATTTGTGCATTTTTTCTTTGTCGAAAACGTTGACACCATAGTAATCCGAAACTTTTCCGGAAGGCGGTGTAACGACTACTGGTGTGCGGTTGATGCTGTTCTGCAGCGCACGGAAACGAAGGATGGCCATATTGTATCTGTTTTTATAGAAGGATGAACAAGTACGGTGTATTGCCTTTGCGGCAAGGTGCATCCGGTTTTTTTTCCGTTGGAAGGAGGTAAAAACCATCAACGGCCACAAAAGTATATGTTTTAAAGGGGGGTAGTCAAGAAAAAAGTCATATTTTTTGAACAGACCCCCTCATTTTTAGGGGGGGGGACCTCAAAAAAAGCCTTTTTCGGGAATTGCCTTATAAAAGACGTCTTTTATGGCCCGTTGAGGAAGTGTGATCAGACAGGGAGTTTGAGGGGCAAGATCCGTGAAACGAAACCGGCACCCGGTATTTCAACCGACCCGGAGAAACAGGAATTCCGGCCGGCAGGTGCCATAAAGCACCCGGCACAGTCCGAGGGTACGGGAAAACATCAGGAGATCCTTTTCAGCTTCAGGCCGCTGACCGGTTTTACTATGAGCGGCACCTTTTCCACGGTCACGGAGGAGGTATCCAGGCCAAAAGCCTTCTCCTCGGGCAATGCAAAGCGCTTGATAAGGAAATACAAATCCATGATGATCTTCTGCAGCCAGGGCAGTTCATTGTCGAGGCTGAGAAACTTCTCCATCACCACGAAGCGGAAATCACCGGTGAGGTGGCGCTTGCTCAGGGATGGATAACGGCTCACGATATCGACTTCCTGGTTGCGTACCAGGTCCTCCACCACGTGACGGAACATCAGGTTGATGCGGGGGTCGATGCGGAAACCGATCCTGAAATCCACGCGCATCAGTTTCCCCGGCATCACTTCGGTCACTTTGTACTCGAGTGTATAGGGTTCATCCAGCACATCCACGTGCACAAACCAATACATGTCGGCACGTTTGGGCTGCTTGTAGAGTATCGAGTAGATCACCTTCTCTTCGATCTCGGTCGGATAATTCGCGCTGGTCAGGTACACCAGGTGGGTGGCGTATTTGGGAACGGCCGTGTCACCGCTCAGCTTGTCGAGCAGGGGCAGGTATTCCTCCACCTTGACAAATTCCACCAGCCGGTTGCGGATTTTACGGGAGTAATACAGCACCACCATGACCGTAATGAGCACGCTGGCTATGAGAAAAGTTACCCAGCCCCCATGACTGACTTTCGCCAGGTTGGCCGCCATGAAGCAGGACTCTATGGTGAGATACAGGGGCAAGAGGGTGAAGGCAATAATTTTCGGGTATTTATACAGCAGCAGATAATTGGTGAGCAGGATGGTGGTCATCAGGAAAGTGGTAACAATCGCCAGCCCATAGGCCGCCTCCATTTTTGAGGACTCCTGGAAGTACAATACCACCGCCACACAGCCGCAGAAAAGCAGCCAGTTGATGGAGGGGATGTAGAGTTGCCCGCGCAGATCGGAAGGGTACACCACTTTTACTTTGGGCCAGAAGTTCAGGCGGATGGCCTCATTGATCAGCGTAAAGGAGCCGCTGATCATGGCCTGCGAAGCAATGATGGCGGCGCTGGTGGCGATGCCGATGCCGATGGGCAGGAACCAGTCGGCCATGATGAGGTAAAAAGGATTGCCGCCGCCGAGGGCCTGACCGTGGTGCTCCATGAGGTACACCCCTTGTCCGAAATAGTTCAGCAGGAGCATGCCCTTCACAAAGCCCCAGGTAGCGCGCACGTTCTTCTTGCCGCAATGCCCCAGATCGCTGTAGAGGGCTTCGGCTCCCGTGGTACAAAGAAATACCGCACCCAGCAGCCAGAAGCCGCCCGGGTAATTGATCAGGAGATCGGCGCCATAAACCGGGCTGAGGGCTCTGAAAACAGACAGATCTTTGCCAATGCTCAATATCCCAAGCACCCCCAGCATCGAAAACCAGGTAAACATAATGGGACCAAAGAATTTACCGATAAAATTGGTACCAAAGCGCTGGATGATGAAGAGGGCGGCGATGATGCCAATGACAATGGGGATGGTGGGTATGTCGGGATTGATGGCTTCGAGGCCTTCCACGGCAGAGGCGACGGATATCGGAGGCGTAATGATGCCGTCGGCCAGCAGGGTACTCCCGCCGATGAGTGCCGGAAACACCAGCCAGGGAGTTTTCCTCCGACGTACCAGCGCGTAAAGCGAGAAAATGCCGCCTTCGCCCTTGTTATCGGCACGCAGGGTAATGATCACGTACTTGATGGTGGTTTGCAGGGTGATGGTCCAGAAAATACAGGACAGGGCCCCGAGGATCACCGCATCATCAATGGGTTTGTCGCCCACAATGGCCTTCATCACGTACAAGGGCGAGGTGCCGATGTCACCGTAAATGATTCCTAAAGTCACCAGCAAGCCGGCGGCGGTGATTTTCTGATGGGAGGAGTGCGAACTCACGGTGAATAAAACCGGTGACAAATGTATGCTTAATCCTTTCAGTTATGGGTAGCCGGATAAAAAAAAGATGC
>JAEUTF010000163.1 GCA_016788185.1 Bacteroidia bacterium | reverse complement strand
GGCACAGCGGTGGTAATAATCCCGGTACAAGGTGCTAAAGGTAAAATTGCTGATGGCTTCGGTAACGAATACCATCGAAGTGCTGTCCATGTTCCGCATCTGGTTGGCCGGGTAAAATATGCAATCGCGGAGGATGCTATCGGGTTTGAGTCGTATGGAACGCTCATCCACCGATATCGGCTCTGCCACACGGTCGGTGCGGATATAATAGAGTCGTATGGTCAGCGATACATCGTCCACCCCATCAAAATGCACCGTGGTGGACAATCCGCGTTCACCGGCATCCGTATACACAAAGAGCGAATCGAAGGCGCGTCTTGCTTCATCATAAAATAGTTTGCGCTGAAGACGATAGTCCAGTGCACTCCAGGAAACGGAGGGCCAGCAGTCGTTCCACTGCCAGAACAACGACCCGCGGCAGGTCGGATAATGGCCGCGGTGCGCATTCATGGCGATCTTCATTCCGTAACTCTGCTGCAGCTGGCTAACATAACTGTAATCCCCGAAATCCGCAGGAACACCAAAATAATTTTCCAGGTAGTGTGAAATGGTTTCGAATCCCCGGGGATGCTTTTGATGATGTCGTAACGACCTGGCCGTTATCGATAAGGTGTCGGCTATGCCCTTCCAGGCGGAGACCGCCGGCAGCGACTGAAAACCGTACTCACTCATGAAGCGTCCGGTCTTTCTGCGGTATGCTTCGAAGGGCTCCATCCCCCACCACACACCCCAGTAATGACTGTCGCCGCGTTGCATGCTCTCCTTTCTCCCCCAACCCCACACGGGGGAGGAGGGCAGGTAAGGGCGACCCGGATCCAGGGAATCAAGGACCGCCGGCAGCAATTCGCAAAAGAGCCGCTGATAATCCTTCCAGATTTTTGCTGAATCCGCCGGGGTATAGGCATACTGCTTTTGCCAGCCCCAGTTGTGCCAGCCCTCGTCGCTCTCGTTGTTGCCACACCAGAGCACGATGCTGGGATGCCGGCTGAGCCGGTCTACCTGCTCCTGTGCTTCACGGCGTACATTCTCCAAAAAACCCGGATCGCCCGGCACCATGCTGCAGGCAAACATAAAATCCTGCCATACCATGATGCCATACCGGTCGCAATAATCATAAAACACATCGGGCAGGTAATAGCCGCCGCCCCATACACGAAGCATGTTCATTCCTGCCGCTTTGGCTTCCGCCACCAGCGCGTGATACACCGAATCGGGTACACGTGAAGGAAAGATGTCGGGCGGAACCAGGTTGGCGCCTCTGGCAAAAACATCTCTGCCGTTGATGCGAAAACCAAAACTCTCCCCGGTACTGTCAGGAAAACGGAGGAGGGTCGCATCGCGGAATCCGGTGACCGAGCTGAGCGTATCCGATTGATCCGCTGCCAGCGTACATTGAAAAGTATAAAGATGGGGCTCCCCTCTTCCGCTGATCTCCCATTTTTTAGCATCCGGAAATAGAAAAGGTACCAGGACCTCCTGGCTGCCCTTCCTCAGGTTCACTTCATGCAACACCTGCGTGGGAAATCCTTTGCAGGAAATGAGTAAGGTGGCTTTCCTGTTTCCCGCCGACCAGATCCTCACGCTGGCTTGCGCTTTGGTGAGCGCCGAACTGTCGGCCAGCTGTTTCACCCGGAAGGAAATCAGTTCTGCCGGAGTGGCGGCGCCCGGCTTTTCCAAGGTAGAGTCCGTGCGCCGGCCTCTGGCCACCAAACTTACCGGTTTCCAGATACCGCAGGTGAGGATTTTCGGAGCCCAGTCCCAGCCATACTGATATTGTGCCTTGCGGGTAAAAGAGCGCCATCCCTCCGGAAGGGTATAGGACAGGTGGCCGGCATCCTTCTTGGCCCGTGACTCCGCTGCGCTGAAATGCACCAGCAAAGTATTCTTTCTTTTCAAGAGCGCTTTCACCTCCACGCTCCAGGTACGGAACATGTTATCGGCTTCCAGAATCAGCGTATCGTTGAGGTAAACGCGGGCATAGGTATCGAGTCCTTCAAAAATCAATTCAAGGCTTTCGGCGG
>JAEUTF010000149.1 GCA_016788185.1 Bacteroidia bacterium | reverse complement strand
CCATGAAGCATTGCTGGTGGCGATCAGGTTGCCTGCATTGCTGATGTTGTCCAGCACATTCAGCTCGGCTGCTGTAAAACCAAGCAGTGTGACGGAGCCAGGGGTACCGGCATACAGTCCGTCGTGCGTGGTAAGGGGGATACCGGCATTCGGATCATTGTTGGCCAGGATGCCGTTGGCATTGATGACCGTAGCACCGCCGGCAACGTTATCTTCCGATTTTAAAACGCCGACATTCGCGGCACAGCCTGCGCCGCCGCTGAGCCAGGTATCCAGCATCACCGTGTTAAAGCGCGCATTGTTCTTGCTGTAACTCGGCGTGGTGGAACCGTAATCCTCGTTGTTGAAGAAAGCGGTGCTGGTCTGAAAGCGCAATTCATGGCCGGCAACTCCATAGGCAGCCTGAAAGGTATAGCCCGGAAGCATATCGACATATATACGGTAGGTGGTGGAGCCGGCCGGAAGTATACCGGTACTGCCTGCTGCATCCGCCGCATTCGAAATGTAGTATTTCTCAACGATGATTCCCTCGAGTCCGTTTTGTGCCCGGGTAATGGTGGCCGATAGCAGGATGGCGCAGAGGAAGAGTAACTTTTTCATGATTGTATTTTTCGTTTCAGATTTCGGAGGATGGATACGACATTGTAACCGATCACCGGTATAACAACGCGATGCAAATTTAAAGTCCGGCTCTCTTGGCTGAACGCGCCTTCCATTATCATTCCATTAAGTAAATGTGAACTAAGTCGCTATTCTGACAAATATTAAATTGAGTTTACCGAATTGTTAGCAGAAAAAAATTTTGTTCAGGTGTGCGCAGTATTCTTCTCAAATCAAGTTGAAAACGCATTAAGGAAATACAGTCAGATTCCGGACCCTGTAGCATGGCGGTACGAGGTAAAAAAGGCTGAGCTGTAATTTTTAATATGAACAGATTCGCGTGCATCCATTTCTCTCCTCCAAAAAAAGAAAGGCCGAAAACCCATCCTGCTTTTTTTACGGTGCGTGCCCCCGGCATGCATCCGTTGCCGAAGTACTACTGATGATCGTCTGTAAGAAAAATTCAAAATCATAAAACTCCAATAATCTGCCAGTAATGTTTCCTCACGTATTTTGAATCCGGATTACATCGCTTCTGTTTATCCAGCCAGCCTCTTTGAACACCTGCTTCCTTGTACCGGAATCAGGTTCGGGAGAGGCCACCACCGTAGTCTGTACGACCGTTCTTTAAATACCCTTTTCTTTATTTGTTCCCGGGACCGGCCCATGCCGGTCCCTTTTTCATTAACCTGTCCCCGTTAAGAACTAATTCACCTGCTCGGTGAAAAGGGGCGATTTCCCCGAAAAAACGAGCAATTTTGCAGGAACAATGCGTTCGCAGCCACCTGCACGAAAAGACATCCTCTTTCTACTGAAAAAGAGCGGGATTGCCCTTACGGTGAAAGCCGGAGGAATGATTACGCAATACCTCTTCATTTTCACCGTGGCCAGGCTACTGGGGCCCGGCATACTCGGTACTTTCACCCTTTCCTTCACGGTTTTACAACTTGTTTCCATCCTGGCCCTGATGGGTCTTGACAACCTCCTGATCAGGAAAGTGGCCGCGGCCAGAGTTGCCGGCGACCAGGCAGGCTTGAAGAGTATCTATCAGACGTCGGCCGGCATCACGGCCCTGAGTTCCATCCTGCTGGCCCTCCTGCTCTACCTGGCCGCCCCGCTGCTGGCTCAACACGTATTCAGCAAACCCTGGCTGACCGAACACTTCAGGCTGATCAGCCTTGCACTCCCTCCATTTGTGTGGATCACGCTGCATGCCGCGGCTTTCCGTGGCTCTAAAAACATGCTTGGATTCACCTTGTTCAAAACGGTGATCCCCCTGCTGAATGCCCTGTTCATCCTCATCAGCTGGTACTCCGGCTTCCCCTTCACGCCGGTGATGGGCTTTGCCACGTCAACCATTATCGTCGCTGTTTTCTATGTGCTGACCTGGAGAAAATTCAGCGGCCTGGCCGGAAGTCCTTCGGTACCTTCTGTTCATCGGGCTGAACTCATCCGCGAATCCCTGCCCATGATGATCACCGGGTCCATCTTCTTTATCCTGAACTGGATCGACAATCTGGTGATCGGCATCTACCGAACCGAAGCCGAAGTCGGATTTTACGATACGGCCTTCAAGATTTCCTCCGCCTCGGCCGCCGTACTCATGGCGGTGAATGCCATCCAGGCACCTACCTTTGCCGAAATCCACAGCAAACAGGATCATAAACGCCTCCGGAATTATGTATTCAACTCCACCCGAATCCTGTTCTATGCTACGGCACCCATCACCTTCGCCCTCCTGCTTTTCCCGGAACTGATCCTCTCCATTTTCGGAAAGGATTTTTCCGTTTCTGCACGAAGTCTTCAGATCCTGGCCATCGGCAACTTCTTTAACTGCATCACCGGCTCGGTCGGTATTCTGCTCATGATGACAGGATATCAGCGTCAATACAACCGGATCATCGTGCTGGCCGCCATCATTGGCATCAGCCTGAACTTTTTGCTGGTACCTATCCTGGGGATTGAAGGGGCCGCGATTTCCTCTACCGCTTCAAAAATATTCTGGAACCTCATCTCCGTAATTTATGTATACAGGAAACTGGGCATCACTTCCATTTACCTGCCGGGCATGAGACGGCCCGGAAATGAACAGCAAGGCGGGGACAACACCACGAACCATTCCGGATAAATTGAAAACAGGAGCAAATTCATATTCACCCAATTTCTTCATCGTCGGTGCGGCGAAGGCAGGAACTACGTCCCTGTATCAGTATCTTTCGCAGCACCCCGACGTTTACATGAGTCCCATCAAAGAACCCAATTTCTTCGCGACAGACATTCAACTGGAGGCCATCCGCCCGGAAGTAAAAGAGCGTCTCCGTCTTCTTGATGCCAGCTCCTTTCTCCGCGGTGACATGAAAAAAACGATGCACCGTGCTTTTATCACCAAACCCGATGAATACGCCGCGCTCTTTCGTTTTGCAGCAGGAAAGAAGGCCATCGGTGAAGCCAGCGCATCGTACCTCTTCTCCGACAAGGCCGCCGCCAACATCCATCAATACAATCCGGATGCAAGAATCATCATGATCCTGCGCAACCCGGTGCAAAGGGCCTATTCGCATTACCTCATGGACCGCAGGATGGCAGTGACCGGTCTTCCTTTTGAAGAGGCGCTCGAAGAAGAGAGGAAGCATCCCGTACGGTCCTGGGGCAGCACCTCCCTCTACCTCGAACTGGGACTTTACGCCGGTCAGGTCAAACGATACCTTGATCTCTTCCCCCGCGACCAGGTGCTCATTCTGCTTAACGAGGAACTGCGCGAGCACCCTGAAGACACCATGAAAAGAGTGTATGCATTTCTCGGTGTGGACACGGCTTTCAGCACCAATTTTGAAAAGGAATTCAATGCCGCAGCCGTGCCCAGGAACACCCTCGTTAAAAAAATCATCAGCGTCAATTTGCTCCGTGTAAAAGTTCGCCGGGCATTGAAAAACAGTTTCCTGAAGCGTTTTATCAGAAAAGCCCTGTTTGCAAAGCCTGCAGAGGAAAGACCATCCGCGGCCGTCAATGCCCGGCTCCTCGAATACTACAAAAACGACATACAATCACTATCGAAACTCATACAAAAGGATCTCAGCAAATGGCTTCAGATCAGTTAATCCACTTCCCGAACTTCCTGGTGGCCGGCGCCGCGAAATGCGGAACCACTTCGCTCTACCATTACCTCCGGCAGCATCCCGACGTATACATGAGTCCCATCAAAGAACCGAATCATTTTTCGACGGACATCGTTCCCGAACACTTCAGCGATGAATACAAAGTATACGAGCGGAGTAAGAATCTCGACATCGAGAAGTTCGTCAACGGCGATATGAAAGAGGAGCAATGGGGTGCCTATGTGCTCAAGCGTGAGCATTACCTCAAACTCTTCCGCTTCGCAGCAGGAAAGAAAGCCATCGGAGAAATCAGCAACTCCTATCTGTACTCTTCGGTAGCGGCAGCGAACATACACCGGGAATTCCCCGGCATGAAAATCGTGATGATTCTGCGGCAACCGGCTGAAAGGGCGTACTCGCATTACCTCGCCAACCTCCGCGATGGCAGAACCACCCTCCCCTTCCGTGAAGAGGTGGAGCACGACGATGCCAAAAGCAGGCACGGCTGGAGTATCTCGCACCTCTATTTTGAACTGGGCCTGTATGCAGAGCAGGTGAAACGCTTCACGAGTCTCTTTCCGAAAGAACACCTGCGCATCTTTCTTTTCGATGATCTGAAAAACGACAACAAAAAGCTGGTCAGAGAACTCTTTACCTTTCTCGACCTGCGCACCGATGTGCCCGTCAACTACGACGAAAAATTCAACGAGGCCAGGATTCCAAAAAATCCCGGACTCATAAAATTTATCACTCAGGCCGGCATCAAAAGAAAAATTTACCGGGCGCTGCCGGAGGCCTGGAAAAAACAGGTGAAAGACGCTTTCTTTAAAGAAGGCAAGGTGCCAAAACTGAGTCCGGCAGACCGGCAATGGATGAGTGCCAGGTACCACGACGACATCCGCCAACTGGAAAACATCATACAACGCGATCTTTCTCACTGGTTGCAGTGAAACAACATTATGGCCATGAAACCATCGTTTTTTATTGTAGGCGCGCCCAAGGCAGGGACCACCGCATTGCATGCCTACCTTGAAAAGCATCCGCAGGTATGCATGAGCCGCGACAAAGAACCCAATTTCTTCAGCTGGCAGGAAATCGAAGCGCAGCAGCTCTATTACAAAAAGGAAAATGCCAGGACAGAGGAACACTACCTCGCCCTCTTTCATCCATCCGCCCAAACTAAGATCTGCGGGGAAGCCAGCGTCTCCTATCTGTTTTATGAAAAAGTACCGGAGCGGATAAAAAAGTACAATCCCGATGCACGGATCATCATGGCCCTGCGAAATCCTGTTCATCGCGCCTTTTCGCACTACCAGATGGATTACAGCCTCGGACTTGTACACGAAGACTTCGAAACCATTTTCCGGAACGGCCGGGAACATCCGAAAACAGGCGCATACTTCCAGCAGTATTTTCTGCTCAGCGATTATGCACCCCAGGTGGAGCGCTATCTCCGTTGTTTTCCGAAAGAACAGATTCATGTCCTGCTTCAGGATGATCTGGTGAAGCATCCGGAAGCCACACTGAAAAAGCTGTGTGACTTCCTGGGCATCGATCGTGCACTGGCCTCCCCGGTCCTTGAACAGCACAATGTAACCGGCGCCGGAAAAAACCGGATGATCCGCACACTCTACAAATATCAGTTTGTGCGCAAGACACTGGCGCTGCTGACCGGTGAAAAAATGAGGAATAAAATCAAAGGACTGCTCTTCAGCAAGAGCCATCTGCCGGTACTGCAGCCCTCCTTCGCCGCGGAACTCAGAACCTATTACCAACCCGGCCTCGAACGGCTGCAAACGCTCATCGGTCTGCCGGTAGAACTTCTGAGCGGACGGTAAGAAGCCGGGCTGTATATCTTTGTAAACAGAAATGGAAACAAGCCGCCTGCTGGTTTTATCAAAAAGAAAACTGATCACCCCCTTTTTCTGGGTGATGTTCTTCATTTTGAGTTTCCGTGTGCTGGCGAGGTTTCCCTCCGGAATATTTGAAGCCCTTTTCATCCTGGTGGTGATCCTGGTCACCGCCGTATCGTTCCGTCACATCTTTATTCAATGGAGTCTTGGAAAAGCAAATTACCTTCAACTGATCCTGTTCCCATTGTTTCTGCTGCCGTTCATCACCGCCTGGCAGGCCAACCGTGAATTTCAGCAGCCCTACCTGATCGGCTTGCTGGCACAGAGGCAACACTTCATCATTTTTGCCGGGTACTTTCTCCTGGTCTCGCTCAAAAATAATTTCATCAGTATAGAACGGCTGCAAAAGTATTTTCTGCGGGCGCTCTTTATCATTATGGGCATCATGCTTTTCTTCAGCGTTTTCATTGATCCGCTCAAATTCAACGGCACCGACTTCGTGGAATTCAGTCTGAACAAAGGATGGCACTATGAGTTTCCCGGTGATGTGGTGGCCACGGTGATCCTTTTTTCCGTTTTTAAGATCCTGACGGAAAACCGGTACAGGTTTTTTATTCCCCTGCTGTTCGGTGTGCTGTATTTTCTCGTTTATGTTCAGGACCGGTCGCAACTGCTGATGATGGCCGTTACCGTTGGCATCTATTTTATACGCAATGTTTCCCTGAATAAAAAAGTGATCTATGCCACCTGGGGAACTTTACTCCTGATGGCCGCCACGGGTATCACCTACCTCGTCAGTCCGGACCTGATCAACCATTATGTCACCATTTTCGGCAACGCCTCCACCATCGTCACCGGTGGTCATACCACAGAATACAGCACCAACATGCGCATCGCCGAAAGCGCCATCGCCATCAAGGGCTTCTTCGAGCATCCTTTTTTCGGGAATGGCTTCGTGAGTTCGCAGTTTAAAGGCGGTTTCTCCGGTTTCTTTGGCTATTTCTATGCTTCGGATGTGGGCATACTCGGCAATCTCTTTGTGTATGGTATCATCGGCACGCTGATTTTTTACATACCCTTCCTCTTTGCGTGGAGCTGGTCGGGCAGGCTGAGAAACAACCACGATCTCCTCCTGACCACCTGTCAGTACGGCCTCATTTTCATTTTTCTGGATATGATTACCGCCGCATCCAATATCAAATACATGGGATTGCCTTCCGTCTTCTTTGCCATCATTTACTATTACCGCTATTTCGGAAATAACAAGCGTGCGGACGCTTCCTTCCATCCCGGTGCTGACCAAACATCTCTCCGCTCAAACCAGAACAAACTGCAAAAATTCAGCATTGAAAAAGGCCGTTAGCTGCCACGACCTCCTATGAAGACAGAAGTACTGAACCGGAAAATGATATTTGTGGTGGGCAACAGCCGCTCAGGAACCACCATGCTGGGGAGAATGCTCGGCAGGAACACCCTGGTTCATAAATTTCCGGAGCTTCACCTCTTCGGACCCTGCATTCCCCATGGAGAAGAATCAAGAGCGCTGTCAAAGGATGAAAGCATCAGGGTATTTACCTGGCTGCTGGATGTGTCGGAAAGAAAGCTGCATGCCACCCGGGAGCCCGGAAAATATGTTTCACAAGCCACTCAGCTCAGCGAGCAATTTTTCAAAACCGGGGCTTCGGCCTGGGACCTGTACTATCACTTTGTTTTGTGGGAAGCCGGCCGTAACAACAAAGCGATACCCTGCGAGGATTTACCGGGAAATGTATTCAAGATGGAGCAAATCCTGGATAAATTTCCCGAAGCGCGCATCGTGCATGTGGTACGCGATCCCCGTGACGTCTTGCTCTCTCAAAAAAACCGGCACCGTCGCCGCAAACTCGGCGGGGGGTATGTAAAGCGAAAGGAGATGCTGCGTTTCTGGGCGAACTATCACCCGCTTCTGATTTCACGGCTCTGGAAAAACGCCGTCACAGCCGGCCTGCGTGTTCAGGACCCTCGGATCATGACCGTCCATTTTGAAGAGCTGCTCCGCGATCCGCTTACTGAAATTAAAAAGATCTGTCAGCATGCCGGAATCCCCTTCGAGGAGGATATGCTGAATGTGCCGCAGGTGGGATCGTCCATGAGAAAAGATGATCCGGGCAGACTGGGCATTGATCCGGCCCGTTCGGGAAGCTGGAGCAAAGGAGGACTGGACGATGCAGAAATTGAAATCTGCGAAACGATGAACAGGGACCTCATGCTTCGCCTGGGATATACACTCAGCGGAAAGAAAGGAGGCTTGATGGACAAGGCCCGCCTGGCCGTGCTGCTCCCCTTGAAAGGCAGTCTTGCACTGACGCTGAACTGGGGAAGAACCAAGGGTCGGTGGAATTACCTCCTCAAGCGATTCCTGAAGAACTGAGAAGGGTATTTTTTGTTACTTTGCAGAACATAAATACCCAAGCGCATGAAAATATTCCCGATCAACCGCCTTTACAGCCTTGCCTTCTTTTTACTGGTACCTCTGGTATGTTCTCAACAGGCATCGCAATCCAGCTCCAAGGATAATGATTCCAAAAACAACGGTGCGCCTGTTGAAAACAGCGCTCCGGTAAGTACTTCTGAAAAAACGGAAGAGGGCAAGAGCAACCAGACGGCAACCGGCGTGTTGCCGAAGAACTGGCCCTGGCGGGGGATTTGTTTTCAGTCGGAGAATTCCGACGAGTCGGATATCGCCTACCTGGCCGGTATCGGTGTGAATTTTGTCAGGATACAGATGAAGCCCAGCATCCGCGCGAAGAGGGAAAAAAGGGATCCTAAGCAATGCTTTTATGCAGAACTGGATTGGGCTGAAAAAATGCTCGACGCCTGCAAAAAGCACGGCTTAACCAGCGTGCTGGCCTTTAACCATCTTGTACTCGATCCTGAATCGGAAGTGGATGACAAGAGTTCGGAGTTCTGGTCGCAGAAAAAATATGCCGACAGCACCTATAGCATGGTGGCCATCATTGCTTCCCGCTTTAAAAACAGGGGCGATGAATTGTCAGCCTACGAAGTCATTGGCGAACCGGCCATTCAGAAAAAAGGCGGCCCTGAAGTGCCACCGGGCCTGGAAATGTTTTTCAGAAATGTACTGACCACCATCCGCAAGTACGACACGGGGCGCTGGTTTCTGCTGACGCCGGGCCCCTGGGGCAAGCCCACCAACTACAACGGCTTCCGTCCCTTCAACATCAAAGACGATAAACTGATTTATGGCGCGCACATGTATCTGCCCGACGGCTTCATCAAGCAGGGCCTGAAAGGAAAGGAAAAAGGTTCAAAGTATCCGGGCGTGTTCAAAGGCGAAAAATGGGATAAAAAGATGATTGAAAATAAATTCTCCGCCCTCCGGAAATTTGAAAAGGACCACGGCTACCTTATTTACATCGGAGAGTTCCAGGCTACACGCTGGTCGCCGGGAGCGGACGACTGGGCGAAGGATGTCCTTCAAACCATTGACAGTTTCGGCTGGAGCTGGAGCATGTTTGCCTACGAAGCCGGAACAGAAGCCTGGGATCCGTTTTACGATGTTGCGGACCGTAGTAAATCGCCAAAGGAATGGACCATCAAATACGTCGGTCCTACCACACCGTTATGGAAATACATGATCACGGAGTACGCCAAAAACAAAAAACAGTAGCGAAGGGACGTAATGGCTATTGAAAAGCAGCGGCGTATCGCCCTGATTGATCCGGTGGGCATAAAAGCCGGCATGGATCATTACGACCTCCTCCTGCTCTCCGGCATACAAAACGAAACTTTTCATGTAAAGCTGTACACCAATTTCAGCCGGCAGGTGCCGGAGGTGGAAGTGAAACAGGTGTTTTTCAATACCGGCGTGGCAAAATGGCGGGCAGTACTCAGCAATTTTACCGGATTTCTGCAGGCACTGCTGGAATGCCGCTCCGAGGGAACAAAGTGGATTGTTCTGCATGTGTTCAGGGCCGGTATCTTCGACCTCGTTACCTTCAGCCTGGCACGCCTGCTGGGTCTGCGCATCTGCGCGATCGTACACGACATCGAAAGCCTCGACACCTTTACCCTGCCCTTCATCCGGCGCACAGTGACCGGCACCCTGCCCGCGGTGCGTGTGGTTCACAACGCCTTCTCCCGCGACGAACTGCTGAAGACTATCGGTCAGGAATATGCCCCAGGCAGCGCCATCATTCCGCATGTGCATTTCCGCCATCTATTCCGCCACTACCGGGAGCCGGGTGGAACAAGCGACAACACCCCCTTCAACGCCACACTGGCCGCCGGCATTCATCCCGCCTTGCCCGAAACATTACAGTCAAAAACGCCGGTCCTGCTTTTTTTCGGACAGATCAAACGTGCCAAAGGACTCGATGTGTTGCTGGAAGCCATTGCCCAGTGTCGCAGTGATTTCAGGGTGGTCATCGCCGGAAAAGTCCGCGACGACAACTGGTCGCGATATGACGGCATCATCACCTCCCTGAATCTGCAGGGAAAAGTACTTCCCGCCATCCGCCACATCAGCGACGAAGAACGGGATTTCCTCTTTTCCATTTCAAAAGGCATCGTATTGCCCTACACCAGGATTTACCAGAGCGGAGTATTGCTGATGGCCATGAGTTTTCCGCGTCCGGTCATCGCCTCCGATCTTCCGCCCAATGCGGAACTGCTGCGTCACGGTAAAAACGGATTGCTTTTCGAATCGGAAAATCCGAAAAATCTGGCCCTGCGGATCGAAGAGCTTCTGTCGGGAAAGTACGATACCGAGGAGCTGATGCGACAGGCCTTATCCGACATCGACGGGCTGTACAGCCCTTCCGTGATCGGAGCGCAATACCGCGCATTGCTGCAGTAAAAGGGAGTCCGTAAAAAAATCAGTAGATTTCGGTATTACTCAACCGTTACACTCTTGGCCAGGTTTCGGGGCTGATCCACATTGCATCCGCGCATCACCGCAATGTGATAGGCCAGCAGCTGCAGGGGAATCACACTCACCAGCGGCACCAGAATCTCATCGGTTTCCGGAATTTCAATGACGTAGTCCGCCATTTCCTTCACGGCTTCGTCTCCTTCGGTCACAATGGCGATGATCTTTCCCTTGCGGGCTTTCACCTCCTGAATATTACTCACCACCTTTTCGTAGGAACCGTGCTTGGTGGCGATCACCACCACCGGCATTTCATCGTCGATGAGGGCGATCGGACCGTGTTTCATTTCGGCGGCAGGATAGCCTTCCGCATGGATGTAGGAAATCTCCTTCAGCTTCAGGGCGCCTTCCAAAGCAACCGGGAAACCGTAGCCGCGGCCAAGATACAGGAAGTTGCGGGCGTCTTTATAGCGCTCGGCAATCGCCCGTACTTTTTCATTCGAAGTCAGCGCCCGCTCCACTTTGGCGGGAATCGATTCAAGTTCATTCAGCACCTGGCGGAAACGCGATTCGGAAAGGGTACCCCGCTTGTGTGCCAGCTGCAGCGCCAGCAGGGTCAGTACGGTGACCTGTGCCGTGAAGGCTTTGGTGCTGGCCACACCGATTTCAGGACCGGCATGTGTATAGGAGCCCGCATGGGTGGCACGCGGGATACTGGATCCCACCACGTTGCAGACACCGAAAATGGTGGCGCCTTTTGATTTCGCCAGTTCTACGGCGGCGAGCGTATCGGCGGTTTCACCACTCTGGGAAATGGCAATCAGCACATCGTCTTCGTAAATGATGGGATTGCGGTAACGGAATTCCGAAGCATACTCCACCTCCACGGGAATGCGTGCCAGGTCTTCAATGAGGTACTCGGCCACCAGCCCGGCATGCCAGGAGGTACCGCAGGCCGCGATCATGATGCGCTTGGCATTCACGATGCGCTGTTCAAATTCACGCAGTCCGCCGAGCTTGATGCGTCCGGCACGGCTGTCGAAACGTCCGCGCATGCTGTCGGCAATGGAACGGGGCTGCTCGTAAATTTCCTTCAGCATGAAATGCTCGAAACCGCCTTTCTCCAGCGCCTCCAGCTTCAGCTCCAGCTCCTGCACAAAGGGAATTTTGATTTCATTGCCGATGGTCTTCACGGTAAGCTTGCCCTGGTCGATCACCGCCACCTCCCCGTCATTGAGGTAGGCCACGTTCTTGGTATACTCCACGATGGGCGTAGCGTCCGAAGCCACGAAGTATTCGTCTTTCCCGATGCCCACCACGATGGGTGAACCCTTCCGGGCGGCAATCAGTTTATCGGGTTCGCTGCTGGATAGTATAACGATGGCGTATGCACCCACAACTTCACCCAGGGCCAGACGCACGGCTTCTTCCAGCGGAACACCGGCCTTGTTGTAGATCTCCTCAATCAGGTGAATCAGCACTTCCGTGTCGGTATCGCTTTCAAAAACATGGCCCTGCTTCACCAGCTCCGCCTTGATGGACGCGTAGTTTTCGATGATGCCGTTGTGGATGATGGCGAAATCCCTCGATTGCGAAAAGTGCGGATGCGCATTCCGGTCGTTGGGTTCGCCGTGGGTGGCCCAGCGTGTATGGCCCATGCCCACATGGCCTTTGATGTTTTTTCCCTTTACAAATTCCGCGAGGTCGCTTACCTTCCCGGCTTTCTTGTACACATTCAGGGTGCCGTTGAGCAGCGCCACGCCGGCGCTGTCATAGCCGCGGTATTCGAGGCGCTGGAGTCCTTTTATGATGATGGGGTAAGCATCCTGCTTCCCGATATAGGCAACGATTCCACACATGATGGATCAGGGATTGAATTTCGTTTTGGTTACAATGAGCTGAATGGACGACTGGCCTTTCAGGATGGTTCTGCGGGCATTCGATGTGCTTCCGCCCGCTACCAGGAAGAGGCCATAGTCCTTGCCGCCGTTTTCTACGACCTTCTTCAGGGTTTGTTGCACGTAGCGCGCCACATTGAGAACGTATTGATTTTTGGTGTTATCATAGGCGCCACCGTAGTACGAAGAGGTTTCGGTCGCATCGGCGGTCGTCACGTTCTTTCCGGTGGAATCACTGCCGAAAATCAGGAGGTTGGAATGCGGTTCAAAGTTGGAAGCGGTGGTACCGTCTTCGAGGCGGATCACCAGCCGGGCCGAACTGATGGACACCGGACCGTCGTCGTACAGGGAACTGAGGTTTTTGATCACCAGGCTGTCTTTGAGTCCGGCCATGGAGGCCACCACCAGCGATTGGTCTTCCACCTGATCGTTGTTCGATGGCAGGTACTGGTGTTTGAAATAACTCATGCGGACCGCATTCACATCGATCAGGAATTCATAACTCTTATTTCCGGAAAAGTACAGCGTCAGCCGGTGCACCCCAGAGGTGGAAGGCATGGAGACGATGCTGCCTACGCCGTCGGCGCTGTCGGTCAGCACCACGCCCTTGAAGAAATCAATGAAGGCGCTGTTGCTGGCGAAGGTGCCGGGGTTGCTGATGTATTCGCGCATGATCTTTCCGCCCAGTGCGGTGTCAAGCGGTATGCGCAGCTGGGGAGCGGCTTTGGATCCGCCCACTACCACGCTGTCTTTGATCTCCGGCACCAGGTCGACGTGGCCGAGCAGGCCCGCTGTGCCGTAGGTACGGGCGGAATAATAGGTGCTGTCGTTGTAGAGTTTTTCGGTCAGCTCATACACGCTGATGCGGTGGGTCACATTGGTATCGCCCACCTGGTCTTTGTAAAGAAAGCTCAGCACCACTGAATCCGGCGTAGTGGCGCCGGCGAAAGTCGTGGGCGTAATGGTATTGCCGATGCGGATCTGCGACACGAAACCGGCGAATGATTTTCCCATGTAGGGTTCATCGTAACTGCCCAGGAAAAGGGTAGGCAGTTCAATCAGGTTTTTCAAAGGGCTCCACATCACCAGTGAATCTTCCGCAACGGTATAGGTTTCGAGGTAGAGGGTATCCACCGATACACCGGGTTGCTCCGATGCGGGCTGCAGGTCGAGACCAATCAGGTCAGGTTCGGAACAAGAGGAATTTAACAGAATCAGGCACAGCCCCGCCAAAAGCAGCGGCTGCTTTACACACGTTAACATGGCAGCGAAGGTACAGGAATTTATAAAAGACGCAGCCGGTTCCCGCAAAGTATAAAACGCTTCCTTAATCGGCCAGGACAGAGTCTTCCAACACCGCCTCATCGTAGAAGGTATCGTAGGCTTCAATGTATTCTTCCGGCGATTTATAATCAAGGCTGGGCTTGCTGAGTTTTTTGAAGGCGGTTTCCACCTGGCTGTGTACCGTGGGTGAACTCTTCACCACCGCATCCGACCAATGCATGGCCAGTTTGGTAAGGCTCACATAATTCGGGTCCGCCAATTCCTTCACGTCGGCCGCACTGAGGCCGTCCATGAGTATTTTCTTGCCGAAGTTGCTGTTAAACGGCTCGTCGAAGGAATCATTGTACAAAGAGTAAACAACTTTACTGGTATGAAACATCGGGTCGTCCTTGTAGCTGGTTTTGATGAAGAGCGGAATGAGGGCCGTCATCCAGCCGTGGCAATGGATGATATCGGGCGACCAGCCTAGCTTTTTCACGGTTTCCAGCACACCGCGGCCGAAGAAAATGGTACGGTCGTCGTTATCCGGAAAGAAACTGCCATCGGTATCGCGGATGGTCGATTTGCGCTGAAAATACTCTTCGTTGTCAATGAAATAAACCTGCATGCGGGCTGCCTGGATGGAGGCTACCTTGATGATCAGGGGATGATCCGAATCGTCAATGATCAGGTTCATGCCCGAAAGACGGATCACTTCGTGCAATTGGTTTCTGCGCTCGTTGATATTACCAAAACGGGGCATGAAAGTTCTGATTTCTTTGCCGCGCTCCTGGATGCCTTGCGGCAGGAAGCGGGCAATCTTGCTTTGTTCAGTCAGTTCAAGATAAGGGTGGATCTCGGAAGAGATAAACAGAACGCGGGCTTTTCTCATTGCTTTCTTCACGATATAGATAATTTTGATGCAAAGATACGGAATGTAGAGGGAATTTTTGATATAACAAACCCCGGCCCCGGCTATTGCTAATTAAAAAAGATTTTCGTATAGCCTTTTGGGAAGCAGTATTTCTGTTCCTTTCGCATGAAAAACAGCACCTGGTTTCAGGTTTTTTTGAACTGCCTCCGGAGCAGCCAAAGGCCCATCCAGGTAAGAAACACACTGGCCGCCAGCATCTTCTCCTGTCCGGCTTCCGTGCCAATGGTGTCCGGATTGAGTGCGATCAGCCGGCGGGAGGCAAGCCAGCTGAGCAGTACCGCACCGGCATTGTTGATGAAATGGGCGGCAATGGGCAGCCAGAGCGAACCGCTCCAGAGGTAGAGGTAGCCCAAAAAGATGCCGAGTACAAAGCGGGGCAGGAAGCCAAAGAATTGCATGTGCAGGGCGGAAAAGAGGAAGGCGGTGAGAACCACCGCGGCGCCCCTGCTTTGTGCCAGCTCGCTGAATTGCTTCTGAATGACGCCCCTGAAGAGCAGTTCCTCCCCGATGGCGGGAATTACGGCAATCACCAGCAGGTTGATCAGAAGATCACCAAAACCATCGCCTCCCAGAATCAGCCGGGTGATTTTACCGGCCTGCTCCTCGGTCGCCAGCATCCAGTCTTCCAGGCTTTTAAGGCCTGCCGGCAGGTGCATCCCGCTGTTCAATTGCATCATCCAGTTGATGAAGGGAATGCCGGCCACCAGCATGAGCAAAACCGTTATCAGGGCACCCGCACCCGGCCTCACCTTCAATCCGAGGTAGGTCTTTTCATGTTCGGAAAAGAGGTAGGCTGCGGCAAATGCCGGTAATACAAAGGTCCCTACGGCGGCCAGCGCCTGAAACAGCCGGAAAGCCGCTGCCAGCGAGGGATTGCCTTCGCTGTTGAGGAGGGCCGGATCCCCGCTGAGGTCGATTCCGTACAGGATTTTCGCCAGGATGGTGCCGAGGGCTGTAAAAAGTACCGCCCCGATCAGGGTTAACCCGACAATAATCAGGAATTTACGGTAAGGGGGCCGGTCGGCCAGGCTGGCGCGGAGTTGCATCGTTTCGTACTTTTGCAGCGCAAAGATAGTGGGATGCGGCGAGCGGAAGCCTCTCAAGGCCGGGCTTCAACGCAAACAAGAAGTGGCGCAGCCCCCGTCCATCACCGGCTGTCACTGATAAAGCACCATGGTAAAAATAGGTTCACTGGAACTCCCCGGCTTCCCCCTCCTCCTCGCCCCGATGGAGGACGTGAGCGATCCTCCTTTCCGCTATGTGTGCAAGCAAAACGGAGCCGACCTGATGTACACGGAGTTTATCTCGAGTGAAGGTCTGATCCGCGACGCGAGAAAAAGCAAAATGAAGCTCGATATTTTCGAGTACGAGCGCCCCATTGGCATCCAGCTGTTTGGTTCCGACATCGACTCCATGCGCGAAGCGGGCCGCATTGCCGATGAAGCGCAGCCCGACCTCATCGATATCAATTACGGCTGCCCGGTAAAAGCCGTCGCCTGCAAAGGAGCCGGGGCTGCCCTGCTCCAGGACATCCCCAAAATGGTAAAGATGACGGCCGAAATCGTCAAAATCGCCACACGGCCGGTCACGGTGAAAACCCGACTGGGCTGGGACGATTCCACCCGCAACATCGGCGAAGTGGCCGAACGGCTGCAGGATATCGGCATTGCCGCACTCACCGTTCACGGACGCACGCGGGCACAACTCTACAAAGGGCCCGCCGACTGGACGCTTATCGGCAAAATCAAGGAAAACCCGCGCATCCGCATTCCGGTTTTCGGCAACGGCGATGTGGATTCTCCCGCCAAAGCCCTCGAGATGAAAAACCGCTACGGAGTGGATGGCATCATGATTGGCAGGGCGAGCATCGGCCACCCCTGGATTTTCAACGAAATCAAACATTTTCTGGCCACCGGACAGGAACTGGCTCCTCCTACCATTTCACAGCGGGTGGATACCTGCATCGCCCACCTCGATTACAGCATACGCTGGAAAGGGGAGTTCACCGGCATCGTGGAGATGCGCCGTCATTACACCAATTACTTTAAAGGGCTCGACCATTTTAAGGAATACCGTACGCGCCTGGTGACCGGCAACCAGTATGAAGTCATCCGGCAGACCCTGGAAGAGGTGCGGTCGCGCTATGCGGCGGTAGCAGCCTGAAGCCCTGCCCTTTCCCTTCCGGCACCAACAGGGCTTTGTTCATAATTTTCAAATAATTTCTATATTTGCCCTTGCTGAAACGATTACTACTCATTCACTCATTCCCATGTTCCAACAACTCAAAAACAAAGGTGTGATCAGCCGTCCGGCCGACGCCCAGGGCAACGGAGCCATTAACATCATCGGTGCAGGCACTGTCATCGAAGGTGAAATCAAATCCAATGGCGATGTGCGCATCGACGGAACGATTCGCGGATCGGTGACCTCAAAAGCCAGGGTGGTGATCGGAAATACCGGCCAGGTGGAAGGAGATGTGGTGTGCCAGAACGCCGATATCTCCGGCGCGGTGAAAGGCAAAACCACGGTGGCGGAAATGCTTTTTCTGAAGTCGCAGGCCCGCATCAACGGCGATATCCTCACCGGCAAACTGGTGGTGGAAGTGGGTGCCAGTTTCACCGGTAACTGCAGCATGGGACCAGTGATCAAAGACATCAAACATGTCGAACGAAACACCGAAAAGCTCGCCGAAAAAACAGCTTGATTCCTACATCCGTTTTTCGGCCATGGGCCTGCAGATGGGGTTCACCATTTTTTTCATGACCTGGGCCGGCGTGAAGCTGGACGAATACCTGCAATTAAAATTTCCGGCCTTTACCCTGACCTTTGCCCTGCTTTCCGTAACGGGAGTGCTCTATTATTTCATTAAACAATCCGGACGGAAGTAGCGTGAAACAGGCCAGCCGGCACAAGGACTTCAGGACCTTGTGTTGCTCCCTTTGTTTCCAAAGTGCTCCATCGCCTCCGCCACCTCAAAAATGGTGAAGCTGAGGTAAAAAAAGAAAAAGCAGAGCGCAAAGGGAATCACCTGCGGCTTGTTGGCAAAAGCGAAAACGATGATGATGAGCAGATAGAGAAAAAGCTTCAGGCCGGTGGACCCCATGTAATAACGGATGAATTTTTTACTGTCATCTTTTCGCTTCAGCAGTCCGTAATGCAGCCCCGCCGTTACCGATGCGATGAGCAGCGGCAACCAGAAAAAAGAGGCGTAATACCACTGCTCCGCCAGGTAGCGGCCGGCCAAATAGTATAGGCCTGCCGTTAGTGCGGTGAGGAGCAGGAGTTTGACGAGGAAGCGTTGCATGCAGGTGGCTTTACGGTAGCTGCGCGAAGGTACAAAATACGGCAAGGCCGCCGTGTCCGGAGGTTGCGGCTCAGATAAAAAGCGAACGCAGATCATCCCAGCGGCGCGAGCTGAAAAGGCCGTCGTGCACCTGCGCCCCCAGCTGATAGCCACAGGACAGGTATTCTTGCACCAGCGGATGCTGCTGTGCGTAATAGAAAAGCGAACGGATGCCCATGGCACGGTACATGAGATGCACATTGATGCCGGCCAGCAGGGAGCCGGCCAGCAGGCCCAGCAACATGCTTTCGCCATGCGCCATGGCCCATACCGCGCCCAGAACGGCAAATGAAATTTTCATGATTCTCCCCACCTTATGGTACCAGGCCGCCAGTGCGGAGCGCGGCAGCAAAACCTTGCGCTGGTGGAGAATGGTCTTTCGGTATACACTGGTGCTGGTGACCTGTAAACGATGCATCATGACCGGATAGGGGGAGGAGCCTGCGGCCTCTCCCTTTTTGAAATAACAGGCGTTGTCCGAAACCTCCACCTGCAGGGCATCGGACGTGACCGGATGATGATGAAAACGAATACTGGCCACCGGAATGGTCAGCAGCCCGGTGCGTAGCGGACAGACGGTGTAATGCAAAACGGTTTCACGCAAGGTCTGCCCTTCCATTGTGGCAAAGCGATGGCCTACGGTAGGACCTGCTGTGATCTCCCAGCCCTGCAAAACCGGCTTACGGAAGAAGCGTCCCTCGCCCGGATAGGAAAAAGTCAGCTCCACCTCTTCGTTCAGCTTCACCCTGGTAGTGTCCACTTCGGCTTTGAGGTATTCGGGATGAGGGAGACTTTCCGAAAAAGAAAAGTTGCGCCACTTTGCATCGTAAGCCGTCCGTTTTCCCGGATCGCTCAGCACCTCGTAGGCTTCCAAAATCTGCCTGAAGCGGTCGGCGGCAGCGGGATCGCCGGCATTCCGGTCGGGATGATGCTGCAGGGCCAGGCGATGCCAGGCTTTCTTGATCTCCGCGGCGGACGCATCGGGCAGAATACCCAGCAAATCATAATAATCACCGGTACGCATAGGGGCTGAACGCAACAAACTTAAGGAGTATTATGCTGACCGGACAGAAT
>JAEUTF010000147.1 GCA_016788185.1 Bacteroidia bacterium | reverse complement strand
GCTGATCCCCCTGAAATTTGAGATGGCCGGTTCATTCAAGCATAACCTGGCCAATGTAAAGACCGGTGGGAAGTGGGGGTATATTGATCCGAACGGAAAAATGGTGATCGATGCGAAATACGATTATGCGGGTATGTTTGTGGAAGGTAAAGCCCAGGTAAAACTGGATGACAAGGAGTTTTACATTTATCCCGATGGCAGGCGGGTTCACGATGCGCAAAGTGCCTCCGCAGAGAAACCTAAGCAAAAAGAAGAATCCAAACCCGCCAATGAAATGGAAGCGCTCATCGCCCGGATGAAAGAGCGGGATGAGCAACTGAAGGCAATGGACAAGAACTACAAAGGGAGTGATATCAAGTCAGTAGAGGACTCGTATGAGAAACTGAAGACTGCGGCAGCAACCGAAAAGAACAAAATCACGGCTGAAGTGGACGCGCTGTTTCAACTGGTCAGAACAGCAGGCAACAAAAACCTGAATGAAATCAAGGAAATGGCCGGGTTGCTGGGCGCCAACAATTTTGTTAAAACCGAAACTCAAGCCATCCACCCCCTCACGCGAAAACAGGAAAAATGTACCGAACACAAATCCATTGAAAGAATACTGGATAAATCACTGGGGCTTTCCATCTATGAATTCGCCAGCGGAGATTTCAGCATTTTCCTTTTTCTTAAGAATCCCTATTTTAAAAATCTGAACGACCGCTTGCCATCCAGTGGCCTGAAGTTCATCGAAAAAAACGGAAGCTGGCAATATTGGGGGAATGACAAAGCAGTCATCCGTCTGGTTGATGCGGATGGACCCGCTGGAAACTTCGGAGGCGACTGCTCCATTTACAACCGGTAAAAAGTTTATTCACATTGGTCTCCAGGGCATTTATGTACTTAAATACCGCATTTGATTCGCCCTGCCAACACACCGTCACGGTGGCAAGCAACGAAACGGTGCTGCCCCGCCAAGGCTTCCACCTCAACCAAGGGAACCATCCATCAAACAAAACATGAACACAAGCGTTTTAAATAACACACTGCATGCCATCGCTTTCGTCGCTTGCATCTCCGTTCTTTCAGGTTGCCGTTCGGATCGCACCCCCGAAACGGATGAAACTGCCAGCGCAGCTTCCGCAACAGTGCTGATACCGGATTCCGTGGTGCAGTATCTTTTGGCCTCGGCGGCCGATGACTTTCGCCAGCATCAGCCCCCCACTCCCCTTGATTTCCGGAATGTAAAAATCGGTTACCTGCAATCGTCCGACAGTACCCTCACCTATGTGCTGTGCGGCGAATTTCTTTCGAAAGAGAACAAGGAGTGGGTGGAATTTACAACCATTAAGACCTCGACCTATGAGCAATACATCGGGAAAACATTGTATTGCCAGGAGGCGAACATGGTCCTGACCGGTGAACACCTGACGCTGGATTTAAAAAAGAAATCTGCGGGTTAAATTTGCATGGCATTGCATCGAATAACAATGCATTTGATTTTGTGCTTTTGTTTCGATATCAACCGCACATTCAGTGCAAAATGATGTTAACTTTATGACAAAATTAGCGGATACATTTTCAAACGTCAGAAGGACAGCGCTGATTCTGACTCCCCAAAAGTCTTTCTACGATTGGGTGAAAAACCTTGATCCATCCGACAAGGATATCGATCCATGGGGAGAGCCGGATGTTTACTTGTTGCCTGATTTTGAAACCACGGAAGAAATGGAAAGATGGCTTCAGCGAAACTTCGACTGGCTGTTCTGCGAACAATTGAACAACTGGTATACGGATGAAAGGCTGTGGCCATCAAAACGGACATTCAAACTATTTAAGGAATGGTTTGGCTATTCATTGCATACCATGGTATGGGATAGCGTGGCAGGTCCCATCGACAAAAT
>JAEUTF010000132.1 GCA_016788185.1 Bacteroidia bacterium | reverse complement strand
CGTACCGAAGCCTATCAGAAAATGTTCAAACGGCTCAGCCTGTAAAATAAAACGCAACCTACATGTGGCTCAACCACGATAACCAGACCCTGCTCAGCGAGAACGGCGAATTCACCTCCTTGCGCAAAGCCTTTGGCAACGACCAGGACCTGAAACCGGTGAAATGGCTGACGGGCTTCGGCCTGGGGCTGCTCCTGTTTCTCTTCCTGCCCTGGACGCAGAACATACAGGCCCCCGGAAGCATCACGACCCGCAGCCCCGAACAAAGGCCGCAGGAACTGCATTCGGTGATTGCCGGCCGCATCGAGAAATGGTACGTAAAAGAAGGCGACCTGGTGAAAAAAGGCGATACCATCCTCCGCCTCACCGAGGTGGAAGAAAGCTACCTGGACCCGCAGCTCCTGCAGCGCACCGAAGCCCAGATCAAGGCCAAGGAAGCCACCGTGGAGTATTACCGCAACAAGGTGACCTCGATCCAGCAACAACTCGGAGCCATGAAACAGGTGCGGGAACTGGCCCTGCAGCAGGTGAAAAATAAAATCAAACAGGCCACCCTCAACGTGGTGAGCGACAGCATGGCCCTGAAAGCCATGCAGACCGAGCGGAAGATTGCGCAGGACCAGTACACGCGCCAGGAAGCGCTGTACAAACAGGGACTGAAATCGCTCACCGAGCTGGAGCAGCGCAGAAATCAATTGCAGCAGGCCGAAGCGCGGCTCACCGCGGCCGAAAATAAATTCGCCAACACCAAAAACGATTTGCTCATGGCCCGCATCGACCTGAGCCAGACCGACCAGGAATATTCTGAAAAGATCGCGAAGGCGGAAGGCGAGAAATTTGCGGCCTTGGGCGAGATCACCAACGGCGAAGGCGAAGTGGCCAAACTGAAAAACCGCTTTTCGAGCTATGCGATCCGCAATGGCTTTTACCATGTGCTGGCGCCGCAGGACGGACAGATCACCAAAACCCTCTCCGCGGGCCTCGGCGAAGTGGTGAAGGCCGGTGAGATGATGGTGAAGATCGTGCCTCAGCATTTTCAGTATGCCGTGGAGATGTACGTACGGCCGATGGACCTGCCCCTCATCAGCACGGGACAGAAAGTTCGCTTTCAGTTTGACGGCTGGCCCGCCATCGTGTTCAGCGGCTGGCCGGGCCTGAGCTACGGAACCTTTGGCGGCAAGGTGGTGGCCATTGACAACAGCGTGTCCGACAACGGCAAATTCCGGATCCTGGTGGTGGAAGATCCCGAAGACCATCCCTGGCCGCGGGCCCTCAAAGCGGGTGGTGGCGCCCGGGGCATGGCCCTGCTGCAGGACGTCAGCATCGTGTACGAGCTCTGGCGGAACCTCAACGGATTCCCGCCCGATTTTTATGAAGTGAAAAATACCAACGCAGCTACGGCAGGCCATGAAAAGTAATTTCCGCAAATTTCCTTTACTGCGGCTATGGATGACCGTGATCCTGTTCATCGTGTGGAGCGCTGGCCCCGCTACGGCCTCCACCGGCGACAGCACGGCGAAGGTTCTTTCGCTGAGCGAGTTCATCCAGGTGGTAAAGACCTATCACCCGGTGGCCCGGCAGGCGCAGCTGCTTCCCGAGCAGGCCCGGGCCGAACTGCTCATCGCGCGCGGAGGATGGGATCCCGTTCTCTCGTCGGTGTACAGCAGTAAAAATTACGAGGGCGTCGACTACTACTCCTACTTCGAAAATAAAATTTCGGTACCGCTCTGGTACGGCGTGGAAGTGAATGCGGGCTACGATTACGCCGGCGGGGAAAAGCTGAACAGCGAAAGCGTGCTGCCGCAAAGCGGGCTGGGCTATGCCGGCGTTTCCGTTTCCCTGCTGAAGAACATGTTCATCGACCGGCAGCGCGCCGCCCTGAAGCAGGCCCGGCTCTTTACTGAAGCCAGCGAGCAGCAAAAACTCCTGCTGCTGAACGATCTGCTCCTGGAGGCCCTGAATACCTATTACGACTGGAGCTATGCCTACCGTGAGTACGGCATTTACACCGAAGCGGTACGGGTGGCGGAGCTGCGCTACCGTGCGACGCAGCAGGGCGTCCTGTACGGCGACAAGGCCGCCATCGATACCACCGAGGCGCTCACCCAGCTGCAGAGCCGGCAGTATCAGCTGAACGAAGCGCGGCTGCGCTTTTTGAACAAAGGCCTGGCGCTCCACAATTACCTCTGGCTGGATAACAACAGCCCGCGGCCCCTCGATACCGCCATCGTGCCCGCGCCCCTGCACTCCGGCTTTACGGAGCAGGAGCTGCCCCTGCGCTACCTCGAGGACCTGGCCCTTGAACTGCAGGAATCGCATCCGCTCTTGCTCAACTACGGTTTCAAGCTGCGGCAACTGGACATCGAGCGGAAACTCAAAATCGAAAACCTCAAGCCCACGCTCAACGCGAAATACCACGCGCTGCGCGAGCAGTTCGATTTCCGGGACGAGGGCAGGGCCTCTTTTAGAAACAACTATGCGCTGGGCATTCACTTTTCCATGCCGCTGAGCTTCATGCAGGGAAGAGGGGCTCTGAAGCAAACCAAGCTGGACATACAGCATACACGCTATGCCCTGGATTACAAAAGGCAGGAATTGCTGAACCAATTGCGAAGCATCTTCAACGAGCTCCTGACGGCGCAGCAGCAGACGCGCTTGTATGAACAGAGTCTGGAGGGTTTCAGGGCGCTGTACGAGGGGGAGATGTTGCGTTTCAACAGCGGGGAGAGCTCGCTCTTCCTGGTCAATGCGCGGGAGAGCAGGCTGCTGGAGGCGCAGGTGAAACTGAGCGAACTGCAGGCCCGGTATTTCAAAACCGAAGCGGAGCTGAAATGGGCCGTCGGGAACATCGGGCGTTGAGGTGGATGGCTGTCCGGGTGCGAAATAAAGTCAATGGGCCGCGAATTTTCATGAAGACTGAAAGTGAAATAATGTCCATGGGCCACGGATTATCATGATGGATGATGATTTTTTATGATTTGTTCGAGGGCGATTTTTGGGCGACGGATGATCATAGAGACCGGAAGTGAAATAATGTGAATGGGCCACGGATGATCATAAAGATCTGTGTTGAAAATAATGGGAGATGGGCCACGGATTATCATGATGGATTATGATTTTTTATGATTTGTTCACGGGTGATTTTTTTTGAGCGGATTTGAAATAAAAAACCCGGCTCCTGAAAGAGGGGGCCGGGGGATTGAAACCTGTTAAGATCCGTGCCGCTATTTCAGTTTTACCAGTTTGTGGCGCAGGTGTTGTCCAGCACTCCCGTTGACCTCCAGAAAATAGAGGCCCTGTTGCAGGGGTGATAAGTCGAGCAGGACCTCGCCGGCGCCCTCTACGAGGGGCAGGGTTGTTCCACTGTACACCAGCTTGCCGTGCAGATCAAATACAGTAAGACGGGCTTCGCTCTCCCCATCCATGCCTTCGATACGTACCTGGAGGTTATGGGAAAAGGGATTGGGTGCGGCGAGGAGTTTGAGGCGGCCCTGTTGTTCAGCAATGGCTGCGGGCAGTACCGGTGCCGCCGGCGCAGTGCCGCGGAGCGCCGTGTGCAGGGTGATGGAACAGGGGTTGATGTCGGCCAGGAAGGCACTGCCGCTGGCGGCCGTGAAGCCCACCGAGAGGGTGACGTCCACGCCGGCGAAGAAGCGTACTTCATAGGGTCCGCCGGAAACGGAGTTGATGTCGACCTGCCCGAGGCTGAATACATTTTCAATGGCCTCCTGGGTGTTGTGTGAAATGAGGGCGTTCTGCACCCCCGTTACCATTTTGCTGTTGAACGGACTCTGTGCGCCCACGCCCACGGCGTACCAGGCATTGCCGGTCTGGATGGACTGCTGCGAGCAGGAACCGTACAGATCCGTGGCGGCCTCCAGCCAGGCATCGCGGCTGTCGATGAAGGCGGCCGTGCCCCAGAGGTACTGGTGCGCCAGGAAGGCAATCTCCTTGGCGTCGTCGGTGCCGATGCCGTTCACGTCGTAATAGTCGCCATGGCTGTTGAAGCCGCTGCCGCCTTCGCAGAGGAGGTAGAAGCAGTGGTTCTGCACACCGCTGTTGGTATGTACGCCACCGTTATCGTTGGAGCCGGAATACCAGTTGGTGCCGAGGTAGGTGTCCGGATCGTTGAACGAAATCGGGTTGGCCATGCTGCGGATGGAACCCGTGCTCTTGTCGTTGGCGACCTTCCAGGCATCTCCCGCCGGCTGCGGTCCTTCGGTATAGATCTCCACCAGCTCGCCGAAAATATCGGCGAAGGATTCGTCGAGGGCGCCGGATTCGTCCTGGTAGTCGAGGTCGGCGGTATAGTCGTCCACGCCGTGGGTGAACTCGTGGCCGGTGATGTCGATGCAGGTGTAGGAATCCTGCGCGTCGAGGCCGGTGGCGCCGTAACCGAAATCGAAGTCTTCCATGAACTCGTCGTAACGGGCGTTGTTGCCGGTCGGGTTGCCGTTGTCGTCGGTGAATTCATAGGCCACGCGGCAGTCGAGGGAGCCGCCGGCATCGTCGTAGCTGTTCCACCCGAAATGGCTGGCGTAAAAATTCGCCGTTTTGCGCATGCCGTAATTCACCTGCATGCCGTCGCCGAAAATACCGGTGCTCACCGGCCAGCTGTTGGCGGAGCTGTTGTTGCAGATCGGGCTTTCGGT
>JAEUTF010000120.1 GCA_016788185.1 Bacteroidia bacterium | reverse complement strand
AACTTAGTATCTTCGGAATATGAATCAAACGGACAAGGCCCACCTTGACCGCAAACTCGGATTGTTTCAGTCCACGGTCATTAACATGATCGACATGGTGGGTATCGGCCCTTTTGTGGTATTGCCACTGGTGATCACGATGATTGGCGGGCCGCTTTTTCTATGGGCCTGGGTGGCCGGTGCGGTACTATCCTTTATTGATGCCATGATCTGGTCGGAGCTTGGAGCGGCCTATCCCAGAGCCGGCGGCAGTTTTCATTTTCTTCGCGAAGCCTATGGGAATAAAAAATGGGGCCGGATGTTTTCATTTCTGTACGTTTGGCAAACACTGATTCAGGCTCCTCTCGTCGTGGCCAGCGGCGCCATCGGATTTTCGCAATATGCCGGTTATCTTTTTCCGCTGGACGAAATCAGCCATAAAATAGTATCCGGGGCGGTGGTCATTTCACTCACGTTATTGCTGTACCGAAAAATCGAAACGATTGGCAGGATCAGTGTGCTGCTCTGGGCCGGTGTGATCGGTACGCTGGGCTGGATTGTCTGGGGCGGTGTCTCGCATGGAAACATGCAGGTTCCGGTGCAAGGTATGCTGGAAGGCGCCGAACTATCGCTGGTGCTGAGCGCCGGCTTCGGGGCCGCCATGATTAAGACCATTTATTCCTACCTGGGCTATTACAATGTCTGCCACCTGGGTGGGGAAATCCGGAATCCCGGAAAGAACATTCCACGCAGCATGTTTTTGTCGGTGGCCGGCATTGCTATTCTCTACCTGTTGCTGAACATCAGTGTAACGAGCGTGATTCCATGGCAGGAAGCCATGCATTCTGAATTTATTGTGAGCACCTTCATTGAAAAACTGTATGGCAGTACGGCGGCCAACTGGGCTACCCTGATGGTGTTGTGGGTGGCCTTTGCGAGTCTCTTCGCCGTGATGCTGGGTTATTCGCGCATTCCTTATGCTGCGGCCACCGAAGGCGAGTTTTTTCGCGTCTTCTCCAAACTGCATCCTACCAAACATTTTCCACATGTATCCTTGCTGGGCCTCGGACTCACGGCCTTCATTTTTTCACTGCTGTTTAAGCTTTCTGAGGTCATCACGGCCATCCTGGCCATGCGGATCCTGATCCAGTTTGTGGGACAGGCCATCGGTGTAGTGCTATTACGGCGCAGAAAAGGCAGCCGGGGTCTACCCTATAAAATGCCCTTGTATCCTCTGCCGGTGATCCTGGCCGTGGGCATCTGGTTCTGGGTCTTCTATGCTACGGGACTTTCTTTCATGCTCGCCGGGCTCACCGTGATCGGTGCCGGACTCCTTGCTTTTCTCATCAAAGCCCGGTCGGAAAAACACTGGCCTGTAACGGATAAAACGACGGCCTGATTTCCCAGACCTTTTATTTCAGTGGTCTGAGCGGGAAACCAGGTTATAAGGATCGCATGGTAAAACCCAACCTCATGTATTCAAGTTCCGGCGATGCTGAATCTCCCAGAGGGTAAACGTTTTCAATCGAAGAAAATCTATTTCAGCAATGTCTTACGGTGAGCATCCATTTCCTGGTTGTAGGTATTCTCGGTGATGCTCTGGCTGTTCTTGAAATAGAAGACCCCTCCATAACTGTAGGTTACCCGGAGGTAGGTAGCCTGTACCGCCTTCGACTTCACGATGGAACGTAAAATGACGCGGTTGCTCTCGGTAATCGTATCCTGGGTAATGCCCTCCGCGATGAACTGTTTATCGAAATCAAATTTGTAGGCGCTGATGTCGGCTGCCGGTTTCTTCGGGGTGGTCTGCTGCGATCCGGCCAGGGCTTTCTTCTTCGCTTCTATTTCTTCCTGCCGCTTTCGCTCTGCTTCTTCCTCCTGTTTGCGCTTCATTTCCGCGGCGATTCGTGAAGCTTCTTCTTCTTGCTGACGTTTTACTTTATCGATCGAATCCTTTTGTGCCTGTATTCTGGCTTCGCGCTCAAATTCAAGTTTGCGTGCTTTCTCCTTCGCCTCGGCAAGGGAATCCTGCCTGAATTTTTCCCTGGCTTTGGCCAGTTCTTCCTGCCTGGCTTTTTCCCTTGTGATTCTATCCAACTCTTCCTGTTTTGCCTTTTCCTGAGCCGCTGCGAGGGCCACCTGACGTGCTTTCTCTTCTTCGGCAGCCAGGGAGTCCTTCACCGCTTTTTCGCGGGCCAGACGTGCCAGTTCCGACTGACGCGCTTTCTCCTTCTCGACCGCCAAAGAGTCCGCCACCGCTTTTTCACGGGCCTGCCTGGCCAACTCCGCCAAACGCGCTTTTTCCTTTTCCGCGGCCAGGGAATCCGCTGTAATTTTCTCCCTTTCTTTCCGTGCGATTTCAGCGATGCGGGCTTTTTCACGTGCGGTTTCGATGGAATCCTGCTGGGCCTTCTCGAAAGCCAGTTTGGCGATACGCTCTTTTTCTTTTGCTAAAGCCAAAGAATCCTGCCGCTGTTTATCCAATACTCTGGCGAGTGAATCCTGCGACGCTTTTAACCTGGCCTTCTCGGCTGCCTCCGCTGCCAGTTTTGCCTTTTCCACGGCGACCAGACTATCCTGTTTTGACTTCTCACGGGCAGCGATCATAGCAGCTTCTGCCCGTTGCTTTTCTTTATCCCTGGCAAGGGAGTCCTGCACCAATTTCTCCGCTTCGGCACGTGCCAGAGCCTCCAGTCTTTGCTTCTCACGCTCGCGGGCCAGCGAATCCTGACGTACCTTTTCGAGTGCCTGCTGAATCTTCTTTGCTTCCGCGAGTGAATCCTGCCTGGCTTTTTCCTGTGCGAGTTGAACTTTCCGGGCTTCTGCCAGAGAGTCCTGCCTGGCTTTCTCCAAAGCTGCCTTTTTCACTGCATCCTGTTTGGCGACTTCAATGGCCATTTTCTGTTTCACCACCTCCATTTCCGCTTTGCGTGATTTGGAATATTCGGGATCGTAATCGAAATCCTCATACACATCGCTATAGGCCAGCTTCGTCACCGGAGGTGCGGCTTCCTTGGGAGGTTCCTGTCCTTCCGGCGCTTTGAACAAATCTATTTTGAACTTAAAACTGAAAATCTGGCTATTGTACTGCTCCGGTACTTTGGTATCCACCAAAACCGATTTGGTGATACTGCCGTTTTTCGAGAAGACGATGGTATATGAATGCCCCAGATCAAGGTTAAAAATGAATTTACCCTGCGCGGAAGTAAGCAGATTGTCGGCATTCTCGCTTCCTTTCATCACTTTGATTTCTGCTCCTTCCAGCCCCTTTCCATCCTGCTGGACGTTCCCGATTAATTCCAGGTAGCCCGGCTGCTGGCCCATGCTTGCACCGGAAATCAGGATACAGCACACAAGGAACAGCCAGTTTTTTGAAGTCATTTTTTTTAGCAAGGGAGTTGATTCTATTTTAAAAATATTCATCGGTCTTTTAACGGATATTCCCGGTTTATGTTGTCAGTGGTTCTGTAAATACGGAGGCGGCCTCTGCAAGAGCCAGGCCAAATTTATCTTTATCAATACAGCTGGTCACCTTATTTTCATCCAGAAACTGCAAAAGTTTTTCCGATGCCAGGTTCCCGACCAGTTCATCTTCCGCCATCGGACAGCCCCCGTATCCCTTCAGGGCTGTATCGAAGCGCCGGCATCCTGCCGACCAGGCCGCATTCACCTTTTTTCTCCAGTTGTCAGGTGTGCAATGCAAATGGGCACCAAATTTCACGTCCGGCAAAGCCGGAATTACCGCCTGGAAGATCGCTCCTACATGAGCCGGATCGGCGAGCCCCACCGTATCCGAAAGGGCAATGGTTTTCACGCCAAGGCCTGCAATTTTCTGTGTCCACTTCACCGCAATCTCATCGCTCCAGGGATCTCCGTATGGATTTCCGAAAGCCATGCTGATGTATACCACCAGTTCCTTGTTCCGCCTGAGGCAAAGATGCTGTAAAGTCTCAACCGTAGACAGTGCATTTTCGATGCTGCTGTTGGTATTTCTTTGCTGAAAGGTTTCGGAGATGGAAAAAGGAAATCCCAGGTAAGTGATTTCATCGAAGGAGGAGGCTGTCTCCCCCCCTCTGGCATTCGCGACTATGGCCAGAAGCTTTGTGGAAGGTGTTACCTCCAGTCCTGACAATACTTCGGCCGTATCCCGTAACTGCGGTATCGCTTTGGGTGAAACAAAACTTCCGAAATCAATGACATCAAAACCCACCTTCAACAAGGTGTTGAGATAATGCGTTTTCACCTCGGCCGGAATATACCAGGAGAGGCCTTGCATGGCATCTCTGGGACATTCCACCCATTCTATCTTTTCCCTTTCCATTATCAATGAAAGAACCCGTCCTGACAGACGGGTTCCCTGTTTCCTCCCGAATAATTATTTAATGATCACTCCTTCCGCCTCAAAAGCAAGTTCTACTTCAGGAGCGGTGATCTTTTCAATTTCCTCTTTCGACTTTCCCGCATCTTCTGCATAATGTCGCAGATCTTCTACGGCAGTGGTATCCATGTAGGCATGCCCCAGCATGATGGCTGATTTACCCGCACAGTCTTTCGGTACAAAAAACCCGTAATCCTTGAACGTTACACGCATGGTGGTACCGTCACCCTTGTCAATCTGCATCCAGCAACCCTTGGCCTGACAGGCTTCGGTTACTTTACCTTCCACTTTAATGCCGCTGATGTCTGACTGGCCTGACTTTACCATGGCGAGGAGTGAATCCATGCTGATGACACCGCTTTCATCAATTTTAGAACCGAAACTGCCAGAAGTGGCAGCGCTTGAGTCCGCTGCGGCATGATCATGGCCTTCGTGTTCAGATGAATTTCCGCAGGAAGCAAGAGCCACTACCATGGCGCCCAGTACAATTACTTTTTTCATATCGATTGGATGTATTTCATGCAAAATTAGAAAATGAGAGGGGATTTCTGCTCCCGGCCGGCTTGTATTTACCAACAATAAAAGTGGAGCATTGAAATTTTCAATGTTTTGAATTTCAATTGTTTACCCTTGAGGGTGATGTTATTGGACCGATCCTCCCGCTCAATCAAAAAACACAGTATTTTACCGGGCACCAGGGTGCTCAAAGGCCCTTCAAAATCTGCCTGATCATGCCCGGGCCTTCGTAAATAAAGCCGGTGTACACCTGGATCAAATCCGCACCCGCATCCAGTTTCTCCTTCGCATCCTTCGCCGTAAACACGCCACCCACTCCGATAATCACCATGTCCTTACCGGCCTTCTCTCTTAGATAACGGATCACTTCCGTACTCCGGTCTTTTACCGGTTTACCACTTAAGCCACCGGCTTCATTCACCACGGCGCCTTCACTATTCAGGTGGCTTCGTGAAACGGTGGTATTGGTCGCGATGATGCCCTGCAAGCCCGTGGATGTCACAATTTCGATGATTTCATCCAACTGACCGGAACTTAAATCCGGTGCAATTTTAAGGAGTACCGGCTTCGGGGTTCCCGCTCTGTTGAGTTCCATGAGTCCGGTCAGTAAACGGGTGAGCGGTTCTTTCTCCTGCAATGCACGCAATCCCGGTGTGTTGGGAGAACTCACATTCACAACAAAGTAATCCACATAGGGAAACATCTCTGTAAAACAGATCGTATAATCTCTGGCGGCATCTTCGTTATCCGTCACTTTGTTCTTTCCGATATTGCCTCCGACAATCAGGCCCGGAGGACGATTTTTCAGGCGCTGTTTCAAAGCCTGCACCCCTTCGTTGTTAAAGCCCATCCGGTTGATCAAAGCCTGGTCGGCCGGAAGCCTGAACATGCGCGGCTTGTCGTTTCCGGGTTGAGGCAAAGGGGTTACCGTTCCCACTTCGATGAAACCGAAACCGAAGGCCGAAAGCTCTTTGAAAAGCTTCGCATCCTTATCAAATCCAGCGGCCAGACCGATCGGGTTGGGAAAGCGGATGCCCATGATTTCACGGCTCAGACCCGGCATGTTAACCCGGTGCAATTTAGATACAAGCCAATGAATACCAGGAACTTTAAATGCGATCTGAAGGAAATTAAAAACCAGATGGTGAGCCGTTTCGGGTTGCAATAAAAAAAGCAAGGGGCGAACCAGGTTTTTGTACATGCTGCAAGATTAACAAATTAAATATTTTATCATTCGAATTCTAATTTTAGACTAATCTAATTTTATTTTTATATTTGTCGATCAATAACAGGCATGACCACCACCACTGAAGAAAATTACCTGAAGGCGATTTATCACCTCAGCAGCCGGCATCAGAAATCCGTTCTTACCTCGGAAATTGCGGGTTCCCTTTCCACCACATCGGCCTCGGTGACCGATATGCTGAAGAAACTTTCGGATAAGAACCTGGTGGAATATGAACGCTACAAAGGGGTCCGCATCACCAGAAAGGGAGAGAAAGTGGCGCTGAGCATCATCCGCCGTCATCGCCTGTGGGAAGTTTTTCTGACCGATGTACTGAAATTCAAATGGGATGAGGTGCACGACATGGCCGAAGAACTGGAACATGTGAGTTCCGATGAACTGGTGAAAAGGCTGGATTCGTATCTGGGCTATCCCAAGTTCGACCCGCACGGCGATCCCATTCCGGACACTAACGGCAAAGTACCTGCGAACGGTCAGCAGTTGTTATCAGAAATGACCAGCACCGGCACCTATGTAATCAGCGGGGTCAACGATCATAGTCCGGCCTTCCTTCAGTTCCTGGAGAAAAAAGGCCTGGTCCCCGGCACCGTATTCAGCATCATGGAGATTGACGGATTTGACCACAGCATGCACATTGAATTTCAAAACAGAAAATCCACCTACATCAGTAAAGAAGTTTCCAGGAATATTTTAATAAAAAGCCATGCATAAAGACTCACCCTCCTACACCTCCCTGTCGGAAGTACACGGCAGTGTACCGGTTGACAGTAAAATGAGCTTCAAGCGCAAACTGCTGGCCTTTCTGGGTCCTGCCTACATGGTCAGTGTCGGGTACATGGATCCCGGAAACTGGGCCACGGACATTGCCGGCGGAAGCCGTTTCGGCTATTCGCTGATCTGGGTATTGCTGATGTCGAATCTGATGGCCCTCCTGCTCCAGAGCCTGAGCGCGAGACTGGGCATTGTACGCGGACGCGACCTGGCACAAGCATCCCGCGAAATGTTCCCCGGTTTTGTCAACTATTTCCTCTACGTACTGGCCGAAGTGGCCATTGCGGCTTGTGATCTGGCCGAAGTACTGGGGATGGCCATTGGATTGTACCTGCTCTTCGACATACCCCTCATCTGGGGGGTGGTCATCTGCGCTCTGGACACCTTCATTCTGCTGTTCCTGCTGAACCACGGCATCCGGAAGATGGAGGTCTTCATCATCAGCCTGGTGGCCACCATCGGTCTGGCATTTGTGGCACAAATGGTGTTTGCCAAACCCGATATGGGCGATGTGATGGGCGGTTTTATTCCCAGTGCCATGAATGAAACAGCCCTGTACATTGCCATTGGTATCATAGGCGCCACCGTGATGCCTCACAATCTTTACCTGCACTCTGCCCTGGTACAAACACGTAAAATTGAACGGACGGACAAGGAAATCGGACGCGCCATCAAATTCAACATACTCGACAGTACCATCGCCCTGAATGCGGCCTTCTTTGTCAATGCGGCCATTCTGATTCTGGCAGCCAGTACCTTTTACCAGGCCGGTATGTACGATGTGGCCGATATCATGGACGCCCACAAACTCCTGGCACCGCTGGTGGGGAACGACCTGGCCCCAACACTCTTTGCCATTGCGCTGTTATGTGCCGGACAAAGCAGCACCGTAACCGGAACACTGGCCGGACAAATTGTGATGGAAGGCTACCTCAATCTTCGGATTGCGCCCTGGATACGCCGGCTCATTACCCGCCTGATCGCCATCGTACCGGCGGTCCTCACCATCCGGTATTTCGGAGAATCCGCCACCGGTGATTTACTGATTCTGAGCCAGGTGATCTTATCGCTTCAACTGGGATTCGCGGTGATACCCCTGATCCACTTTGTAAGTGACCGTAGCAAAATGGGCAAGTTCGCAATTTCAGCGAAGACAAAATTCGCCGCCTGGATTTGTGCCATTATCATTGTGGGCCTCAATGTCAGAATGGTATTCGGACAGTTGCATGACTGGATGCAGGCCAGCGACAGTTTATGGTTGCGCCTGCTGGTATTGCCCTTTTGCATTTTTGCCGGACTTATGTTGTTGTACATCACCTTCTCCCCCTTCGTAAAGAAATTCCGAGAAAAAGATCTCACTTTGCCACACGGAAGCTTCATGGAAATGGAAGTGAAGGAAAAAACAAAAAGCAAACGGATCGCCATCACCCTTGACTTTGGCAGTATGGACCAGGTGGCGCTGCAAAGCGCCATTGACCAGGGAGGGAAAAATGCCAGTTACATTTTACTGCATATCACCGAAAGCGCGGGAGCCCTGTGGCTGGGATCCGATGCAAGGGATCTGGAAAGCCGCCGTGATCAGGAAACCCTGGATCAGTATGCCGCCTTCATGGCTGATCAGGGATATACCTGTGAAACCAGACTGGGATTTGGCAACCCCCGAAAATCTATCCCTCAACTGGTAAATGAAGCCGAGGCCGATCTTCTGGTGATGGGAGCGCACGGTCACAAAGCACTCATGGATTTCATTCTGGGATCCACGGTGGATGCCGTCCGGCACCGGATTAAAATTCCGGTACTGGTGGTGACAAAAAATCAAAACAAGGAGTAGTGAAGTGATGATTCTGCTGCTCACTGCATAGTGAACGTATCCTGATTCCCTTCGGGAAGTAAGATGCGCTTATTCACTACTTTTGCACTGCATGACCAAAATTGCGGCGACCGTTAATATTGTCAACAGGAAGGCGAGCTTTAATTACTTCATCAGCGACACCTGGGAGGCTGGCATTGTCCTGACCGGAACTGAAATCAAAGCGGTACGCGAAGGCAAAGCCAACCTGACGGATGCCTATTGCTTTTTTAAAAACGAGGATCTCTGGATCAAGAATCTGCACATCAGCGCCTACGAACACGGCGGCTACAGCAATCATGCCCCCAGACGGGAGCGTAAGCTCCTTCTGCATCGCTACCAGTTGCGTCGTTTGCAGGCCAAGCTGAAGGAAAAAGGGGTCACCCTGATTCCGGTGAGGCTATACATTGCCGAAAGAGGGTTTGCCAAAGTTGAACTCGGTCTTGCACGCGGAAAAAAGCTTTACGACAAACGCGACAGTATCAAAGACGCTGAAGCCAAACGTGAACTTGGCCGTGTCATGAAAAATTCGAGATGATTGTTTTTTATCCATCGCGGGATCCCTTCGTACGGATGGCTTAAAACTCCGTCGGAGATTTCAGGAAAGGTAAAATTAATCCCTGCCCGCGAAGTTTTTCAGGTTGGTGGTCACGGTAAAATGATTGCTGCCGGCTGCAGTATTGAAAATGCTGTGGGCATAGCTGAAATTAAACTTACTTACCTTGAAACCAAGACCCAGGCTCATCCCGCTCATGCCCTTTTTCTCAGGGAAACCCAATTCATTTCTGCGCAGGAAATTATAGCCCAGCCGTGCATTGAAATTTTTGGAAAACAAAATCTCCACATTGAACACCAGGTGCCTCACCACTTTATCGAAAGTATTGATTTTATCGCTCTTGCTTTCACCCGTCAAAGGATCAATGCCTGCCTGAGAAGGGTCGGTATAGGTGATGTCAAAAGTCTGCAAGTGCTGTGCTATCAGTGAAAACCGGAATGGCGCTTTGGGCAATTGCCGGGCCACCCCCGCCTGAATTTCAAAAGGCAGTTTTTCACGTTCCGCGCCTTCATAGGCTTTCAGTTGCCGGCCCACATTTTTGAGCACCAGGGAAGCACTCCAGAACTTTTCCCTGTCGGACCAGTTAAGACCCAGATCGGCTGCCAGCCCGTTCGAATGGTTATCGCCAAAGGAGGAGGTAATGTATTTCACGTTGGCACCGATGTAAAGACCACTGTCAAGCGCTTTACTCCAGCCTACATTGAAGGCATATTCTCCGGCGCTGAAACTGCCTGTTTTTTCAGAAGTAACGGAGGTCTCCTCAAATTCTCCGTAACTGATGTATTGCAGGTTAAATCCAAAAGTCCCGGCAGCAGAAAAATCTTTGGCCAGCATGACATTCCCATACCTGATGCCGGCCAGATAGGCTACGTAACTGAGGGACACTTGCTGGTCCATTTCGGGATCATACAAAGCCGGATTTTGCGCCGTCAGGGTGATGTCATCGCTCCGGGTGGCGATGGCATTTCCTCCAAGGGCCGCAGCTCTGGCGGGAGCCACCAGGTTCAGAAATTCAAAAGTATTGTTGCCGCCGCTCTGGGCCAGCGAACATGAATTTCCAAGCCCTGCCAGGAAGAAGATGATCAGGAAAACAGTGTTTTTCATTCCGGACATTTAACGCCAAACCATTGGTTCTATTGCGGGCATCAGTACAAGGGGAATTTTTCAATAAACGCATTGACTTCCGCCCGGACCTTCCTGATGACCTTCTCATCGTCGGGATTCATCAAAACTTTATCCAGAAAGGCCACCACTTTTTTCATATGAGCTTCTTTCAGTCCTCGCGATGTCAGGGCAGCAGTTCCTACACGAATCCCGGAGGTGACAAAGGGGCTCTTATCGTCGAATGGCACCATGTTCTTATTGATGGTGATGTCGGCCTTTATCAGGGCGTTCTCGGCTTGCTTTCCACTCAGGTTTTTGTTCCGGAGATCAATCAGCATCATGTGATTGTCGGTACCACCTGATATGATCTCATACCCCTTCTTCATCAGCGCAGCCGACATGGCCTTTGCATTCTTCACCACCTGGATGGTATACTTCAGAAAATCATCCGTCAGGGCCTCTCCGAAAGCGATGGCCTTGGAAGCAATGACATGCTCCAGTGGCCCGCCTTGCGTACCGGGGAAAACGGCCGAATCCAGTACAGAAGACATCATCCGCAGTTCTCCTTTCGGGGTTTTTAAGCCGAAGGGGTTCGGGAAATCCTTTCCCATCAGGATCATGCCTCCTCTGGGACCGCGCAGCGTTTTGTGCGTCGTGGTGGTGATGATATGACAATAAGGAAGCGGGTCATTGAGTATTCCTTTCGCGATCAGTCCGGAGGGGTGAGAAATATCGCCCAGCAGCAATGCGCCCACCTTGTCGGCGATGTTCCGGAGCCGTGCATAGTCCCAGTCGCGTGAATAGGCGGAGGCGCCGCAAATGATCAGTTTTGGTTTTTCCTTTTTGGCCAGGACTTCCACCTTATCGTAATTGATCCGGCCGGTTTCCTTCTCCACGCCGTAAAAACAGGGCACATAGAGTTTGCCGCTGAAGTTCACCGGCGAACCATGCGTCAGGTGGCCACCGTGCGATAAGTCGAAGCCCATGATTTTGTCACCGGCGTTCAAGACCCCCAGCATCACCGCTGCATTGGCCTGAGCCCCGGAATGCGGCTGAACGTTTACCCAGGCCGCCCCGAACAAAGCTTTGGCCCTGTCGATGGCGAGTTGTTCCACCTGGTCCACGATTTCACAGCCGCCGTAATAACGTTTGCCCGGCAGCCCTTCCGCGTATTTATTGGTGAGGCAGGAGCCCATGGCCTGCATGACCTGCTTGGAAACAAAATTCTCTGAAGCAATCAGCTCAATGCCGTGACGTTGTCTTTTCAGTTCCTGTTTGATGAGTTTGAATACCTCTGTATCTTTCGGGATCATAATTATGTTGCGTTTAACTAAAGTCGATCTCTGTGCTGTCGCCGATGTTGAGGCTTTGACTCAGGCCTTTCAGAAAAGCATCACTTCCCACAATGCTGTGATGAAGAATCGCCGTTTCAAGATGGGCATAGGCACCGATGATGGAATCGCGGATGATGGAATGACGGATGATGGTGTGTTCCCCGATCGATACATTCGGCCCGATGATGGAATCACTGATATCACAATGCTCTGCAATGCTGACAGGCGGAATGATAATGGTATTGTGGAAATTGTATTTCCGTTGCGGTGAATCTGTATGTTTTCTCAACAACACCGCATTCGTTTCAAGAAGGTTCGCCTTGCTCCCGCAGTCGAACCAGTTGCCCACACGGAAGGTACTGACCTTTTCACCCTGACTGATCATACGCTGAATGCCATAAGTCAGGTGAAATTCGCCGTGGTGGCGTACGTTGTTCCGTATGATGTAATCAAGCGCATCCATCAGTTTGCCGGCTTCCTTAATCCGGTAAATACCGACGAGGGCCTGGTTGGACTTGGGTATCACCGGCTTTTCCTCCAGCCGCGTAATGAATCCTTCCTTGTCCACTTCGGCCACGCCAAACTGACGGGGATCATCCACTTTCTGAAGACCCAGTGCTGAATAGGGCATTTTCATCAGTTCACCCAGTTCAAAGTCGATGATGGTATCGCCTAAAACGATGAGAAGTTCTTCATCCGGCTGAACATAGTCGCGGGCGAGCCATACGGCATGACCGGTTCCTTCCCGCGGTTCCTGGATGACAAAAGAAGCCTTCAGTTTCGGGTACTTTGATTTCACATAATCCTCGATTTTATCTCCGAGGTATCCGATGATAAAAACAAACTCATTAAATCCGCCGGCGATCAAATAATCCACGATGTGAGAAAGGATCGGTTTCCCCGCGACCGGAACCAGCGCCTTGGGTTGTGTATGCGTATGCGGCCTGAGTTTGGAGCCGATACCGGCTACCGGAATAATTATTTTCATGGCGCTGTAAAAGTAAAGGTTTAGATGGAAGTAACATGGCATTTATTCAAAAGCATAAAATATGACCGACCGACGCACAAAATCGCGGCCCTTCATTGCGCTGTTATCCGTATTTTCGCAGGCCATGAAGTTTCTTGTAAAGGCGGTTCTCTTTGCTACCCTCCTCCTTCTTATTGTTTGGTTCAATTATCTTGATATCTACTATTTCGGAAAAACACACCTGGCCCGTGATGCCGATGCCGGTTCCATCCCCTATGTACTGGTGCCGGGCGCCGGACGGAATTATCCAAGCAGCCCCAACCCCAATTATGCTTTTCTTGGCCGGATGGACAGTGCCGCCGCCCTCTGGCAAAAGCACCCTCACATAAAACTGATTCTCAGCGGATACGACGACGGCAGATGGTACCACGAACCCCATGACATGCTGGAAGCCCTTACTTTGCGAGGAGTTCCGGACAGTGCCTGCCTCCTTGATAAATCGAGCGCGGACACCTTTGAGTCCCTGCAATTTTACAAAAGGCAATACGGGGAAACACCGGTGATCATTGTATCCCAGCGGCTACATTTGCACCGTGCCTTGTGGCTGGCCTCCAGGTTCGGAATAACAGCATGGGGGCACGAAGCGGGAGATTACCCAGGGGGAACACCCCGCTGGTTTTACGTGAGAGAATTCGGAGCCCGGGTGAAAGCAAGGCTTGAAATATGGGGCTGGATGAAACACAAAAGAGAAACAGAATACTGACATGCAAAACAGAATCACGCAGCTCTTCAACATCAGATACCCGATTGTACAGGCCGGCATGATCTGGTGCAGCGGATGGAGGCTAGCCAGTGCCGTTAGTAACGCAGGAGGTCTGGGGCTGATCGGTGCAGGCTCCATGTACCCGGACGTTCTGAGAGAACACATCCGAAAATGCAAGGCGGCCACCGCGGCCCCTTACGGTGTGAATCTCCCCCTGCTTTATCCCAATATTGAGGAGCACATACACACCATCGTGGAGGAACAGGTCCCTGTTGTTTTCACGTCGGCGGGCAACCCCGCTACCTGGACCGCGAAACTGAAGGAAAAAGGCATCAAGGTGGTGCACGTCATTGCCAACACCCGTTTCGCCATAAAATCGGTGGAAGCCGGTGTGGATGCCATTGTAGCCGAGGGATTTGAAGCCGGAGGGCATAACGGCCGTGAAGAGACGACCACCATGTGCCTGATTCCCCTCATCCGTGAAGCCGTCACGATCCCCCTGATCGCGGCCGGCGGAATCGGCGGTGGCAAAGCCATGCTCGCCGCTTTTGCCCTGGGCGCGGAAGGCGTCCAGATCGGCTCCCGCTTTGTCGCTTCCGATGAATCCTCCGCCCATGAAAATTTCAAAAAGGTGGTGATCAGCAGCCGCGAAGGCGACACCCAACTGTCGCTCAAACAACTCACCCCGGTACGACTGGTAAAAAACAGATTTTACCAGGAGATCGCAGCGGCAGAAGCCAGGGGTGCCGGCGCCGATGAACTCAAACAGATACTGGGTCGCGCCCGTGCCAAAAAAGGCATGTTTGAAGGCGATCTGGACGAAGGAGAACTGGAAATCGGACAGGTAGCCTCCTCCATCCGTACGATTATGCCTGCCGGAGAAATTGTGAAGGAGATCTGGAATGAATTTAAAGAAGAAAAAATGCGAATCTGCTCGATCCAGGCAGATTTCAACTGAGCGCTATGATCAAGTTTGAAAAATTCAGTCTGAAAAACGGACTAACGGTCATTGTACACGAAGACCATTCAACCCCCCTGGTTGCCATGAACATCCTGTACAAAGTCGGGGCGCGGGATGAAGATCCATCCCAAACGGGCTTTGCCCATCTGTTCGAACACCTGATGTTTGGCGGATCGGTGAACATTCCCAGCTACGACGAACCCCTGCAGCTAGCCGGGGGCGAAAACAATGCCTTTACAAACAACGATATCACCAATTATTATTTAACCATTCCCTCCCAGAATCTTGAAACCGGTTTCTGGCTGGAGAGCGACCGGATGCTGAGTCTGGCATTTACGGAAAAAAGCCTCGAGGTACAACGATCGGTGGTGGTGGAGGAGTTCAAGCAACGATACCTGAACCAACCTTACGGTGATGTATGGCTGAAGCTTCGCCCATTGGCTTACAAAGTTCACCCGTACCGTTGGGCCACCATCGGAAAAGAGCTTTCACACATTGAAAACGCTTCTCTCGGGGATGTCAAATCCTTTTTCAAAAAGTGGTATGCGCCCAACAACGCCATCCTGAGCATTGCCGGAAACTGTACGCTGGAACGGGCCCGGGAGCTTGCCGTGAAATGGTTTGAACCGATCCCGGCCGCCGATGTTCCGGCCCGTCATCTCCCGCAGGAGCCTGTCCAAAATGAAAAAAGAACGGAAGAAGTCTTCGAAGATGTCCCGCATTCACATCTTTATATGGTCTGGCACTGCTGCGCCAGGCATGAGCATGAATTTTTCGCCACCGACCTGCTGAGCGACATCCTTTCGAGGGGAAAGTCATCGCGATTGTACCAAAAACTGGTCAAGCAACGGCCTGTATTCACTGAAGTCAGCGCCTACATGCTGGGGGATCTGGACAAAAGTCTGCTTTACGTTGAGGGAAAACTGGTAAACGGCGTCTCCATGGAAGAAGCCGAAAAGGCCTTGCTGGAGGAACTGGAAAGGGTAAAATCGGATATAGACGACCGTGAGCTCGGGAAAGTTCGCCACAAGGCGGAATCGTCACTGGAGTTTTCAGAAATGGGCATTGCCAACAAAGCCCTCCACCTGGCCTATTTTGAAATGCTGGGCGACGCCGGACTTTGCAACCTTCAGTCATCCTCTTACAACAGCGTCACCAAAGAGGACATCATGCGCGTAGCCACAGACGTGCTGCGCGACGAAAATTGTTCCATCCTTCGCTATCATGCCAAATCCTGAAATGTTAAACAGACATACAGCCCCCGACATCAAAACAGCCGCCGACCTGAACGTTCAGGAACCTGAAATCAGACAAACCCGAGCTGGTGTTCCGGTTTATATCCTTCGTTCCGGTACACAGGAAGTACTGAAGACCGAACTCGTTTTTGCTGCCGGAAACATGGCGGCTCCGGTTCCCTTGCTGGCCACGGCCACCAATGATCTTCTGGACGAAGGAACAGCCAAGTACAGTTCGGCTGAACTGGCCGAGGCCCTGGATTATTTCGGAGCCTACCTGGAGTCGGAAAGTGGCGCGGACTGGTCGAGTGTGACGCTCTTCACATTGAGCAAATTCTCTCAAAAAACGCTGCCTTTTCTCATGGAACTGGTGTGTGCGCCTGCCTTTCCCGAACAGGAAATCAGGACCTACCGGCAACAAGGGAAACAAAGACTGGCGGTGAACCTCACCAAAGTTGACTTTTTAGCTCGAAGAAAATTTATTCAGGCACTTTTCGGAGAAGCACACCCGTATGGGCGAATCATCAAGCCGGAAGATTACGATCAACTCTCTACGGAAGCCTTAAAAAAGTATCACCAGTCAGGGTATCTGAATGGCTTAAGAGCCGTTTTCATAGCAGGGCAGGCATCGGAAGAAAGTATCTCCGCCATCCTCAAAGCCATCGACGAAAGTGGACTGCAAAGCGGGAGTCTCCCCGCTGCGGAAAGAATATTTCCGGAAACCAGCAAACAGTTCAGTGAAAAAACCGATGCCCTTCAATCGGCCATACGCATCGGAAGACGTTTGTTCACCCGGCATCATCCGGATTATTTCAAATTCAGCGTGCTCAACACCATTCTTGGCGGCTATTTCGGATCACGGCTGATGAGCAATATACGTGAAGACAAAGGCTACACCTACGGCATCGGCTCGGGCCTGGTCAGCCAGGACCAGGAAGGCTATTTCTTCATCAGCACTGAGGTAGGGGCAGAAGTACGGGAAGCGGCCATCCATGAAATTTATCTGGAGTTAAAAAAGCTGCGCGAAGAACTGGTATCTCCGCAGGAGTTACGGCTTGTTAAAAACTATCTCACCGGCGCTTTTCAGCGCAGCATCGACGGCCCCTTTGCCCTGGCGGACAAACACAAGATGCTTTGCCTTAACAATTTGAATACAAGTTACTTAAAAGAGTACCTGGCGGCCATTGAGCAGGTAAGTGCGGCGGAGATCAAAGATTGTGCTAACCTCTATTTTCAGGAGGGTGACCTAACGGAAATAGTTGTTGGCAAATAAGCCATTGCGGGATACCATTTTTATTATTAAGTTTGGACCTCACGCGTTATCCATCCAAACCAATGAAAAGAATTTTATCCTTGCTGTTATTCCTGATTACCATCGGGAGTACGGCCACCCATGCGTCCCACCTCATGGGGGGCGAAGTTACCTGGGATTGTGTCAAATCCGGACCCAATACAGGCAGATTTATATTTACGGTTAAACTTTACCGTGACTGCAACGGTATTCCTGGCCCCAACTCGGTTACCCTGACCACCAATGCTACCGGATGGGCCGGCGGAATTGTCTGTACCCTGATTTCCCAAACCGACATTTCACCTGTAGGGCCGGGGTGTCCGACCTGTGCCAACCCCATGGGATATGCCAATGCGGTTGAAGAATTCGTTTACCGGTCCGCCCCGATTTTCATTACCGGAGTTCCTCCTGTAACGGGTTGGTATTTTTATTACAATGACTGTTGCCGCAATGCAGCCATCACCAACCTGGGCGCCGGCGCCGGTGATTTCACCCTGAGAGCGGTGATGTACCCCTACAATGCGACCAACACCAATCCCTGTTTCGATTCATCTCCCCAATTTGCTGAAAAGCCCCAGTTAGGAACCTGCACCCGGAACCAGACCTCTTACAACCACAACGCGATTGACCTTGAACTCGACTCGCTGGTTTATTCCTGGGGAAATCCCCTTCAGAACGGTTATCCGGGTACCAATTACCCCTTCGCAGGAGGGTATTCGGCCAGCAGCCCCTTGCCGGGCCCGGCCCAAAACCCATTGAATGTGGCCGCTACCATGAATTCGGCAACCGGGGTGGTAACTTTTACCTCCTACACGCCCGGCGCCTTTGTGACTGTGACGAAAGTTACGGCCTACAAGTGCAACATCAAAGTGGCTGAAATTTACCGGGAAATTCAGATTGCGCTGCTCAACAATTGCATCATCACGCAACCTCCAGCCAGTCCGACCACCGTATACAATACCCCTCCGGATGTTCAGGACCTTTTAGGAAACCCCCTCAACCAGATCATTGATACGGTGTATGCCGGAGATACGGTTGATATCACGCTGGTCGCCTTCGATTTTGAAGCGCTGCCGGCCAACGCGGGGGGTGGGCCGCAGAGCCTGAGTTTGTCCGCCACCGGCTCTCAGTTCGGTACCAATTTCACCAATGCGAGCGCCGGATGCCCCTTCCCGCCCTGTGCCACCCTGGACCCTCCGTTGATTGACACGGTCCCTCCTATCCAGACCTTATTTTATCCCCTTACCCTTCAAACGCGTTTCTTCTGGATTACCGACTGCAATCATCTGCCGAAAAACCTGGGATGTGTCAACCTGTCGAGTACCTACAACTTCGTGTTAAAGGTTTTTGACAACTTCTGTCCTTCCCCCGCCGTAAATTTCAATACGCTCACGATTGTGGTACTGGCTCCACCTCCTGTTGGGGCCGCCCGTTTCAAATGCGCCGATGTGCTGGCCAATGGTACCGTCAACCTGACTTTCCTGCCCCCGGTGGATACCGGCGAATCGGATACGAATCAGTTTTTCAAAGCCTTTTACATTTACCGGTCCTTGACCGGACCCGCCGGACCATTCAGTTTGCTGGATAGCCTCAAAGGATTTAAAATCACCAATTATGATACCGTATTGACCTATCTCGATGCCACGGCCAATGCCAATTCCGGACCGGTATCGTATTACATCACCACCCGTTCAGGCTGTGACCTCCTTCCGAGGGAAATCAGCGATACCCTCAGTACCATTCACCTGCAGGTATCGCAGGTCGGCACCGATGCTTCGCTCACCTGGACACCTTTAATGACCCCACTGGGTGCGAGTACCACCGGACAATACTATATCTATCGTGAACAGCCGCCGGCGGGATCGGCAAACTGGGTCCTCCTGGATTCCACCACCTCCCTCTCGTACCTGGATCCAGTTTTTGTCTGTAACGACTCCATCAATTACAGAATACATGTAGTTGACACCTCTGCTGCCAATTGCGTGTCACGGTCCAACATTGACGGCGCCCAGTTGCAAAGTACCCTTCCCAACATCACGGCGCCCTCTTTGCGATCAACCGAAGTCCTGGCCAACGGCGATGTGGCCCTTTGCTGGGTAGGCAGTATAGACACCGCACAGTACTTTTCGGAGTACGGAGTCTACCATTCTCTGAGTAAAGCAGGACCCTACACCAAAATCGGTTCGGTTTCTGTCTATTCAGCCAACGCTTACACCCATGCAGGCGCCAATGCGAATAACCAGGTGAATTACTATTATCTGACCCTGGTTGCTGGATGTGATGCCACCAATCTTGACGAAACCGATGTCGCCACCAGCGACACGCTTGCCTCCATGTTGCTTTCGCTCAACAATGCCAGCATTGGCTTTGCTGATCTGGCCTGGAATTCGCTGCGGAATCCATTGCCGGCCACCAGTACAGGTTCCTACATCATCAACAGAAGAATACCTCCCGGGGCCTGGGCGATCATCGGCAACACGACCGATACCACCTACCGCGACACCATTGTGCTCTGCGATACCCTGATTCAATACCGTGTGGACATCGGTGATGCTTCCGCCTGTTTCTCCAAATCATCTGTTGACCAGGACCAGTTTACCTCATTGGGCGATATCATCGACAATCCGGATCTCCGCTGCCTTGCCGTGCAAGCCAACGGTGATGTTCAGCTCAGCTGGCTGGCTCCCAACGATCCGAACACCTTCTTTGCAGGCGCTGAAATTTATCACAGTACTTCTGCCGCCGGACCGTATACACTGGTTGGTACAGTAACCAATTACCTGACCACAACCTGGCTCCACGTGGGTGCCAATGCCAACAATGCTATTCAATATTATTACCTGAAATCCCTTTCCGGCTGTGATGGCCTTCAGACCAATGGAAGCACCAGCGATACACTGGCCACCATGCTTTTAAATGTCAGCAATGCGGCGCTCGGATTTGCAGACCTGAACTGGAATGCGATGCACAGTCCGATGCTGGGTACCGCCCCCGGTCCTTACCGGGTGATGCGACGCAGTACCGGTGTCGGAGCTTATATTCAGCTCGGAACCACCGCGAACCTTACCTACAGGGATACCATCGACATTTGCAACGTTCCGTATGAATACCGGATTGAACTGGACGACGATGCACCCTGCACGTCCATCAGTTCGGCCGACAACGATGTATTTACCTATGTAGGAAATATCATCGGCAACCCCATCCTGCGGTGTGTGGATGTACAGGTGAACGGGAACATTCAGCTGACCTGGGAGAATCCCGCCCCGGCCAGTTTTACCAACTTTAACGAATATGAAATCTGGAGGAATTCAGGAGCCGGATTTGTACTTCTGGATTCAACAGGCAACAACGCCCAGTTCACCTATACAGACATCACTGCTAACGGTAACGCACAGCCGTACAGCTATTACCTCGTTACGCAAAGCGGCTGCACCGGACAGGCCACCAACGGCGCAACAGGAAACACCCTGAGCTCCATTTTCCTGACCACCGCCGGTGTGCTCGGGCAGGCCAACCTCAACTGGACCGCGCTGGCCTCCCCCTTGCCCGCCACGACCGTAGGCGGCCAGTACAATGTTACATCCACCTACAATGTGGCGGGTACGCTCCAATGGATCGGAGATACGGTGCAACTGGTGTACTCCCACCCGATTCTGGATTGCGATACACTGATCAGCCATCAGGTTTACCTGGAGGATCAGCTCGGCTGCTTCTCACGATCCAACATTGCCTCCAACACCTACACGTTTACCGGCAACATTGTCAACAATCCGGACCTGCGTTGCGTCAGCGTATTGCCCAACGGACAAATCCAACTCGAATGGCTTAGTCCCGGCGGCTCCAACGATGAATTCAACGAGTTCGAAATTTACCGCAACAGCGGCGCCGGTTTCGTCCTCTATGATTCCGTCAGCAATTTCAACCAGGTCAGCTGGATCGATGTCAACGCCAACGGCAACGCGCAGTCGTATAGTTATTACATGCGTTCGCAAAGCGGTTGTACCGGCCAACTGGACAATGGCAGTACCAGCGCCACGCTGAACTCCATTTACCTTACGTCTACCGGTATTCTCGGACAGGCCACCATGAACTGGAATGCCCTGCCCCTGCTGCCTTCCTCGGCGGCCACCGGTTACGATGTGCAGACCAGCTACATCACCGGCAATCCCTGGTCCTTGCTCACCAGCACCCCTGGCCTGACTGCCAACGAAGCCATCAACGATTGCGACACGACCCTGCTCCACCGCATCCAGGTACAGGACAATTCCGGCTGCTTCAGCATCTCCAACATCGACACCAATACCTTTACCTATCTCGGCAATGTGGTGGACAATCCGGACCTGCGTTGCGTCAGCGTTTTGCCCAACGGACAGATACAGCTCGAGTGGCTCACGCCTGCCAGTTCCAATGACAACTTCAACGAATTTGAAATCTATCGTAACAGCGGCGCCGGTTTCGTCCTCTACGATTCCGTCAGCAATTTCAACCAGGTCAACTGGATCGATGTCAATGCCAACGGCAATGCGCAGTCGTACAGTTATTACATGCGTTCACAAAGCGGTTGTACCGGCCAGGTTGATAACGGAACCACCAGTGCCACGCTGAACTCCATTTACCTTTCTTCTACCGGTGTTCTCGGACAGGCCACCATGAACTGGAATGCCCTGCCCCTCCTGCCTTCCTCGGCGGCTAGCGGTTACGATGTACAGACCAGTTACATCACCGGCAATCCCTGGTCCTTGCTCACCAGCACCCTGGCCCTGACCGCCAACGAAGTCATCAACGATTGCGATACCACCCTGCTCCACCGCATCCAGGTACAGGACAATTCAGGCTGCTTCAGCATTTCCAACATCGACACCAATACCTTTACCTATCTCGGAAATGTGGTGGATAATCCGGATCTGCGTTGCGTCAGCGTTTTGCCCAATGGACAGATACAGCTCGAGTGGCTCACGCCAGCCAGTTCAAATGACAATTTCAACGAGTTTGAAATCTACCGCAACAGCGGCGCCGGTTTCGTCCTCTACGATTCCGTCAGCAATTTCAACCAGGTCAGCTGGATCGATGTCAATGCCAACGGCAATGCGCAGTCGTACAGTTATTACATGCGTTCACAGAGCGGTTGTACCGGCCAGGTTGATAACGGAACCACCAGCGCCACGCTGAATTCTATCTACCTTACTTCTACCGGTGTTCTCGGACAGGCCACCATGAACTGGAATGCCCTGCCCCTTTTGCCTTCATCGGCGGCCACCGGTTACGATGTACAAACCAGCTACATCACCGGCAATCCCTGGTCCTTGCTCACCAGCACCCCTGGCCTGACTACCAACGAGGTCATCAACGATTGCGATACCACCCTGCTCCATCGCATCCAGGTACAGGACAATTCCGGCTGCTTCAGCATCTCCAACATCGACACCAATACCTTTACGTACATTGGTAATGTGATTGATCACCCCGAATTACGCTGTGCCAGCGTGCTGCCCAATGGTCAGGTGCAATTGACCTGGGTAAATCCCACTCCTGCCACCTGGGATGATTTCAATCAATTCAACCTGTGGAGAAATACAGGCTCAGGTTTTGTGCTGATCGATTCCATCGAATCCAACAGCATCAGCACCTATCTTGATGCCGGAGCCAACGGCAACGCCGGTTCTATCAGTTATTATCTGCAAACCAAGTCGGGCTGCAGCGGTCAGACCGACCCCTCTGCCATCGGCGGTGCCGCGAATGGAAATACACTGAGCACCATTTTCCTCACCGTAAGCGGTGGCAACACCACGACGGCTACACTGAACTGGAATCCGGTCAGCAATCCCTTACTCCCCACGTCGGCCGCCACCTATATCATTGAAAAAGAAAACCCGGGTGGTTCGGGCAACTGGTCGGTGGTCGCGAACGTGAATACCACCAGCTGGCAGGAAAACCTGGTACTCTGTATTGATTCTATAAATTATAAAGTCAGCATTGCCGACGCGGCCGGATGCAGTTCGGTGTCGAATGTTGACGGTGAAGTTTTTGTGGACCATACCGTACCGGTTGCTCCATCACCGCGCTGCGCTTCGGTACAACCTAACGGACAGGTCGTACTGACCTGGGTAGCGCCCGTTGATACCGGAATGCGTTTTGCAAACTATACCATTTACCGTTCCGCTTCGCTCAGTGGTCCCTATGCTCCTGTAGCCGTTATTACCAATTACGGTACCACCAGCTATACCGATGCAGGTGCCAACGCACAGGCGGCATCCATGTATTATTTCATGACCACACAAACGGCCTGCGGCGGTGAAGTTTCACCGGGATCAGATACCCTGCAAACCATCAAAGTGGATGTATTCAACAACAACGGGGTAGCGGTCATTACCTGGAATCCATTGCACAACCCCGAGCTGGCCACTGCCAGTCTGAACTATACGGTTTACAAAGAATATCCTACCGGCATCTGGAATACCATTGGCTCAACCACCGCACCGGTGTACCAGTGGTTTGATACCATCAATGTATGTGAAGCCGTGATCAATTACAAAGTGGAGACCGGCGATCAACTGGGATGTTTCAGCATGTCCTCTACCGATGGGGATCTGTTCCGTGATGTAACACGGCCCACCGTAGCCCTTCTGGATACGGCCAGCCTTGATCCTTTCAACCCTTCGCAGGTAAGTGTCAGCTGGCTGCCCAGCCCGTCGGGAGATGTTGTTGGATACATCATTTACCAGTTCAACGGCGCTTCGTGGGATTCTGTAGGCAGCGTGACCGGCATCAATGCCAGTTACTTCCTGCACAACAACCCGGCTGCCGAATTCGGACCTCAGCGATACAGCATCGCCGCCTATGACAGTTGCAGAAATATCAGCAACATCGGTGTCAGCCAAAACACCTTGTTCATCACGGCCAAACTCGATATCTGCCGCAGTGCCATCGATCTCCGCTGGAATCCCTACATCAACATGGTGAACGGTGTGGCTCAGTACAACGTTTACGTGAGTGAAAATGGCGGACCATTCACGTTCCTGGCTTCCGTACCCGGCAACAACGTAACCTACAGCCATACCACCCTGACCAACGGCTCAGAATATTGCTACTATGTACAAGCCCAGGGCGTGACCAGCAGCAGAACCGCCTCGTCCAACCAGGCCTGTGAAATAGCCAATCTGCTTACCCTGCCCACCTTCAGTTACCTTAAAAAGGCCACCGTGATTGACCTTCGCCGGGTCATTGTAGAATGCCTGGTCGATACCGCCAACAACCCCGACGTCTCCAAATACAAGCTGCAAAGGGCCTTTGATAAGACTGGTCCCTTTATCACGGTTGGGGCGCTCGCTTATACCGGGCAGCCCATCATCACCTTCAATGATTTCTCGGCCAGAACCGATCAATACAGTTATTATTACCGGGTGATCACGGTGGATTCCTGTGGAAACGATGTGTTAATCAGCAACCTGGGACGGACCATTCTCCTCACCGGGCAGCCTGAATTCAACCTGGTGAATGAACTGAAATGGAATTTCTACGAAGAGTGGCTGGGCGATGTCAGCAGGTATTCACTGTTCCGGAGTGTGGACGGCGTCTGGAGCCCGACACCCATCGTCACCGTAAACAACGGAATTCTCGAGTACAATGATGACGTGGCTGCGCTTTACCAGTACCCCAACTACTCAGGCCGTTTCTGCTACCGCATTGACGCCTATGAAGGACCGGGGAACAGTTATGGTTTTGCAGATACCAGCCAGTCCAATATCTTCTGCCTGGTACAGGAACCCCATTTATTTATTCCCAGTGCGTTCACACCTGGCGGAAAAAACCCGATATTTAAACCGGAATTTATTTACATCGACGCTAAGAACTACTTCTTCGTGGTCTTTAACCGGTGGGGACAAAAAGTATATGAAACACGTATGCCCGGTGAAGGCTGGGATGGTACGTATGAAGGCAAAATCGCTCCTGAGGGTACCTATGTGTACACCGTTCGTATTTTCGGAACCAATGGTCAGGAGATTGAGAAGAGCGGATCCGTGACTCTGTTGCGGTAAATTCCGGTCAACGCGTGGTGAGGCCGCTCAGGGATGGGCGGCCTCCGTTTTTACAGGCGTTGAGGAATGGTTCCGCTCCTCATGATCCCGGCACACTGTATTTCATTCACATTTGGGAATATTTTTTTGCAGGCAATTGTCATGGTATGTTTTTTTTATTTCTACATTTCTGACTCAACCAATCAACCTCTATTCATGATGAAAAATGTACTCCGACCTTTGAAAAAAAATGTACGGGTAACAACAGCATTCAGTTTACTGATGCTTTGGTCAGTATTAAGTCAGGCACAATGCCCACCTGTTACCCTTTTCAACGAAAGTTTTGACAACATCCCGGGTAGTACTGCCGGGGGAGCCGGTACTTATAACTTCCCTGCGGGATGGACACTGGTCAATGTAGATAACCATGTTCCTGCAGTTGCCGTTGGTTATGTGAATGATGCCTGGGAACGCCGGGAAGATTTTGCCAACAATGTAACGGATTCGGCGATGTTCAGTACTTCATGGTATAACCCTGTTAATGCCTCCGACGATTGGGCCTGGACCCCTGCCATCGGTCCCATCACCGCCAACACCGTACTCAACTGGAATGCCCTGACCTATGATCCTTTGTACCCGGATGGATACGAAGTGAGAGTGATGCCCGTTTCTTCCGGCCCTCCCACCGGCAGTGCCGGAAACCTCGGAAACATGGTCAGCAATTCCACACAAGTATTCAATATAGCCGCCGAGAATACCAGTTGGACGGCACGCAGCATTTCGCTGAGTTCCTTTGCCGGCCAGTCGGTGTATATCGCGTTCCGAAACAACTCCAACGACCAATTCCTCCTGCTGATTGACGATGTGAATGTCACCGATAATGGCAACAACACCGAGGTGTGCAATGGCCTTGATGATAACTGCAACGGACTGACGGATGAAGGATTGACCTTGAACACTTTTTACGCCGATACCGATGGCGACAGCTATGGTGATCCTTTGGTTTCAAGCAGCAGCTGTAATCTTACCCTCCCCGGTTATGTAAGCGACAACACCGACTGCAACGATGCGAACGGCAATGTTTACCCGGGAGCCATCGAAGTTTGTAACGGGATCGATGACGATTGCGACGGTACTACGGATCTGGGTAATGTTTTGGTTGCCGGTCCCATCAGCGGACCCTCTTCCCAATGTGTACCCGTCACCACCGGTTCGGCCACCTTTAGTACTTCCTCTGTTCCGGGAGCCAGCAGTTATTTCTGGACAGTACCGGCCGGCATGACCATTTTAACGGGGCAGGGAACCACATCCATTTTTGTTTCATGGTCGCCTGCGGCCGCGCACGATGGCATCCTGGATGCCATTACGGTTGCACCGGTAGACAATTGCGGAACCGGACAGGCTTCTTCGCTGAGTCTCGATATCAATTACGCAGCGCCTGTTCGTCCGTCTTCGATTTCCGGACCCGCCAGGTTGTGTCCGGGTGATAACGGAACCTATTCTGTGCTCGACGTAGCCCGTGCCTCCTCCTATCAATGGGTCTTGCCTGCAGGCCTGACCATTACCGGTGGGGCGGGTACCAATATTATCCAGGTGAGTGCCGACAATCTCTTTGCCGGAGGAAGCATTTCCTGCAGTGCCGTCAATGTTTGCGGTGCCAGTCCGGTGAGAACCCGGAGTACAGGATTAAATCTTCCTGCCACACCGGCCGCTATCAGCGGGGCTAGCAGCGGACTTTGTGAAGCACTGGGGGTATCGTATTCAATTCCTGCTGTACCCAATGCGCTGAGCTATACCTGGAACGTTCCTGCGGGAGCTAACATCGTAAACGGACAGGGCAGCAACGCTATCCTTGTTGATTTTGGCAGTTTTGCCAATGGCACGATCAGTGTGAGCGCTTCCAATTCCTGTGGATCGGGATCGTCCAGAAGTCTGGCCGTGAAAGGAGCGCCGGCTCCAGCCGGCCCCATCAGCGGCGATGTGAGCATATGCAACGGGCAAAGCAATGTCAAGTACGAAGTCACTACTGTAGCAGGAGCCACCAGTTATCAGTGGAGTATACCGGCCGGAGCTACCCTGATTTCACCACAGGGCTTTAAGGAAATCTTTGTGAACTGGGGAGCCATCAGCGCCTCCGGCCAGCAGGTTTCCGTCATTACTTCCAATGCCTGCGGCGCCAGCAGTCCAAGGGTTTTAAACGGCATCAGCATCGACCCCTTGAATTGCATCCGCCTGGGTGACGAGGGTTCAGCAATGCCGTTAAGTTTGTATCCCAACCCGGCCAGTACGGATGTACTGATCGGTTTTGAAAGCCGCGAAAAAGTAGCCTATACCCTTCAACTTCTGGATCTGAGCGGACGCATCGTATATTCTTTCAGCGGCACTACCAGAGAAGGAAGTAACCGCCATGAAATAAACATTGAAAACTTCGCTTCCGGAGTTTATTTTGTACAACTGAAATCGGAAGATCAGGATCATACCCTGAAATTGCTGGTTGAATAGGTCATTTTAATTCCATGCAGATTCGAAGAGCTCCTCACCCTGTTGAGGGGCTCTTTTTTGCATCGTACCTCAACCAAAAGCCGGAATCAACGTGTACTTCATAAAACCAGATTACCCGTGTCTTCCTGAAATATCGCCAACGGTACTGGTCTTTTCCCGCCGGTCGCACTTGCTGTTCCGGTTCAATTTGAACGGCAAGTCCAACACAAAGAGATTTATGCTTACTTTTGCATGCCAATATCCTCGATCATCCTATGAAAACAGATCAGAAGTTTATTGGCGAAGGGCTTACCTACGACGATGTTTTGCTAGTCCCCTCCTATTCGGAGGTAATGCCAAGAGAAACAGACACTTCCAGTTTTTTTACTAAAAAAATCCCCATCAAGGTTCCGGTGGTTTCCGCCGCCATGGACACCGTGACGGAAGCGGCGATGGCCATCGCCATGGCCCAGGAAGGCGGCATCGGGGTCTTGCATAAAAACATGAGCATCGAGCGGCAGGCTGCTGAAGTGCGTAAAGTGAAGCGCAGTGAAAGTGGCATGATCCAGGATCCGGTAACCATGCAGGAGGACGCCAGCATTGCGGAGGCCATGCGGCTCATGCGGGAAAATAAAATCGGCGGCATTCCCATCATCAACGGCGCCGGTAAACTCAAAGGCATCCTCACCAACCGGGATCTCCGCTTTGAAAAGGACATGAAGAAAAAGGTTCACCAGGTGATGACCAAGGACAATCTCATCGTGAGTACCGGGGTGACCAGTTTACCAAAGGCAGAATTGATTTTACAGCAACACAAGATCGAAAAGCTGCCGGTGGTGGATAAGAGCGGCAAACTCATCGGACTCATTACCTACAAAGACATCCTCAAATTCAAATCCCGTCCCAATTCCAATAAAGACGAGTTGGGCCGTTTACGGGTAGCCGCTGCCGTGGGAGTTACCGCCGATACGCTGGCCCGGGTGGAAGCCCTGGTGAATGCCGGCGTGGATGCCATCGTGATCGATACCGCTCATGGTCATTCAAAGGGCGTCATCGAAACACTGAAAAAGGTGAAGAAGGCCTTCGGCAACCTGCAGGTGGTCGTGGGTAACATCGCCACCGCCGAAGCGGCCAAGGCCCTCGTAAAAGCAGGCGCCGACGCCGTCAAGGTGGGCATCGGTCCGGGCTCCATTTGCACGACCCGTGTCATTGCCGGTGTCGGGGTACCACAGCTTTGGGCAGTTTTGGAAGTAGCCAAAGCCCTGAAAAGCACCGGCGTACCCATCATTGCCGATGGCGGAATACGCTTTACCGGGGATGTGGCCAAGGCGCTGGCCGCCGGCGCCAGCACGGTCATGATCGGATCCCTGTTTGCCGGAACCGAAGAGTCGCCCGGTGAAACCATGATTGCCGAAGGAAGAAAGTTTAAAGTGTACCGCGGGATGGGCTCCATCGAGGCCATGAAAGAAGGATCCAAAGACCGCTATTTCCAGGATGCGGAAGACGATGTGAAGAAACTGGTACCGGAGGGTATTGTCGGCCGGGTCCCCTACAAGGGCACCCTGGCGGAAGAAATGTACCAGCTGGTCGGCGGACTCCGGGCCTCCATGGGCTATTGCGGCGCTAAAAACATCAGGCACCTGCAGGAAGCGAAGTTCATCCGTATAACGTCGTCGGGTATACGTGAAAGTCATCCGCACGACGTAACGGTGATCCGCGAAGCCCCCAATTATTCGAGGTAAAACAGACTGCTGAGGCCTGGTTTATTCTCCCTCCGGGACCTTATCCGTTAAGCTGACCCGCGCTGGATGCCCGGGCTCCGTTGCAGAAGGCCGGAAGGCGGCTGATTTCACTTTAATTTCATCGTTTACAGCCTTTTTCCCTCTTATTTAGCCGGGGACTTTATTACATTTGCCTCCCTGTAAATTCAGTGCATCTATGAAAAAAGCCATTATTTCTTCCCTCTTTGTCTCCCTGTTCCTTGTATCGGGCAGCGCAATTGCCCAGACGAAACCTGCCAAAGCGGCCGCCACTCCGGTAAAACCTGCAAGGGCCGCCAGTACTCCTGCAAAGCCCTCAAAACCAGCAAGCCCGGCAGTAACTGTACAGCAGGATCCCATCCTGATGACCATCGCCGGGGAGCAAATTAACCGTTCTGAATTCGATCGTGTTTTCCGCAAAAACAACCGTGACTCCGTATTCACCGAAGCCTCTGTCCGGGAGTACCTCGATCTGTACATCAATTACAAACTCAAGGTGAAGGAAGCTGAAACCATGCAAATGGATACCAGCGAAAACTTCAAATCCGAACTGGCAGGCTATAAAAAGCAGCTGGCACAGCCCTATCTGACCGACAAGGAGGTGAGCGAAAGTCTCATCCGCGAGGCCTACGAACGACTTGGCAAAGATGTGAAAGCCAGCCACATTCTGTTAAAAGTAGCCCAGGACGCACTTCCCCGGGACACCGTACAGGCGTATAACCGCATTCTCAAGATCCGCGACATGATCCTGAAAGGGGCCGATTTTGGAAAGGTGGCACGCGACTCCAGCGAAGACCCTTCCGCGAAAGACAACAACGGCGATCTCGGCTATTTCACGGGCATGCAAATGGTATATCCCTTTGAAAGTACGGCTTTCACTACCAAGCCCGGCACCATCTCCATGCCGGTACGCACACGCTTTGGGTACCATATCATCAAGGTACACGATATCCGCCAGGCACAAGGTGAAATCCATGCCGCCCACATCATGATCCGTACGCCCAAAGAGGCCAATGACAGCGCACTCAAAGCCGCCGATGCCCGTATCCGGGAAGTGGAGCAGCAACTCAAAAATGGTCTACCCTGGGATACTGCGGTAGCCCGGTACAGCGAAGACAAAGGCTCCGCTAAAAAAGGCGGGGAACTCCCCTGGTTTGGCACCGGCCGTATGGTACCTGAATTTGAAAAGGCGGCTTTCGCACTGAAAAACAACGGGGATTTGAGCGGCATCGTTAAGACCTCCTACGGCTATCACATCATCCGTTTGCTGGAGCGAAGAGGTATTCCTCCCTTTGAAGAGAAGAAAGCTGAACTCAAACAGATGATTGCCCGCGACAGCCGCAATGAAGCCAGCAAACAGAGCATGATTGCCCGGATCAAGAAGAAATACAAGTACACTGAAATTCCGAAAGTGAAAGAGGAGCTGATCAATGCCCTCGACAGTTCTTTATCGGAAGGGGAATGGGACCTGAACCAGGCTGAAAAATTTGAAAAAACCATCTTCACCCTGACTGACACCCTGGGGGTTGTCAGCAAATTTACCCAGCAGGATTTTGCCAAATACATCAGTACGCATCAAACCAAGCGCAGCGGAAACAATCCTCAGGCCATCGGTTACTCCATGTTTGAGCAGTGGACCGGTGAAAGCTGCCTTTCATACCTCGAAGAGCGCCTGGACCTTATTTACCCCGATTTCAAAAATCTGATGCGTGAATACCGTGATGGTATTCTGCTCTTCGACCTCACCGACAAAATGGTATGGAGCAAGGCGGTGAAGGATACAGCCGGCTTGCAGGAATATTACCAGGCCAACAAAAACAACTATCTCTGGGGTGAGCGTTGCGATGCAGTCATTTATACCTGCAGCAATTCGAAAGCGGCGGCTGATTTCCGTAAAGCGATCAACAAAGGAAAGAAACCGGCCTCTGAAATTATCAGTGCTATCAACAAAACCACACCCAACGGCATCAGCACCAGGGAAGGACGCTATGCACACGGCGAGAACGAACTGATTGAAGCCGCGGGATGGAAAAAGGGGCTCAGCGCCGACATCAACAAAAACAATCAGGTGGTCATTGTCGACATCAAAAACATCCTTCCGGTGATGCCCAAGACACTTGACGAAGCCAAGGGGGTGATCACGGCCGACTACCAGACCCATCTTGAAAAAACATGGATCGAATCCCTGCGCGCCAAGTATGCCGTGCAGGTCAACGAGCCGGTGTTGCAAACCATGTGGACTAAGTAAGCGGACTGTTTTGACGCATCCATCCGGCAGCCGATCTACCGCCATCCCCCCTCTCCTGGCAGGACTGTGCCTGGTGCTGTTGCTGGTATCGTGCAAAAAACAAGCCCGTCAGGAAGCCGTATCCGAAAAGGTGGTGGCCCGGGTCTATGACAAATACCTCTACGCAGAGGATCTCCGGAACATCGTGCCCAGAGGGACTTCAAAAAACGACAGCCTGACGATCATCCGGTCTTATGTACAAAACTGGATCCAGCAACAATCGGTGCTCCGGCGTGCGGAGGACAACCTCGATGATGAGAGAAAAAACGTAGACCGTCAGCTGGAAGAGTACAGGAACTCCCTGATCACTTACATTTACGAGAGCGAACTGGTCAAGCAGAAACTCGACACCGCCATCGGCGATGAGGAAATCGAAAAGTACTACAACGATCATCAGAACAACTTCCAGTTAAAGAACAATATCATCCGCGTACTGTATTTCAAGTTGCCCCGCACCGCTCCCAAAATTGACAAGGTAAAAAACTGGTACAAGAGCGGGCAGGAAAAGGACCGGAAACAGTTGGAGGAATATTGTTACCAGTTCGCCAGCGATTATTACTTCAACGACGAAGAATGGCTGCTCTTTGACGAACTCCTGAAGAAAGTACCCATCGAGGCCTATGACCAGGAACATTATCTTCGCAACAACCGCTTCATTGAGATACCCGATTCAAACAGTATTTTCTTTGTCAATATCCAGGGGTTTAAAATAAAAGAAAGTCTCTCCCCGTTGAGCTTTGAAAGGGATAACATCCGCAACCTGATACTGAACAAAAGGAAACTGGACCTGATCAGCGAGATGGAAAAAGACGCCTACCAAGATGCATTACAAAAACAAGAAATTGAAAACTGGATTTCCAATCCTTAGTATTTTCCTCCTTGCTCTCTGGATTCAGCCCCTGAACGCTCAGCCCGGGCAGGAGAAGGTGGTGGACCAGGTGGCTGCGGTGGTGGGCAACAACATCATTTTGCTCTCCGACATCGAAGCGCAGTACCAGCAACTGCTCAGCCAGACCAGCCTTCGAGGCGAAGAACTACGCTGTAAGATTCTCGACCAGTTCCTGCTCAACAAACTGTTGCTGCACCAGGCGGGGGTTGACAGTGTCACCGTCAGCGACGACCAGGTGGAACAGAAAATCAACCAGAACATGTCGTATTACATCCAGCAGCTGGGCTCCGCCGAGAAACTGGAGAAATATTACGGTAAATCCATTGCCGAGTTAAAAGAGGAATTTACGCCGGTGATCCGCGACCAATTGCTGATTCAGCAGATGCAGAGCAAGGTGACCGGCGACATCAACGCCTCACCCGCCGACGTTAAAACCTTTTACGACAACATTCCGAAAGACAGTTTACCCCTGATCAATGCGGAAGTGGAATATGCTCAAATCCTCCGCAAGGTTCCGGTCAGCGCCGAAGAAAAAGCGGCCGCCCGCCAGCAGGTGGAAACGCTGCGCGATCGCATTCTGAAGGGTGAAGAATTCAGCACCCTGGCCATCCTGTACTCGCAGGACAAGGAGAGCGCCAAGCAGGGCGGCGAACTGGGTTTCGTGAACCGGGGCGACCTCGTTCCGGAATTCGAAGCCGCGGCCTTCCGGCTGAAGAATGTGGTGGACATTTCCCCGGTCGTGGAAACACAATTCGGCTTTCACATCATCCAGCTGATCGAACGCCGCGGAGAACGCATCAACTGCCGGCACATCCTGATTCATCCGAAGGTAACGGCGGAGGACATGGTAAAAGCACAGGTGGAGATGGATAGCGTGGCCAGGATGCTGCGTGCCGGAACCATGAAATTTTCCGAAGCCGCCGAAAAATATTCCGATGACAAAGACACCCGGATGAACGGCGGGCTGGTGATCAATCCGTCCTCCGGATCTTCCCGCTTTGAAGCCGACCAGGTGGATCCCGCGGTGCTGTTTCAGCTGGATAAAATGGAAAAGGAAGAAATTTCAAATCCCATTCTCAGCAGCACCCGCGAAGGCGATCAGGCGTATCGTATTCTGTACCTGAAAAACCGGACCCTCCCCCACCGCCTGAACCTCAAAGACGATTACCAGCGATTGCAGGAACTGGCGCAGAGCGACAAGCAAAACCGGGTACTCGAGCAATGGCGGAACAAAAAAAAGAACCTGACGTATATACGGATCGCCGAAGAGTATAAACATTGTCCGCTGCTGTCCGACTGGATCACGCAGTAAAGACCTTTCAGCCCAACACTATGAATCAAAAATATTCCTCCGATGTCGCTGCCGTTGACGGTTTGCGCGATGCCTATCACGAGTTGCGTGCAGAAATCGGTAAAGTCATCATCGGCCAGGACCAGGTCGTTAAGGATTCCCTCATTTCGATTTTCAGCAACGGACATTGTCTGCTCGTGGGTGTTCCCGGACTGGCGAAGACCCTGCTGGTGAATACCATTGCCAGGGTACTGGGCTTAAGCTATAACCGCATCCAGTTCACCCCCGATCTGATGCCCAGCGATATCATCGGAACGGAAATACTCGATGAAAGCCGTCATTTCCGTTTTGTGAAAGGTCCGCTGTTTGCCAACATCATTCTGGCCGACGAAATCAACCGCACGCCGCCGAAAACACAATCGGCCCTGCTGGAAGCCATGCAGGAGCGGGCCGTTACCGCTGCGGGCAAGCGCTATGAGCTGCCTTCTCCCTTCTTCGTTCTGGCCACACAAAACCCGATTGAGCAGGAAGGTACATATCCCCTGCCGGAAGCGCAGCTGGACCGCTTTATGTTCAATGTCACCCTCGATTACCCCAGCATTGAAGAAGAATTACTCGTTGTAAAAAACACCACCAGCCAGTACAATCCTGAACTGAAAACCATTCTCACCGGCGAGGAGATCAGTTATTTTCAGCAACTGGTTCGACGGATTCCTGTTCCCGACAATGTGTTGCATTTTGCGGTGAACCTGGCCTCCCGGACACGACCCAATACCGCCCATGCGGCGGCTGTTACCAACGAGTACCTCAGCTGGGGCGCGGGTCCGCGTGCCTCACAATTCCTGGTGATCGG